>JAZUGE010000032.1:0-29463 GCA_045641045.1 Treponema sp. | reverse complement strand
TTTTTTTAGAAACAAAACAAATAAGCCTTACTGTCTTTGTTAAGGATTTTTTTAAGTCGCACAGACACATACGGTAAGTATCTTTTTTTATCAAAAGTCGGAGGCCAAGCGGTCTTAGGAAGACAAATTATTGTGCCAACTCCTTGGCTCACAGAACGACATGGCTACGATCCGACTTATTTTTTTAGAAACAAAACAAATAAGCCTTACTGTCTTTGTTAAGGATTTTTTTAAGTCGCACAGACACATACGGTAAGTATCTTTTTTTATCAATAATACGAAAAAAAAGCCTGAAGCACATTTTGCTTCAGGCTTATAAATCAGCTATTTGCTACTGTATCAAGAGCAAGCTTTATCATATTTGTAAATGTCTTCTGGCGTTCTTCTGCAGTAGTCTCACCACCCAAAAGAATATGGTCACTAACAGTCATAATGGCCATAGCCTTACGCTGGTATTCGGCTGCAAGAGTAAATAGCTCTGCGCTTTCCATTTCAATACCTAACACACCATACTGCTTCCACTTTTTCCAGTTAGCATTTGTATCATAGAAAAAATCACTTGAAGCAACAGAACCAACGTGATATCGGATACCCATTTGTTCTGCAATCTTATCAGCAGTTTTTACAAGACCAAAGTCTGCTGTTGGAGCGTAATGAAGATTACCAAAACGCTGGTTAAGGAGACATGAATCTGAACAAGCAGAGTTTACAATAATTGTATCGCGAAGCTGTGTATTTTCACTAACAGCACCACAAGTACCGACACGTATTGCAGTCTGAACATTATAGAACTTAAAAAGTTCTGTTACATAAATACTTAAAGAAGGCTGGCCCATACCAGTACCCTGTACACTTACAGGCTTACCTTTGTAAGTACCAGTATAACCGAACATACCTCTTACTTCATTATAACATTTTGGGTTTTCAAGAAAATTTTCTGCAATAAATTTTGCTCTCAATGGATCACCTGGCAAAAGAATTGCTGGTGCAATAGCGCCCTCTGGGGCATTAATATGTGTACTCATAAGTTGCATTATAACATACTTAAAATTTCACACAACACATTTAACAGAAAATTACCGCAAAAAACAAATTGTCTGAATATATCAAAGACTTTAATTTATGTTTAATTTAACTCATTCACATATTTTACATTATTTGTTAAAATATAAGTACTGTGTTTCATTATCTACGAAAATAGTAGACTTTTGCACTTAAATTTATTATGTTTATTTCGTTAGATAAAACCTAGTACACAGATAGTTAATTAACACAGTCCAATAAATGAGGTATAAGATGGGCGACGCTCTTTTAAATGTTCAAAATCTTTCAGTAAATATAGAAAAAAAACAAGTTCTTTATAATGTAAATCTCGAGGTTGAAAAAGGACAGACTCATGTTCTTATGGGGCCAAACGGGGCTGGTAAGTCAACTTTTGGATACACACTTATGGGCAACCCAAAATATAACGTAACTGAAGGTAAAATTATATTTGACGGCGAAGACATCACACAGATGAGTGCTGACAAAAGAGCTGCAAAGGGTATTTTTCTTTCGTTCCAGGCCCCTCTTGAAGTACCAGGAATTACACTCGAACAATTTATTCGTAATGCACTGCAGCAGCAGACAGGAGAGCATGTAAAGCTTTTTCAGTTCAAAAAACAGCTCAAAGCAATGATGGACTTGTTGAACATGGATGAAAGCTATGCTTCAAGAGACTTGAATGTAGGATTTTCGGGTGGAGAGCGAAAGAAAAGTGAAATATTACAGCTTTTAATGCTTAATCCAAAACTTGCTATCCTTGACGAAACTGATTCAGGCCTTGATGTTGATGCAGTCCGTACCGTGTCAAAGGGTATCGAAGAGTATCAAAAAAGACAGAACGGTGCTCTTATTATAATCACGCATTCAACAAAAATTCTTGAAAGTCTTCATGTTGATTACACTCATGTACTTGTAAAAGGGGCTTTAATAAAAACAAGTGATGGCTCTCTTGTTGAAGACATTAATGAAAACGGATTTGAACAGTTTACACAGACTAAGTAAAAGGTACATTTTATGAGCAATGAAGTAAATCAAGATATAAAAGACATAGATTCATCTCCATATGACTTCAGATACGAAGAAAAAGATTTTTACCGCAATGAGACAGGTCTTACAGAAGACATTGTAAAAAAACTGTCTGAAGACAAAAATGATCCTGAGTGGATGAGACAGTTTCGTCTGAACAGTCTTAAAATATATAATGAACTTAAGGAACCAGACTGGGGTCCTGATATTTCAGATCTACACATCGAAAACATTGCAACATATGTTCGTCCTAACACAAAAATGCAAGGTGACTGGAATGATGTTCCAAAAGATATTAAGGACACATTCGAAAAACTTGGTATCCCAGAAGCAGAACGTAAGTCTCTTGCCGGTGTTGGTGCGCAATATGACTCAGAACTTGTATATCATAATCTGCAGGATGAAGTAGCAAAACAGGGCGTAATTTATACAGACTTTGAAAGTTCATTAACAGGTCCATATGCTGACATGGTAAAAGACCATTTTATGAAACTTGTTACTCCAAAAGACCATAAGTTTGCAGCTCTCCATGGAGCTGTTTGGTCTGGAGGTTCATTTGTATATGTACCAAAAGGAGTAAAAGTTGATATTCCGCTGCAGTCCTATTTCAGACTAAATGCAAAGGGTGCAGGTCAGTTTGAGCATACATTAATTATTGTTGACGAAGGTGCTGATGTACACTTCATTGAAGGTTGTTCAGCTCCAAAATACAATGTTGCAAACCTTCATGCAGGTTGTGTCGAGCTTTTCGTTGGCAAAAATGCACACTTAAGATACTCAACAGTCGAAAACTGGTCAAAAAACATGTACAACCTCAACACGAAAAGAGCAAAAGTTGAAGAAGGCGGCTCTATTGAATGGGTATCTGGTTCGTTTGGCAGCCACGTTTCATATCTTTATCCTGAAAGCGATCTTATGGGTAAGGGTGCAAGAGCTGAGTTTACAGGTGTAACATTTGCAGGTTCTGGTCAAAACCTTGATACAGGAGCAAAGATGGTTCATATGGCACCTGATACAACAAGTGTTATCACCACAAAATCAATAAGTAAAGGTGGTGGTATATCAACATACCGCAGTGCGATATACATTGATAAAAAGGCCACAGGGTCAAAGGCCTCTGTATCATGCGAAAGTCTTATGCTTGATAATATTTCCCGTAGTGATACAGTACCAGCAATGGATATACACACGGACCAATGTGCAGTCGGACATGAAGCAAAAATCGGACGTATATCTAATGAAGCAATTTTTTATCTGATGAGTCGAGGTATCAGCGAAGACGAAGCCAGAGCAATGATTGTATCAGGCTTTGCAAATCCTGTAAGTAAGGAATTACCTCTTGAATATGCAGTTGAAATGAACAATCTAATCCGTCTCGAAATGAAAGGAAACATGTAATGGCAGCACAAACAGTTAAATTCAGCAATATTAACCTTACTCCAGCTCTTACATGGAACTGGCTGAAAATGAACAGAACTACGTTTGAGTCAAAAGTATACGATGGAGACGGAGAAACTGTAATTGAAGAATTACCAGAAGGTGTAACTTTATGTCAGGAACCTTCAGATACAAAAGTTCTTACATTAACAGGAGGTTGTGGAAAAGAAAGCCAGGATCTGATTAACACCTTGGACAGTCTCGAAATTCATCTCTCCATCAAAAAAAATGCAAAGATTTCAAAACCAGTAATCGCTCATTACAAAGCTTTTGATAAAGCAACACTCTGTAATCTTTTGACCGTTGTTGCAGAACAAGGTAGTGATGTTACAATCATTATGGATTATGCATCACCCTCTGATTCAGAGGGCATTTGTGCTATCGCTACAAAAATTCTTGCAAAAGAATATTCACATGTACATATAATAAAGGTACAGCTTCTAGGCAAAGACTACACACACTTAGATGATCTTGCAATTTTTCAGGAAGACGGAGCTGTTGTTGAAGTTACTCAGATAGAGCTTGGAAGCAACAAAGCTTATGCAGGAGTACAATCAATTTTAAACGGTTATCAAAGTAAGTTTAAGAGCAATACAGCTTACTTAACACTGCAAAACCAGATGATGGATTTTAATTACTCTGTTATCCACAATGGACAAAATACAGACTGTAACATGATTGTAAAAGGAGTTGTCGGGGACAAGGCTTGCAAAACTTACCGAGGTACTATTGATTTTAAAAATGGATGTCACGGAGCCACAGGCAATGAGCAGGAAGAAACTTTACTAGTGTCACCAGAGGCCGTAAATAAATCAATTCCTGTAATTCTTTGTGACGAAGAAAATGTATCTGGTACTCATGGCTCTACAATAGGACGCTTAAGCGATGAAGAACTTTTTTACATGCAATCAAGAGGCATAAGTGAAAATCAGGCAAAAAAAATTATGAGCCGTGCAAAAATTTTAAGTATAGCCCATCTTATCCCGGACGAAATGCTTGTAGAGAAAATCGAAGCCTACATTGATGAGGTGTTTAAAAATGAGCATAAATAAATATCGTGGAGATTTTCCTTTATTTGCTGCAATAGATAAAAATATTGAATCTGAAAATAAGGGTCTTATATACCTTGATACCGCAGCTACAGCCCAGCGTCCTTTCATAGTCCTTGATGCTATGCATCATTTTTATGCAACACAAAATGCAAATCCTTTACGAGGTCTTTACGATCTTAGCGAGAGAGCTACAAGGACATACGAAGATTCACGCACAACCATTGCAAAGTTTATAAATGCAAAGGACTCAAGAGAAATAATATTCACCCGAAATACATCAGAAAGCTTAAATCTCATTGCTTATACATGGGGATTAACAAATATAAAAGAAGGTGATGAAATTGTATGTTCCATAATGGAACATCACTCTAATATTTTGCCATGGCAAATGCTCAGAGACGAAAAGGGAGCAAAACTCATATATCTTAA
The DNA here is from genome assembly GCA_045641045.1 of Treponema sp. Lineage (GTDB taxonomy): Bacteria > Spirochaetota > Spirochaetia > Treponematales > Treponemataceae > Treponema_D. Next base: position 24,475 of record JAZUGE010000032.1, on the reverse strand, counting down.
TATAGATAAAGAAACAGGAGCTATCCCTGAATCTGAATACGCGAAAATTACTCCTAAAACAAAGATAGTTTCACTCACAATGACTAGTAATGTTTTAGGAACAACAAACCCGGTAAAAAAAATATGCGAAATTGCTCATAAAAATGGAGCAATAATGATAGTTGATGGTGCACAGTCAACACCTCATCAAAAGGTTGATGTACAGGACATAGGCTGTGATTTTTTAGCAATGAGCAGTCATAAACTTTGCGGCCCTATGGGAATTGGAGCTCTTTATGGTAAGTTAAGTATTCTTGAAGCAATGCCTCCATTTATGCGAGGGGGTGAAATGATAGAATACGTAACAACAGAAGGTGCAACATGGGCTGAGGTTCCGCATAAATTTGAAGCAGGAACAGTCAGCGCAGGTGATGCAGTAGGCTTTGCTGCAGCAGTACGCTACATACAATCAATCGGTCTTGAAAATATCGAAAAGAATGATGCATTGCTTGCAGACATTCTTTGTGAGGGTATAAAAAAAATACCACACATAAACATCATAGGAAATCAAAATGGCAAGGAACGCAGTGGTATTGTAACATTTACCATTGATGGAGTGCATCCTCACGATATTGCAAGTCTTTTAAGTGATGAGCATATTGCTATTAGAGCCGGACACCACTGTGCACAACCTCTGGGACAGTACCTCGGAGTAAATGCAAGCGCCAGAGCAAGCCTATACTTTTATAACACTGAAGAAGAAATTAATACTCTTTTATCAAAGCTTTCTCAGATTCGAAAGTGGTCAGGTTATAAAGACTAAAACATATCACAAAAAAAGCCTGCAGTACAAGTTTCATATTTATACTGCGGGCTTTTTCATAATTACAAATCAATACTCAGGCTTAAACTCTTTATCAAAGCTTTGAATAATACGGTCGATATCGTTTTGATCAAGGTTTGTGTTAGTGAGCTCCTCATATTCCCTGATAACAGAATCAATATCTTCCTGACTTAAATCCTTATCCTTACTCTGCTTTATTCGTTTGTCTTTTAATTTACTGACAAGTTTATCAATGTCAGCTTGATTTAATATTTCATTACCCATAGTAAAACTCCATAACATATTATAAAGTGTAACCAATTACATACGGACAAATATTTTGTTATATGTAATTAAAAATCCTAAAGTTTATTTTGGACAATAATTTAATGTATTTATTTGCTTTTCTTATCTGAATTCATTAAATTATATAAAGTCACAAATTAGTTCGAGGACATATATGGAATTAAAATCACTTTACCGCGAAATTTTAAATGAACATAACATAAATCCTTCTCATAAAAAAGTCATGTCAGATCCAACTTACACACTACAAGGTGTAAATCCAAGCTGCGGTGACAACATCACTCTCTATCTAAAGACACAGGATGGAAAGATTGTACAAGGCTCTTTTGACGGCTCAGGCTGTGCTGTAAGTCAGGCTTCTGTAGATATGATGTTAGATCTTATTATAGGGCAATCAACAGAAGAGGCCTTACATCTTTGCAACAATTTTATGGATATGATAAAAGGTACAGCAACACAACAGCAGATAGAAGAGCTTGACGAGGCTGGTGCTTTACAGGATATCTCTCACATGCCTGCAAGAGTAAAATGTGCAGTATTAGGCTGGCACACAATGGAAGAAATGCTTTGCAAAAACTGTGATGGAGCAATGAAAAAATCAGTTCAATTATCTCACGAGAATCCAGATGGAACCAGCTGCGCAGAGTAAAAAATCTGATATTACCGAATCGTTACGGGTATCATATTGTCTCACAATATCAGGAGGCTTTTTTGATGCTTATACTTATATTTGCCGAGATGGAGTGTTTGCAAATGCCGAAACTGGAAATATGGTTCTCTTAGGCATTAATCTCGCCGAAAAAAACTATCCGAGAGCATTTGTGTATTTAATCCCTATAATAGCATTTGCACTGGGTGTATTACTTACGGAATATCTAAAAAATGTATTTACAGCATCTCACCAAAAAAAAACACAGCAGATAAGTCTTATAATTGAAAGCATTCTCCTTATCATCATGTCTTTTTTAGACCAGCGATATAACTCTATCGTAAATGCCTTGATATCATTTATTTGTGGCATACAAGTCAATGCATTTCGAAAATGGCACTCTAACCCTTTTGCAACTACAATGTGTACAGGAAATCTTCGATCTGCAATTGAAAACACAGCACAGGCAGTTTTACACAAAGATAAGGACAGCCTTATAAAAAGTCTGATATACTTTTCAATAATATTAGCATTTATTGCAGGTGCTATAGCTGGTACATTTCTTTCAACCACCTTTGGCTACAGTATATTGTTTGTATCTGCAATACCTATTTTATTGGGTTTCGTAATGCTTTTTTAATAATATAGCATACAATCAGCTTATTATGCTCCTTTATTTACAGATTAATCAGTGATATAATTTTATAGTAATTTTTATCATTAAAAGAGGAACAATCATGATTACATGGGAAAATCTCAGTAAATTAGACTCATACAAAAAGCTTCAGTCACTGAAAGGGGCTGTAAGCATTGCTGCAGAACTTTCACACAAAGATGCTGCACAAAGAGTAAAAACATACACAGTACCAATGGCAAATGGTCTTCATTACAATTATGCTGCAAAACAGGTTAATAAACAGGTATTAACTGTTTTACAGTCGCTTTCAGATGAAGCCCAGCTTACAGAAAAGTTTGCAGAAACATACAATGGCTCTGTAGTAAACACAGGTGAAAAGCGCCTTGTATTACATCATCTTACCCGCGGACAACTTGGTAAGGATGTAATTGCTGACAATGTTAACAAAAGAGATTTTTATATTGAACAGCAAAATAAGATTGCAGATTTCGCACATAAAGTACACGCAGGTACAATTACAAATGCCAAAGGCGAAAAGTTTACAACTGTAGTACAAATCGGTATCGGTGGCTCGGACTTAGGACCTCGTGCTATGTACCTAGCTCTTAAAAACTGGGCTATCGCAAATAACACAAACCTTATGGAAGCTCAATTTATATCAAACGTAGACCCTGATGATGCAGTACAGGTTTTAGGATCTATAGACATCGAACATTCTATCTTTATCCTTGTATCTAAAAGCGGAACAACTCTTGAGACATTAACAAACGAATCATTTGTAAAAGATGCCATTAAAAACGCAGGCCTTAATCCAGCAAATCATATGATTGCAGTTACAAGCGAAACAAGCCCTCTTGCACACAATCCTGACTATCTGGCAGCATTTTATATGGATGATTACATTGGCGGCCGTTATTCATCAACATCAGCAGTTGGTGGAGCTGTATTAAGTCTTGCATATGGTCCTGAAGTATTTGCATCTTTCCTTGACGGTGCCAATGCCGAAGACAAAACTGCAGTAAATGCAGACATAACTGAAAATCCTGCACTGTTAGATGCGTTAATAGGTGTTTACGAACGCAATATTCAGGAATACCCAGCTACTGCAGTATTACCATATTCACAGGGACTAAGCCGATTTCCAGCACATCTTCAGCAGCTTGATATGGAATCAAACGGAAAAAGCGTAAACCGTTTTGGACAACCAATCGACTATGTTACAGGCCCTGTAATTTTTGGTGAGCCAGGAACAAACGGTCAGCACTCATTCTATCAGCTATTACATCAGGGAACAGATATTACACCACTTCAGTTTATTGCCTTCAGCGAAAACCAGACTGAAAAGGATGTTGTAATCGAAGACAGCACAAGTCAAAAAAAGCTTTGTGCAAATGTTGCAGCACAGATTATGGCATTTGCATGTGGCAAAAAAGATGAAAATGCAAACAAGAGTTTTGCAGGTGAAAGACCATCATCTATAATTCACGGAAAAAAGCTGACTCCTGAAGTTTTAGGATCTTTACTTGCTCATTTTGTAAATAAAGTTATGTTCCAGGGCTTTATATGGTACATAAACAGTTTTGACCAGGAAGGTGTACAACTTGGTAAAAAGCTTGCAAAAAAAGTCCTTGCTCATGACACAGATGGAGCATTAAAAGAATACGCTGATTTATTTAACATTTAAGCTTAAATATACTTATATTGTTAATTATCTAAAAAAATTATAGAATAAAAGCTGCCACATTAGTTATGTGTGGCAGTTTTTTTTATGCATGTACACAATAAAAATCTAATGACACAGGGCTCTGTACCCAAAAAAATGGTACACTTTGCCATGCCTATTTTCCTAGGCCAGCTTTTTCAACAACTTTATAATACAGCAGATTCTCTCATCGTTGGTAACTTCATTGGTTCAAGAGAACTTGCAGCAGTATCTTCTTCAGGTTTTTTAATTTTTTTATTTATCAGTTTTTTTTCAGGACTTTTCATGGGTGCTGGTGTTGTAATAGCCAACTACATTGGAGCGGAAGATAAGAGTGGTATTAAAGCCAGTGTACATACAATGACAGCACTAGGTATTACATCTGGTCTTATTCTTACAGCTGCAGGCACAACACTTGCACCTGTAATATCACGTCTTATGGATACTCCAGAAGACGTAATGGATATGTCTGTAACATACTTTCGCATATACTTTTCAGGGAGCTTAGGACTTGCTCTTTATAATTCCAGCGTAGGTATCTTACAGGCTTCAGGAGACAGTAAACATCCACTATACTTTTTAATAATTTCATCAATACTAAATATACTCCTTGATTTGATTTTTATTGGCGTTTTGAATTATGGAGTAGGAAGTGCTGCATTGGCAACAATAATATCTCAGTTTACAAGTGCAGTTCTTTGTCTGATGCTACTAACAAAGACAAAGGAAGACTATCGACTTAGTATTTCAAAAATAAGTTTCACTCCATATATCCTAAAAAAAATAGTAAAAATCGGAATTCCTTCAGGACTACAAAACTCAATAATAGGATTTGCAAATGTAATTGTTCAATCAAACATAAACAGGTTTGGTTCCATGGCAATGGCAGGACATGGTTCTTATGCAAAAATTGAGGGGTTTGCATTTTTACCTATCACAAGTTTTTGTATGGCAATGACTACATTTATCGGGCAAAACACGGGAGCCTGTCTATATGATCGAGTTAAAAAAGGCTGCATATTTGGAACAACTTGTGCAGTTACCTTAGCTGAGTTTATCGGCATTTTTATATTCAGCTTTGCACCAAACTTAATCAGTGCATTTGACTCAACACCACAGTCTGTTATGTATGGAGTACAAAGAACACATATTGATGCCCTGTTTTACTTTGGACTTGCATTCTCCCATTCTATGGCAGCAATATTTCGTGGGCATGGAAAATCTGTTGTGCCAATGTTTGTAATGCTTGTCTGCTGGTGTTTTGTAAGAGTATCAGTTCTATCAATAACAGGATTTTTTGTTCACGATATCCGAATCGTCTGCTGGATATATCCTGTTACATGGACATTAAGTTCTATTGCTTTTTTGGTATATTTTATCCTGCGCAATCCACTACGAAAGTAATATTCGTCTTTTAAATCATCACAAATAAAAAAGCCCGATTTCTCAAATATAAGAAACACGGGCTAAATCTATATAAAAGCAAGAAGGAAAAAAAAGACTCTGTAATTAACAGAGTCTTGATGCCAGGAACCAGAATCGAACTGGCACGGCCGTTTGAATTGCCGAGGGATTTTAAGTCCCTTGTGTCTACCTATTCCACCATCCTGGCATCGTGCCTAAGCACTGTTATAATATAACAAAATCATTATATTTAATCAATAGCTTGCGGAAAAAAAGTTAAAACTTTTTTTATATTTTTTCAAAAAAAGGCAATTTCTCATATTGAATAAACTTTAATCATAGTGTATATTATCTCTCGTCATTTATATGGTACCTGTAGTTCAGGGGTAGAGCGCCAGATTGTGGATCTGGTTGTCGTGGGTTCAAATCCCACCAGGTACCCTTAAAAGAGCCTTTTTTACAAGGCTCTTTTTTTATCTCTTGAAAAAACTCCTAAAAATTAAGTATTATAGCCCATATGTTTTCAGATACACATTTTCATTTTAAAAATCTAGTAAGTGATTGTAGCATAAACGGCACAGAGCTTATAAAAAATCTAGTTGAACGCGATACGTACTTTACACTTGATATTGGAACTAAAGCCGACGATTTATCATATCGACAAAGTTTAATCTGCGACAGCATCAACTCTTTAGACAATAGTATAAAGATAAAGTCAAAAAAAATGTTTTTTTTCACAGCAGGCATATGGCCAGATCCTGACTCAATAAAAGACAGACACAATAAAATTAACATATTAAACGACGAGATAGAAAACGCCCTTTCATCCAGCGATACTTTCATAAACAAGGTATGTGCAATCGGCGAATGCGGTTTAGATCATCACTGGAATCCTGCAGGTATCGACGGAAGAAGTATGTCCGATTTTGACAAATCTATGCTTGAAAACGAAAAAGAGTTATTTGCACTGCAGTTAATCCTTGCAAAAAAATTAAACCTTCCTGTTATTATACATTCTCGAGATGCATTTGATGACACAATCGAAGTTTTAAAAGAATGCAGCTATCACAATGGAGTTATCCACTGCTTTTCCTATAACAAAGAACAGGCAAAGATTTTTTTGGATTTAGGCTGGCATATTGCTATGGGAGGTGCTGTTACATACACAAAAAAAGCTAAAGTAAGCGAAATGGAAGATTTATTACGCTATATACCAGATGACAGACTTTTACTTGAAACAGATTCGCCTTACCTCACCCCAGTTCCTTTTAGAGGCAAAACAAACACTCCTTTATTAATTGAATATGTTTACAACTATATTGCTGCAGCACGAAATATAACTCCTAAAACTTTAAGTGATATTGTAGATAATAATATAAATAACCTTTTCCACCTAGAATAAAATCACCTACAATACATCAAATCAAGACACGCTAACACTAAAAGCCTTAACTTATACGTTTTAAGAGTTTGCCCCCTTAATTAAACAAAAAACCCTGCGCCTAAACAAACATGAACAGCAATTCATATTTATTCAAGCGCAGGGCCTTTTATAAATTGTACTTATTTAACCTGGCTATATAGACCTGCCATTTTATCTCGCCACTCACTTCGTGGAGCATCTCGCTTTTCCCATTCAATAATCTTTTTTATTGTAAAATGCCTTAAATCATGTATATTATCAAAGTGCAAAACAGCAAAACGCCCCTGTCCTATATATGTGACCTTTTCATTTTGACCAGGCTTTTCTTCATTAACAAGCTTTGTCAATACACAATCAAAATGGACAGGATTATTACTGTCACTGTTATTTATAGCAGCAGAAACTTCAAGAATAGGCTGTTTACATATCTCGCAAACAGGTGGCTTTGACTTAAATTCTTTTATCGCCCTTTCATTTTCCTGGATTTCTTTTTGTGATGTATGATTTACAAACTGACGTTTAGGCTCATTTTTTTTGTTGTTATTATACTCTTTATTTTTCCAGTTACGACTTTTATTGTTATTGTGCTGCTTGTAGTTATCATTTCGACTCACGAATACCTCCAGAATACTGTTGTTCTTTATCCTCAACGAGCCTTAAACTTAAAACCTGAGCTATACGCTGGATTGCAAAATCAAGATATTCTGAATCCTGAATTTTTGCCCTTAACTCCATAATACGAGGTGAAAACTGAACATTAGAACCGACTGTATTTGAATTTGAAGTCATATTAACTCCGCAAAAGCATCTTGAATGTGATAAACAGGAGACAATCCTGGCATATCAATAACCAGAACATCAAATCGAATAATCCTGTTATTATATTCTCGATGATTTAGCAGAAATAATTTAGCCGTTTCTATAATTCTTTTTTGTTTTCTTTTATTGAGAACGTGAGCAAGTATATCACAATTTCCTTGTGGCAACGTTTTTACTTCAAAAAAAACAATAGTATTATCTTTACCTCCAATTATATCAATTTCCCCGGCTTTTGTCCGCCAGTTTCGGTCGATAATACAATATCCATTGCTTTTTAGGTAAGAAACAGCATCCTCCTCACCTTTTGATCCAATTCGTTTTTTATAATTCTTCAAGCTCACATTCGTCACAGGGCTCTATATATTCCTCTACACTCATTAATTTATGTCCCTCACATAAAAAATAATCAAGACACCACTGTTTTATTGCCTTTAAGTGATACTCTTTAACTGTTTTTCCACCAGCAAGAAACATATTAACTCCATCATTAAAAAACAATGGACTGGAATAAACTTCACCCAAACCTATCTGAGCTGCATATATTTTGTTATATTTATTTTGCATTAGCACACTCCACCCCCTGAATTCCGGTAAATATTGCGGCTATCGCCTCATAAGTACTCACAGGTATAAGTTCTCCAACATCTGCAATACTTAAGACATTTATTAGTTTTTCATCCTGAACAACTGGTATATCATTTTCCCTGGCAACTTCCAAAAGTTTTTTACAGGCATCCCCCTTTGCTTTTGCCATTATTACAGGTGCATTTGCCCACGTAGGATACTTTAATGCTACAGCTTTGTCATTGTTTTTATCTGTCATACAAATGCCTCCACCATACCTATATTACAAACAACTCCAAAACCGCAGATTTCATCATAGCTCACACATTCAATTGTACTCAGTTCTTTTAAGGCACCTGTAAAAAGTTCCTTAAAAAAGGAAACCTGACTATCAGTAAAGCCACCCTTTTTAGCAAATAATACTTTTGTTATTTTATTAGCCTTCAATTCAAAATCAAAGGCATAACTATCTTTTTCATTTGAAAGCTGTACTTTTATTTGATGTGTAAGTTTTTGAGATATATTATACAAAATCTTAAATGTACCGGAGTAAGCGTTAAATCCCCACTGAAAAGGCAAAACTACCCAATGATTATTTATCTGGCCATCAGAAGCATTTATCAAGCTGTTAAAAACAGTTAAACCACCTTCCTTATTTGAATATACAGCGTCAGAAGCTGATTGAACATAATTTTTCAATAAATTGATGTTATTTCCTTCTTTCCTAACAGATTGTTCATTTTCACTGCTTTTATTTTTAGTTTCATTAAAGTATTTTTCTCTTTGCAGGTATTTGACAGTCTTAACAGCCTTTCCCATACCTTTTATCAGCATTAACAATGACAAACCGCACTCATCATCATTTTCTTCACTTTCACTTTCCTGCTGTAATAAACGAACAGCTGACTTCCGTATTTTTTTGCCATCCACTTTCACACCAGTTTTTATCATTAACGAAAGTAAACGTTCTGCTTCAGGACAATCAGATACATTCAACTTAGTAAGTAGATTTTGTATCATATTTTTGTCATGCGGTTCATTTATAATCTTTAGCATAAGTTTTTGCTCTAAAAACTTTACTTGAGCTGAAAAAACTTGACCAGACGAAAGTGGTACATTTGACTTAGCGCTGACAGTTTTACCAGCAATATTTACCAAGTATGTGCCATCATTTTTTTCACGGACTACATACCCTTTTATTATTTGATTTTCTTTTATTTGAAAGTTTTGAATATCTGAAGATTTGTGCGTAAGATAAACAGATGAGATATGCATAAAAAAAATCCTGATACATCATCAATTATACAACAATGCACCAGGATTCTTCAAACGTAATTAGAGTTTAACTAAAGTAAAACTTATTTTGCAGCCTTTGCAGCAGCCTTGATTTCAGCTTCTTTTGCATCAGCAGCTTCAGCAGCCTTTCTTGATTCAGCAAGGTATGCAACAGCCTTAGCACCGATAAGTTCCTTAACTTTTGCATCCTTACCAATCTTATCACGGAGGAAGTAAAGCTTAGAACGACGTACCTTACCAACACGTACAACTTCAACCTTGATTACGCGTGGGCTGTATACAGGGAATACACGTTCAACACCAACACCGTAAGAAATCTTACGAACTGTAAATGTCTTGCGAACACCTGCATTCTTAATACAGATTACAACACCTTCATATACCTGAATACGCTTTGATTTACCTTCGATAATTTCGAAGTGTACCTTTACTGTATCACCAACTGAGAAGTTAAGAGCACCTTCTCTTTTCTGCTGTTCTTCGATGGTCTTAATAAGATCCATGGTTATTTTCTCCTGTAATCACATCAGACTCTGGCTTAGCCCGTCTTTTGTGCTTTTTACGGTCATGCTTCAAACAAACACGATCCATCAGTTCCTCAATCATTTTTTCGGCCTCTGAAGTGAGCTGTCCTTTCAACCTTGCAATAGAGATTAAGTCAGGTCTATTTGCCAAAGTTTTTTGCAGACGCTTTTTCAGCCGCCACTTTCGAATATTTTCATGGTTACCACTAGTTAAAACTTCAGGTACTGCCATGCCACGGTATATTGCTGGACGGGTATACTGTGGATATTCTAAAAGTCCGTCAGAGTAACTTTCTTCTTCAAGGGACTCTTGAGTTATTACATCCTTAACAAGTCGATACACTGCATCAATTATTACAGTTGCACTAACTTCACCGCTTGACATTACATAATCTCCAATGGAAATTTCTTCGTCAACGTATGAGTCTATTATTCTCTGGTCAATACCTTCGTATCTACCACAGATAAGAACAAGTTCGTCCTTCTGACTAAGTTCCTGCGCTTTACTTTGAGTAAAAGGCTTTCCGCTTGGAGTCACATAGACTACATGCTTTTTATATGCCTTTACACTGTCAAGTGCACGTCCAAGAGGCTCCGGCATTAAAAGCTGTCCGGCTCCTCCTCCATACGGCTTGTCATCACATGTCTTGTGATTATCGAAGGCAAAATCCCTGATATTCACTAAATCGTAAGCAACAATTCCCCGTTCAACCGCCTTCGCCATGATTGAGGTTTCAAAAAATGCGCGCGGAATCTCAGGAAATAAGGTCAGCACTGTAAATTTCATGGAATTACTCCAGAATCCAGAGGTGCATCAATTGCACTGTCTTGTTTTTAACATCAATGTTTCTGATAAACTTAAACATAAAAGGTATATATACTGTTCGTATTTCAGCAACACCTTTTTTGTTATTTTGCTTTTCAGAACCATATTTGACATCATCCGCAAGAAGGTAACAATCCTCGGCCAGGACAACCTCTAAAAGGTCTCCAGAACCGCCTTCCAATACGTCTGTGATTGTTCCTACTTTTACGGCAGGGCCTTTAGTAGGTGCAGTCTTTACTGCCAATCCGTCTTCACCCTGTTCAGGATAATAAACAAGGTCACATTGTTTTAAGTCTTCGACATACCATTCATTATCTTCTAATGGACAGGCTTTGTCGCGCGGCACAATAATCTCAAAGCCGTTAATTTTTTTAACGTCCTCAGGAGTATTTATTCCCGCAAGTTTCATAATTAAGGTCTGACTACCAGCATCAACAGACTCTACTTTATAGATTCTGCTTTCTCCAGTCTTACCATTCCTCAAAGTAACTTCCTGCATATCCTCAAAATGATCGAAATATCCAGAAGCACTCTCAACTTTAAATCTACCCGTTACACCATGTGAACCACGGATAAAACCTACAATAAATTGTTCCACAGTACAACTAGTCCAGTATTTCTAAGCTGTAACGTTTACCGTCTTTACTGGCAGAAGCACTTAATACTGTGCGCAATGCTTTAGCAATACGGCCGTATTTGCCGATAACCTTACCAATATCACCCTGGGCTACGCGGAGCTCCAGAACCGGACCGCGGTCACCGACCGTTTCATTTACCGAGACTGCACTGGGGTCATCGACCAATGATTTTGCAATATATTCAATCAGGTCTTTTTCCATTCCCCGTTACTCCCGTTAAACTACTTAGATGCCTTTCTGTTAAAAAGCTTGCGAACGATGTCTGTTGGCTGAGCACCAACGCTCATCCAGTACTTAGCACGTTCTTCGTTCAAAGTAACCTGAACTTCTTCTTTTTCAACTGGCTGGTATGTACCGATTTCTTCGATAGTAGCGCCATCACGTGGTTTACGAGAATCCTGTACAACGATACGGTAACAAGGTCTCTTAGCTGAACCAAATCTCTTGAGTCTGATTTTAACCACAATATCCTCCAAAGAGCTCATTAAGCCCTAAATTGTTAAAAACACTACAGCAGCACAAACAATGCCACTAGCGTAGTATCGAAACGTAAATATATACTATTCAAGGAATTTAGTCAATTAACAAACACATAATATCACATATATGCTTATACTGCAGTCTTCTGACAGCTATCTATACCCTCGTACCGGTTTTTTATTATTACATGTGCTATGATAAATGACAGTATTACACAACCTCCTGTAACAGTTGAAACAGAAGGTATCTCTTTTAATATCAGGGCTACCCACACAGGATTTAATACAGGCTCACACATAGTAAGTACAACACAGTTTGCAGCCTTAACTCTTTTTATACCGTAAGACCAGAATATACAAGGAAGCCCGATTTGTATTACGCCAAGAAGAATAAGCCCCGTACATGACAATGGTGCAGGTATGCCTGCCTTAAGAATAAAAGGTATGCATAAAACTACACTGATAAGATTACTCAGGTTTAAGCTTTCAATAGGATCGGAGTTTTTTTGAAAACGCAGCATTATTGTAGTTAAACCATATGCAATACCGCTGCCTAAAGCAACTAAGTTACCTATGATGCTGCCCCCTCCTATATCACCGCCCATCAAAATAAACATTCCGGCAATAATACCAGCCACAGCTATATAATCAATAAGAATGTTTTTTTCATTTAAGATAAAAGGTCCAAGGACAATTACATAAATCAAACTCGTATACTGAAGCAAAATTGCATTTGCAGATGTAGTCATCTTGTTCGCAACAACAAACAAAATCATCGTTAATGCATAAAAAACCCCACCTGCAATAAGATAAAGAGTACCTTTTACATCTATTTGCCTGTCCTTTTTATAAACCACAAAATCTGGAAGCTTTTTTGTGCACAGACACAAAAATAAAAATGCAATCAAAGACCTTACACCTGCAATAGCAAAGGCATCGTAATATACAAGTTTTATTAAAAGGCCGCCTGTACTCCACAACGAAGAGCAGATTACAAGGCTTAATGCCGGGTTCAGCTTAAACTTCATATTAATCTCCAAAATCATCAGGCAAAGGGGATGTTACAGTTATAACTTCATCTGTAACAGGATGATTAAACGTAAGACTGTATGCATGAAGCATAATACGCTCATGCTTTTTACCGCCATAAAGAGTATCTCCAAGTATAGGAAGAGACACACTTGATAAATGAACACGTATCTGATGAGTACGTCCTGTTTTTAGCCTGCACTCAAGGACACAAGTTTTATTTTCACTTTTTTTACTTAACAAAGTAAAGTCGGTATACGAATATAATCCACCTTTGCTTTCACTAAGCCGTCCCCACTTAGCTGCCTGACTTTTAGGACTTATGCGTCCCATATACATTTCGACACTAAAATTATTTTTTACAGTACCGTTATCACAGACCACTGCTCGATACACTTTTTTTGCAGTATGTTTTTCAAACATATCGTGACACTTTGCGTTAACCGACCTGCTTTTTGTAAAAAGAATAACTCCACTAGTCTCTCGGTCAAGCCTGTGCATGATACCTACATAGGGAGGATTTCTTAAAGAAGGATTTTTACCGTGAAGATACCTTATTACAGCGGCATGAAGATTATCCCTTGAACCTACCATACCAGCTTCTGTTGGAAAAAAACATGGTTTATTAACGACGATTATAAAATCATCCTCAAAAAGCACATCCTCATTTTTTACTTCATAAGCAATATCATCAGGCTGTTTTTCAAAAAACAGTTTATCTTCATCAATAAAAACACTAACCTTTGAAGAAGCAGAAAGCTTTGCCCCCGGCACTCTGACCTGTCTGTCATTAATACTTACAGAACCAGCTACTATAAGACGTCTGATTTTACTGTTTGATATGTCCTTACCAATCAAATCAGGCAGTTTAGCCCTCAGTAACTCATCAAGCCTTAAAAAGGACTCATTATTATAAAGTATATATTTTGTATTCATAGCAAAAAGCGTTAGTAACCCAATTCCTCGCCAACAAGGACAACCTTGATTCGCCCCTTGTTAGAACAAAACCTCAAGGTCTGTATAATTGTACAGATTTTATCAGGATCAGAGTGAACAGAAGGAGTCTTCATCTTATCAAATCGTGCAGCATTTATTACAGCAGCTACATTTTTTGCCCTGCTATAAGCATCGTCCAAAGTCTTGCAAACCTTGTTCATACCCACAAGAGCAATAACAGTTTTAGGCCCAAAAGCAATTGCCGAAGTTCTGTTTCCGTTTCCGTCAATATTAACAACACAGCCATCTTCACTTACAGCATTGAAGCTTGTTAAAAACACATCACAGGTAAGAGCTTTTCTCATAAGCTCAACTCTTTCGGCAGAATCCTTTGCCGAATCCCTGTCTATTACAGTATAATTTTTTTTGACTTCAGCCAGTAAACCTGAATCAACAACACTTGCAGAGCCGCCCCATGACACAACATCATCCTTTGCAATCATCGAAAGCACTCTTTTTACAGCAGCATTACAGTCTTTTTCAAAAAAAGCTTCATAGCCAAGACCATTTAATACCTGAACAAGTTCCGGACCTTTTTTTTCATAAACAAAATCTAAAAGTTCTTTTTTATCTGCCATGGGTAAAGTTTCCTCTTACATAAAAATACAATACGTCGAGCCAAGGCACGATAACACTTAAAGCCTTGACTTATACGTTTTAAAGATTTGCAGTAAACCATTAAATAAAACGGATATACTCCTCTATGTTACTGATTATAATAATTTGATAGAATATTTACCACTGATACAGCTCCTAATATAAAAAAGAGGTCATTATGGCAGAATTAATTTTTTCTTCAATACTTACCTTTATTGCAACAGAATGTGATGATTTTATAATATTTGTAGTACTGTATACAAACTATAATTCTGCAAAATCAAGAGGGGCCCTGTTTTTAGGGCAAATCAGCACATTATTTATACTGTCCATATTTTGTGCATTTATAACCCAGCCACTTATAAAAGTACCACAAGTATATACAGGCTTTACAGGATTTATCCCCTTTGCCATAGGCATAGCGCACATATTCAGTCAGGCTCAGGACAGAGAAAATCCTTCTAAAGAAAACAATCTTTCAATTCCTCTTTTTTCCCTGTTTACACTGGCTTCTTCAATCACTTTAACAAGTTCCTTTGATAACATAAGTGTATATATTCCATATTTTGTGGCAATTCCAGTATATTATAAGCTTTTAGTAATCATCACATTTATGATTATGCAATGCTTTTGGACATATCTCATTATACAAAGTACAAAAATTTCAATACTGCAAAAACTTGTATCAGCATCATCTCTTTTTTTAATACCGGCAATTCTTTGTCCTTTAGGTTTATGGATACTCATTAAATCAGGAACATTATCATTTATCTATTCATTACTATAAAAAAAAGGCTGTCTGAAAACACCAGACAGCCTCATACAGCAACAACTTGTTTAACTACTCAGTAGGTCTCTTTTTAAGATTTTTGCTTTCGTTTATAGCACGACCTTCACCAACATTTCTTTCCATCATTGCGCGAACCTTTAATGGCAAGCCAAAAAGTGTAATAAAGCCCTGGGCATCCTTATGGTTATATAACTCGCCAGTTGTAAATGAAGCAATATCTTCATTATAAAGGCTGTATTTTGACTCAGAACCTGCAGCTCTTATCTGACCTTTAACAAGCTTTACTTTTGTCCAGCCTGTAACGTTTTTCTGTGTTGAATCTACAAAAGCCATAAGAGCATCATATAAAGGTGTAAACACCTTACCATCATAAATGAGCTCTGCAAGACGCAATGAAACCTGCTGCTTATAGTGATATGTATCTCTATCAAGACAAATATGATCCATCATACGATGAGCAAAATAAAGAATAGATCCACCAGGAGTTTCATATACGCCACGGCTCTTCATACCTACACAGCGGTTTTCACAAATATCAACAAGACCAACACCATTACGTCCGCCAATCTCATTAAGACACTGCATAAGCTCAAGACCATTCATTTTTGTTCCGTTTACACTCACAGGGATACCATTTTCCCACTCAATTGTAACGTACTCACCGTCCCCGCAAGACTCTGGAACCTTTGTATTTTTAAGCATATGAGGATAGTTTGGTTCATTTTCTGTCTTCTCAAGTTCAAGTCCCTCATGGCTTATGTGCCAGATGTTTTCATCACGGCTGTATGACTGATCCTTTTTCATAGGCACTTCAAGACCGCGGTCTTCGAGGAACTTAATTTCAGCCTCACGGCTATCCATATTCCATTTATCATCACGCCAGGCAGCAATAACACGTAAGTCTGGAGCAAAAGCTTTTATAGCAAGTTCAAAACGTACCTGATCATTACCTTTACCTGTAGCACCGTGACAAATAGCCACAGCACCTTCCTGACGGGCATATTCTACAAGAATTTTACCGATAAGAGGACGTGCAGTTGAAGTTCCTAAAAGATACTCGTCTTCATAAACTGCATTAGCCTTAAGAGCACTCCAGATATATTCTTCAATATACTCCTGACGGGCATCTACTACATAACATGCACTGGCACCAGTTTTAACTGCGCGAGATTTAATTGCAGGCCAGTCATCCCCCTGTCCAACATCAATACACACTGCAATTACATCATAATCATAATTTTCTTTAAGCCATGGGATGATAACTGTAGTATCAAGACCACCTGAATACGCAAGAATAACTTTCTCTTTAGACATAAATAAAGCCTCTATTTGAATATTTATACATCTAATCTATTATAAATAGAAAAAAAATACAATAGTCATACATAATTCAATATTTTTTTTACTTTTTTTATGTGTTGTTCAAAGATTATAAATAAATTATTCTCTATCCATGGATTTTTCAATTTCAGCATTCTTAAAAATTTTTCTTACATTAATTATTATCCTCGACCCTATTGGCATTATTCCTACATTTTTAGGTGCAACAGCGCAGTATGACAACAAAACCCGTAACAAAATCATCAGTCGGGCAATTTTTGTTGCAGCTGTAATTCTTTTTGTTTTTTTGGCATTAGGTAACCTTTTGCTTAACTTTTTCGGCATAACACCAGGTGCATTTTATATATCAGGTGGTATTTTGTTTTTTGTAATCTCATACGAAATGATTCAAAACAAACCACGCAGCCGAACAACTCCTGATGAAGCAATTCCTCCTCAGGATCCTAAAATCACAGCAGTATTTCCTATAGCAACCCCTTTACTTGCAGGACCTGGTATGATTACAACAATAATGCTTCAGGTATCAAGTGCTGATTTTAACCTGGCCCAGGGCATAATGCTTGCACTATCCCTAATCATAGGATTATGTCTTGTATTTATTGCAATGAGATGCGGAACACTTATTTTACGTCTCATTGGTACGACAGGTATGTTTGTTCTTGAAAAGATAATGGGACTTATCCTTGGAGGGCTATCAGTTCAACTGATATATGAAGGCCTTGTTAAACTCAATATTGTGCAAAGTATTTTTTAAATTATAAATACTCGAACTAATGATTTTTGGCCGTACCTGATGGTACGGTCATTTTTTTTGCATCTTACCACCTGATTTTTACATCTGACCTTAATACCAGTTTTACCTGCCTTATAAAGGATTTATACTGCATTCACTTAAGGAGAATCATATGAAAAAACATTTTGTAACACTGGTTATTTTTGTCCTGCTTTCGCATCTATATGCACAAAATGCCACAAACGAAAGCTCAGATAAAGAAAGTGCAAAGCAATACCTTCACTTTTCACTTACCTCCAGACACAGCTACTTTGAGGGAGACAAAGACACAAAAATAATTTCTCTTGGTATACTTGGCACACAAGATCAAAACATAATGGGTATTCAAGAGTCGTTTTTTTTCAACAAAACAGAAAACGAAATGCTTGGACTTCAGCAGACAATCGGTATAAATAAAGCATACAGTTTTAAAGGTATACAAAACAGTGTTATAGGAAACATAACAAAAGATGACTCATTGGGAGTACAGTTTTCAGGCCTATTCAACAAAAGTAGCAATATGAAAGGCTTACAGTGGACATATTTTGCAAATATTGCACAAAATATAGACGGTGCTCAGATAAGTATGTTCTACAATAAAGCAGCAAACGTAAACGGCTTACAGTATGGTCTTGTTAACTGTGCAAGCGACAACGCAAAAGCAACGTTCGGTCTCATAAACATTATAAAAAATGGCGTACATGATTTTGGATGTGGTCTGGATACAAATAAGACCCTGTACTTTCAGATTCAAGAAGGAGGACAATACCTTTACACAACAATTGGTGCTGCTGGCAAGATGCAGTATCAATACTTTGACGGACAATGGGCAAAAGTCTTTATAGGACTTGGTACACGTCAAAAATGTAAATATTTTAGTTTTGACGAGGAGTTTTTATGGAACTTTACGCTATGCGATAACGTTCATAAACTTGGAAGCGACATGAAAAAAGCCGTAAAAGACGAAGATGAAGATAAAATGGAAGACATCATAAAGGAGCTCAAGCACTATCAAAGTCCATCCCTTAGATTTACTGTTAACTACGAACCTTTAAAACACTTCTCAATATTTACAAGTGCACAATTAGATATTCGCACTCATGACCGCAATGACGAGGCTTTCATTTTCCAAGATCATAAGTTTGTACATTCGATTACTGTAGACAATACAAAAATTACTTTTTATCCGGCCTTTAGCGCAGGTGTAAAAATACGATAACATTATATAGTCAGTCAGGTTATATTTATTTTTCCGGCGACAAAATAAAGTTTTTCCGGCGAAGAAATTTAATTTTTCCGTCGGAAAAACTTTAACTTACAGTCTTTATTTCAGCAATTCTGTTTAGGATTCTTGTCATTACATCGATACTTTCAGCAGTAAGGTTTTGAACATTATCGTACTCTGTATGAAAAAGACGCCATGTTAAAGGTAAAAGCTCTTCATAATTAAAATGACTCCCCACTTTTTCACTTTCTTCATAACTTGCATTCATTACTTCTTTTTCAAGATTTTTGCAACGACTAAGATTATTAAAATAAAAGGTAGCTTCTTCCTCAGGAAGCATAGTTATAGCCACAGCAGGAATCCCCAATGCCAAAAAACCAGCATTGTCACTATATGGAACAGGCAGGCTCATCCATTTTTCAGGGCTAGCAATGCGCAGTAAATCCTGAGTACGACTATATAAATCTAAAAACTGTTTTTTAAATGCAGAAGGCGCGTGCTTTATATCAAATCCTGTCCTTGCCAGTATAGGAACAGTTCCCCTGCCGCACCCATCAAATACATAGACATCATCTTTTGTGATGCCACATTTGTGAAAAAGTTCAGCAAGTCCAAAAGCGCCCTGTTCAAATACACCTTTTTCACCTAATTCTTCGCCATCAGTAAAAAAAATACGTACATTATGAGCAAAACCTTTATTTCCGATAACCATCAAGCGCTGGGCAAAATTCGCAATCATAAAGTTTACAGCACTATTATCATTTGCCCCAGGACTGCACGGTACACGATCATAATGACAAATAACAGTTTTAATTTTAAAAAGAGGATTGTAATGGGATAAAGGAAAGTTTACATACAGGTGTCGTTTACCATTTACAGGCACAACAGAACTCTGTACATTTTTTGATTTAAGATAGGCCTGCAAAAAAGCAAGCCTATCGCAATCTGTGGAAATATACTGATTAAACTCTTCTCCAAAAAGTGTAACCATTTTAATTATTTATTGATGATAATGGCACTGGCTGAGGAGAATCACTTGCACCCTCAATCTGTGAATACTGTTCAAGAATTTTCTGCTGCTCACGGGTAAGCTTTGCAGGAACTCTTATCAATATCTTTATATAAAGATCACCTTTTCGTGTACTATTTGTTACAGGTACACCCTCACCTTTAATACGAAGCATTTTTCCATGCTGAGTACCACTAGGAAGCTTGAACTCAATCTTTTTACCATCAAGAGTTGTAATGTAAATTGTTGCACCAAGAGCAGCCTGTGCCAAACTTACAGGAACAGCACAATAAAGATCCTGCTGATCACGTTCAAAGTACTCATGGTCACTAACGTGAATTACAACAATTAAGTCTCCTGCAGCTCCACCGTTTTCACCTGCATCTCCCTGATGCGGAATCACTATGCGCCTCTCATTATCAACACCGGCAGGAATTGTGAGAGAAAGCCCCTTTGTTTTTTCTTCAAAACCGGTACCGCGACACTGGCTGCAAGGTTTTTCAACAGTAGTACCACGACCATTACATGTCGGACAAGTCTGCTGCACACTAAAAAAACCTGCACTGCGACGAACCTGACCAATACCATTACAGGTTGGACAAGTTTTTCGACCACTACCATTTGCAGCACCACTACCATGACAACATGTACAGGTTTCGTTATGTCTGAACTTAATCTCAGCCTTTGTACCGTACACGGCATCCTTAAATGAGATATTTAAATCATAGCGAAGGCTCTGTCCCTGAGCAGGATCATTTGGAGAGCGGCGCTGACGAGAGCCACCCATACCACCGCCAAAGATATTTTCAAAAATATCACCAAAGCCGCCGCCCATTCCACTAAATATATCACTAAAGTCATGAAAAGCATGGCTGTATCCACCAGCACCAGCGCCTCCCATTCCATCAAGTCCTGCAAAACCATACTGATCGTAAATTGGTCTTTTCTGGTCATCTGAAAGAACTTCATATGCTTCAGTAGCTTCTTTAAACTTATTTTCTGCTTCTTTATCACCAGGATTGCGGTCTGGATGATATTTCATAGCAACTTTGCGGTAAGCTTTTTTTATATCATCTGTTGAAGCACCCTTCTCAATACCAAGTACTTCGTAATAATCGCGTTTAGCCATTATCTATTCCACCATAAAAAAATCACCTCCACCTTTGACAGTGGAGGTTAAAATATCATCGATTATAAGCTATTACTTATTGTCACCATCGTGAACTTCGTAACTTACATCATCAGCCTGACCCTTATCAAAGCCTGAGTTTGAAGTAGCATTTGCATCAGCACCAGGATTTGCACCCTGAGCACCTGCTGCACCTGCCTGTCCCTGAGCAGCCTGCTGCTTGTATACTTCTTCAGCAATCTTGTATGAAGCATTTTTAAGAGCTTCTGTCTTTGCCTTAATATCAGCAGTATCACCGCCTTCAACAGCCTTTTTAAGAGCAGCAACTGCATCATCAATTGCCTGTTTGTCAGCAGGATTTACCTTATCGCCAAGTTCCTTAACAGACTTTTCTGTAGCATAAATAAGGTTATCAGCCTCATTCTTAACGTCAACTGCTTCTCTCTGCTTTTTATCAGCTTCAGCATTAGCTTCGGCATCTTTAACCATACGGTTAATTTCTTCCTCACTAAGACCTGATGATGAAGTAATCTGAATATGCTGCTCTTTACCAGTACCCATATCCTTTGCAGATACGTGTACGATACCGTTAGCATCGATATCAAATGTTACTTCAATCTGTGGAACACCACGTGGAGCTGCAGGAATACCAACAAGGTCAAAGTTACCTAATGTACGGTTCTGGCTAGCCATTTCACGTTCACCCTGAAGTACGTGAATTGTTACTGCAGTCTGTCCATCTGCTGCTGTAGAGAATACCTGACTCTTACGAGTAGGAATTGTTGTATTACGAGGGATAAGCTTTGTAAATACGCCACCCATTGTTTCAATACCAAGTGAAAGTGGAGTTACATCAAGAAGAAGTACATCCTTTACGTCACCTGTAATTACACCACCCTGAATTGCAGCTCCTACTGCAACAGCTTCATCAGGGTTAACAGCCTTTGAACCTTCCTTACCGAAAATCTGCTTAACAATTTCCTGTACCTTAGGCATACGAGATGAACCACCAACAAGAATTACTTCATCAATCTGGTCAGCTGTAATGCCTGCATCAGCCATTGCCTTGCGACATGGTTCCTTTGTGCGCTCAAAAAGGTTTTCAGTAAGCTGTTCAAACTGAGCACGTGTTAAAGACTTCTGTAAGTGCTTTGGACCTGTAGCATCAGCAGTAATAAATGGAAGGTTAATATCAACACTAGTCTGGTTTGAAAGACTGATTTTTGCATTTTCAGCAGCTTCGCGCAAACGCTGTAAAGCCATTGAGTCTGATGAAAGATCAATACCTGTATCGCTCTTAAAGCTGTCAATAAGCCAGTTAACGATAGCACGGTCCCAGTCATCACCACCTAAGTGTGTATCACCATTTGTTGATTTTACTTCAAATACACCGTCAGCAAGTTCGAGAATAGAAATATCAAATGTACCACCACCAAGGTCATATACAGCAATAGTACGTTCCTTAGACTGATCTTTATCAATACCAAATGCAAGAGCTGCAGCTGTTGGCTCGTTGATGATACGCTTTACGTCAAGACCTGCAATCTTACCAGCATCTTTTGTAGCCTGACGCTGAGAGTCGTTAAAATATGCAGGTACTGTAATAACAGCTTCTGTAACTTCTGTACCAAGGTAATCTTCAGCAGTTTTCTTCATCTTCTGTAAGATAAATGCTGAAATTTCCTGTGGGCTGAACTCTTTAAGAGCACCGTTTTCTGTAACTTCAACACGAACATCCTGTCCGTTATCCTTTACTGTATATGGTACAAGCTTTGCTTCACCACTAAGTTCACCATAACGATGACCGATAAAACGCTTAATTGAGTAAATAGTGTTCTTTGGGTTTGTTACCATCTGGTTTTTTGCAGGGAGACCAACAATACGTTCTCCTTTTGCTGTAAAACCTACGATAGATGGAGTTGTGCGTCCGCCTTCAGAGTTCTGAATTACAACAGGTGTTCCGTTTTCCATCACAGATACACATGAGTTTGTTGTACCAAGGTCGATACCAATAATCTTTCCCATAATATTTATTCTCCTAAAAGTTCAAAAACATATTAAAAAAGCTAATCAGCTTATAAAATTACAATAGTTATAATCTCTTTACAACACTACTGAGGCATTGTAACGACAACTTTAGCATGACGGATAATTTTATCCTTTAGTTTATATCCTTTAAGGTAAACTTCCTTAAGCTCAGGTTCTTTAACATCCCCTGGGAAACTTGCTAAAGCTTCGTGCATATCTGGATCAAAAGAGTCTCCAGCATTACCAAATGAAACTAGGTTATACTTTGTCTCGAGCATGCTTACAAGATTTTTGTTAATCATTGAAACACCATCTGCAACCTGCTTTACATCAGTTGCAGTAGCTGCAGCTTCAACAGCACGGTCAAAGTTGTCAAGACTGTCCAAAAGATCCTTTAAAAGATTTGCATTTGCATAATCAAAAGCATCTTGCTTTTCCTGAATCATTCGTTTGCGATAATTATCAAAATCTGCAACACGTCTTAAAAGCTGGTCCTTTAATTCTGCGTTTTCTTTTTCAAGCTCTTCGATACGCCTTGAAGGATCATCAGCATTATCCTCCTGAGCTTCTTCATCAGCTTGTGAGGTAGCTTCATCAGCTTGAGAAGGCTGTTCTTTTACATCCTCTTTAACTGTTTCTTCTACTTTGTTTTCTTCTTCACTCATTGAATTTTCCTAACTCTTGATTGCTTATCGTTATATGTAAGGTAATAATGTAAACTGGTAATCGTCAATAAAAAAAATATTTTTTTTCAATAACATCAGTTTTTCAAACTGCTTTGTACTCTACACCATTTTCCCCATAAAAAATCTTAATTTTAGTTGTTTCCATACAGACATTTTCGCTAAATGAAGCAATATTTAAGCTTTCACTACCTAAAAGATCTTCAGGATTATAGTTAAGTTCGATGACACACTCTTCACTTTCACCGTAACAGCGTGCTAATGCACCGTTCAACCTTACTATATCATTTA
Organism: Treponema sp.; assembly: GCA_045641045.1. Lineage (GTDB taxonomy): Bacteria > Spirochaetota > Spirochaetia > Treponematales > Treponemataceae > Treponema_D. Next base: position 516 of record JAZUGE010000032.1, on the reverse strand, counting down.
CCACAGGAAAGAGCTGCATTTTGTTTTTTTCTTCATACTTAAATTTCAAAAACAAGAGCTGCATTTTTTCGATTTCAGCATGATTTGCACCATCCCTATCCCAAGACGAATCTATTGCACAATTATTAAGACGCTGCCACTCGGCAAAGTCCTGAAAAAACTTTGATGGCGTCATTTTCAAAGGCTTTAGCACACTTGCAAACCAAGTAACCGCCCTGCCTGCAGTATAAAACACAGAACAGGCAAAACACACATCTCGTGTCTGTCTTATATCCTGAGTAGAAAAAGTTTGAGTAGGTTTTGGCGGTATAGAGCCTGAGTCTTTTTCCAGTTGCGGAAAATCAATATGATTTGGATAAAGGGAAAATGCAAAATCAAGTCTGTCTTTGAAGGCTTTTACACTGTCGCAGGAAGAACTTCCAGAAGCAAAATCCATTTCAAATCCAAAAGTAATTTCACTTTGATTCAAAAGAGTCCCTTTTTTTGAATATAATTTTTTGTCAAAAAGATAGTTTT
>JAZUGE010000031.1:0-17583 GCA_045641045.1 Treponema sp. | reverse complement strand
AGTGGAATTACTAAAAACGCTACTTTTTATAATTTCATTATGATGTAAAAATTTGTATACCATATCTATACATATATATTCATCGTCAACATTAATATCTAACTCCAAGCATGCTTTTTCAATAATAATCTTAATTGTTGGACTGTTTTCTCTCTCAAATATTATTTCTGAATAAAACAACCCCTTATCTTTGTTTATGTAGGTAATATGATATCCATAATCGGATATTAAAAAATAAAAACAGTTATAGTATACTTTCTCATCATTAAAGAAAATCATTTAACAGCCTCCCAACACTCAATTCCTTCAACACATGTCGTTAAGAATTTATATCCATTTTCTTTTAATTTAAGCATTTCCATTTCATAAGCTGAACCTTTAGGAGCATTATCAGGATTAGAATTCAATAAAATCCTTGCACCCGACTTCATAACTCCGTCAAGCCATTTTTCATTAATGATTTTTCCTAGATTTGAATTTCCTACATTTATTTTTTCTAATACTTTGAACATTTTATCTGGCAATTGAAAATAACTGACTCCAAGTTTATCAGCCATTTTAGTATACCCACCACAAGAACCTTCTGCATACCTACCAAGCACAACAGTCGATGATGAAGAAAGTGCTGATAGTGTTTTATTTAACATCAATCCTGTTTTTACTAATATATCAACAAATTTTGCACCATTATATGCAAATAAGCCGTCATAAATAATTTCACAGGTAGCACTTAGCTCTAAATTAATCCATGAAAAATAATTTCCATTATTCAAAGAGTTTCTAGCTGAGTATAAATAGTCTCTTCCAAAGTCAAGATTTGTTGCCGCCTTAAAATCAGATAGGAAGTTATATCCAGACAAATTTTCAGGAGCCTTTTTCCCCGACAAATTGCTGTTTGGTTATCTAACTCACTTAAAATCAGTCATTTTGATAAGAAACCACACTTTTTTTATCAATCATAAATACTTTTTTACAGCAATTTCAGGTCTCTTTTTGAATGAAAAAACACTGTAAACAGGCTCTACCCCAATAAACTTCTATTTGTCGGAGGTGGGTATTCTCTAATAATAGAGATTTATTCAACATTTCTAACTAATCTTATTCCCATATAACTACAACTCATTTCATCTGATGAAAGAACTGCATAAGTAAATATAGATTCATCTTTCCAATATGTAGTGTAATAAGAAGCTCTCCCCTTATATTTTTCAACATAATTCATATCCAATTTGATATCGATAGTTCCAAGTTTTTCAATACTAATGCTATTCCACTTGTGTCTGTAATCAGCTCTAAATGTCGAAGCAATGTTTATCCAATCTTTTGGATTAGTTCTATTTTCTCCCTCTAAAATGATTATATCTGGAATAGATAAGTATTCATCCCAACACCATTCTCCAACATTTCCGAACATATCATAAATGCCTAACTCGTTTGGTTTCTTCATTCCAGGAATATGAATAACTCCACCTGAATTGTTTTTATACCAGGCAACTTCGTCTAGAATATCTGAACCTGGATACTTATACCCTTTTGATAGATTTCCGCCTTTTGCAGCCCATTCCCATTCTTTACATGTCGGTAATCTATAACCATTTGCAGCTTTATTCCATTCTATTTTTCCGTCTTCTGTAATGAAATAAACTTCTTGTAGATTCTTTAATTTACTGAGCCAATTAGCATATTTTATAGTTTCAAGAAAACTTATATTAGCAACAGCACATTTCTCTGTAGTAATAATTTCATATAAAGGTTTATCTGCATATTGCCAGGTATCATCGTTATAGTTAGTCTTTTCACCAGTTTCTTTTAGAAATTTATTATATTCTTCAACTGTAGTATTGAATTTCTGTATATAAAAACTGGAAATTTCATTATTCCCATGAACTAACACTTCATTTTCTTTACATGAAACACTAAAGCCCATGAATAAAATTAATATAATTATATATGTCAATCTTTTCATCGTTTATACCATCCTTTTGGTTCTATTGATTCAAGTGTTACATCTCTCTCATTCCAAGTACTTAATGAATTGATTCCTCCTGGATAAGGATCATGTTCTAATAAATACCAATTTGTATTAACCAATAATGTATAATGAAACTCAGATGATCGTTTTGATGAATACTTTATAAACGCATATTTATAGTCAGATTTTCTAAAGTCCTCGATTGAATTATATGTAACCTGCTTTTTATTTTTCCATGGGGATTGTAAGAATAATTTGTCATAATTCTTTCCCTTTAATGCTTTTGCTAGATTTTCACTTGTCATTAATTGATTACTCATATAACTTTGATCTTTTGAAATTCTTCCGGCCTTAATTTCGTTTTCCATAACGCTATAAGCCTGATCAACAGTCGCACCTTCAAGAACATACATTTTCATCCATACTGTTACTAGACACGCTGCTTTCCCATTAATGCCCAACCGTTCTCCAACAGTTTTCTGATCCAATCCAATTACATCGAAATCGTATCCCATATCTTTCTGGAGCTGTATAATTTCTGCTAATTTTGCATCATTGATATTTTTGGCATATTCACTTTCCCCAAACAAATTGCTGTTTGGTTTGCAAACTCACTTAAAATCAGTCATTTTGATAAGAAATCACACTTTATTAATCAATTATAAAGACTTTTCCAACTTAGTTATACATTTTTACAGCAATTTCAGGTCTCTTTTTGAATGAAAAACCACTGTAAACAGGCTCTACCCAGACAAACTTCTATTTGTCGGGAGAAGGGAACTCCTATCTAATTAACAAAGTCATCATCAAAATCGTTTAATGTAAAACGAAGTAGTGTTATTCTCTAATACTTTTTTACTTGCAAATGTCGATTTTTGTTATATCTAAATAAGACCAATGGTAATAAACAAAACAAAAGACAAAATTAAAAGTTTTCCTCTTAAAAAATACCAACTAAATTTCCACTCATATTGTTTTTCATACATATATTTATCAATTATCGCTCCTATTTTAAAGCTTATCTTTCCTAAAATTAAAATAATAGCAATGCCAACTGGTCCAATGTTCTTAGACGTAAATAAAGATAAAACTGGAATAAAGTTAAAGAGCTTACAAATAATGCAAATTAAACATAATATAAGCATTAATATTAAAATAGGAGTTTTTCTTTTTTCACCCGACAAAAACTCATACCAATCATGATTCATCTTTTCAACTACCTCACTGAAATACCTATAGTACTGTTAGAAACAGAATTTATTAAATCATTTTGTACTTGACATATTATTCTTTGAGCAATGTAAACGGAAGTTTTCATAGAACCTAATGCATAATTATCGAATCTATTAAAACAACTTATAGCATTTTTGGAATACGTCATAGCGACCTTTTTAGCATTGTACATAAACTGCGATAACGTTATTTCATCAAGAAAGCTACAATATGTCTTTTTGTATAATTCTAGTTCGAGTGCAATAATGGCACCAGCCACACCTCCGGTAACACCAATACCCGCTATACAAACATCTAGTAAATTGCCTACTGTTGGGGTAAAACTGAAATCAGCAGATTCTACTAAAAGTGATAAATATCCGAGACTTGTTGTCCACTGATCAGCAATACCCACTAATCGACTAATATTTGATAAACTAAGAGATCTATTCTTAGCAAACTCCATATCCATATCAATACATGTGATCGCATATCCAGATTTTTTTATTAAAGAATTATCTAATATAGTTTTACCATAACTTATAATTACAGTAGTATCTTTTTTTTCGGTTGGGCCTGATTTTTTCCCCGACAAATTGCTGTTTGGTTTGCAAACTCATCTAAAACTAGTCATTTTGATAAGAAACCACACTTTTTTAATCAATTATAAAGACTTTTTACAATTTAGTTATACATTTTTATTTGTTTTTACAGTGATTTCAGGTCTTTTTTACAAGAAAAATCACTGTAAACAGGCTCTACCCAGACAAACTTCTATTTGGTGGGGGAAAACAGATTAATCAAAAATATGTTTTTGAGCTTTTTCGTATGTTTCATAAATTTCACCTATGCCAATAATTATAAGATCTTCATTAGAAACTTCCTCAATTTCATCATACTCACTATTTTTTAATACTGTTACATAAACAAAAGTTGGAAAACTTTTAATATCAATAATACCAAATCCTTCATGCCGTGCTGTTATTATTGCATAGAAAGATTCATGATTCCCTTCATCATTTGACCATACTAAAGGATTATCAATTTTGACAACTTCAGCTTCTTTACCTGTATTAAAATGAACAGTTTTAATATATTCACACTCACGAACATTTTCTAATAATCGACTGTCCATAGATGATAAGTAATATTTTTTCATATTCTAAATCTCCTAGAATGGTGGATTAACACCAGATACATTTTTTATTTTGATTGCCCCTTGTTCAACTGCATTAGGAATAATATATTCATTCAAACCTCCTATATTCCCATCCAATGGAAGAGCCTTTCTTTTTAAAACACATTGACTTGAATCTGTTACTACCCCTTCAATTACAAATTGTCCTGAATTTGTAACTCCAGATTCCAAACCTGATGGAAGACCGGCTTTATTTCGATAATCGTGAATTTTTGAAGGATTTTTTGTAGTCCATGAAGCACCTCCTGGAAGCGAATCTCCTCCATACACTCTATAAACTGTGTCCCCATTTTTTAAGTTTGGAACAAAGTTAGTTGACTTAGCTAAACCAAAAATTCCTAGAAATGAAGTTGCACAGAAAGTCATAATATCTGCATTAGTTTCAGATACCGAGAAATTAGTTCCACTTAATGACATAGGAACAATAGTTCCGTCCATTAATTTTATATTATCACCAGGCCCCAATCCAAAGAAATTTCTTGCAACGAACTTAGTTAATGGTTCATCTATATGAGTTGAAAACCAATTTCTATTTTTAAATTCTCCCTGCCGAAATTCAATATCATTTGAGGATTCTTTCCCTGACAAATTGCTGTTTGGTTTGCAAACTCACTTAAAATCAGTCATTTTGATAAGAAATCACACTTTTTTAATCAATTATAAAGACTTTTTCCAATTTAGTTATACATTTTTACAGCAATTTCAGGTCTCTTTTTGAAGGAAAAATCACTGTGAACTGGCTCTATCCCAACAAACTTCTATTTGTTGGGGGAAGAAAACTTATTTTTATAACCTTTAAATAATCAAAGGTTATGTGCATTACAATATTTATGAAATATCTCTATTCCAAATTTAGAAGCGTATTCACGTTCTTTTTCTTTGAAATAATCTGCTGTCCACTCTTTTGATTCATTCATGACTGTTTTTATAATTATATATTCAGCTACTTTATATAGTATATCTATGTAATCTCGTGATTCAAAATACTCATATTCAGCTTCACGGAGACCAAGAAATTCAAATACATAAGTAAATATTTTTCTATAAACACGAATTTGGTTTTTCATACTATATCTATTAAAAGAGATCAAATCGTCAACCATAATCTCAGGAAAAGCACTATTAATATCATTTGTCACGCGTAGTCTCAATTGTTCATTTGTCATTTTATAAATCCCTCCTGGGTCAATTTTTTGATAGGCTGTGGAAGCAAATATTGTGTTCCACCTCCAACCGATTCCGCCCATGCTCCAACTTCAGCCTTAATAACATTATTTATACAGCGAACTACAGTGAACTCTTGATAAATTGATGGATTTGTCCATGGTGGTAAACTTAACTCTGATGCCGATGAAGTTATATCGGTCACAAATTTACTATTCGGACCTATTTCCCCATATCTTCGTATTTTTGTTCCTACTTCAAGCACTTGATTTATTTCAGTCCCAAAAACGGCTCCATTATTCGGAGGATAATTCGGTTTTCCATTTGGTTGTAACCAACTTTCAACTCTATTCGAACTACATATTGGAGTTGAAATAAAAATACTTACAATCTGAGCACAACCATATGCTAATAATCCGTCATAAATAATTTCACAGGTAGCACTTAGCTCTAAATTAATCCATGAAAAATAATTTCCATTATTCCAAGAGTTTCTAGCTGAGTATAAATAATCTCTTCCAAAATCAAGATTTGTTGCCGCCTTAAAATCAGTTAGGAAGTTATATTCAGACAAATTTTCAGGAGCCTTTTCCCCCGACAAATTGCTGTTTGTTTTCCTATCTCTATCACGTCTATCTCTTCGTTCAGCAGCTCTTTCCTTTGCACTTTTAGAGTTTTTGTTTGAATCTGCATTAGATTTATTATCTTTCTTTGATGAATTTGAATCAACAAAATCATTTTCTGAACCACCATGCCCTAAATGTTCAGTATAGCTTCCGGAACATTTTCCACATGGATGTCTTAGTTTTTGTTTTAATCCGTTCGGATCCACATACATCACAGGATTACATCCTGCATATCCGTACCAGTTATCCCCGTCCATTACAGGATCTTCACTTATAAATGCATCTCCTTCTTCATTTCGCCAGCGGTTCCAGTGATATGTTAATCCAGTATCTTCATCTATCTCCTGTCCTGTGTATAGCCCTTCAAAGTCAAAACCAGAGTCATCTTTTGTAATCTTTCCATATGCACTGTAACTTGCACTCCATACACAGCTTCCTGTACTGTCAAGCACCTGTACTACACTTCCATGATAATCTGTAACTGTGTAATACTTCGTGTTTTCTGCATTATATCCCAAAAGAGAACCGTTAAGATATACATAACTTCTGTTTTCACCTTTTTTAGTTGTATTCCAGATAAGTTTTCCATCAGGGGTATATGCATAACTCTGTACTGTCTGTATTCCATCATCTGTGAGCTTTTTGCTTATCTTCTGGTTTTCTCCATCGTATGTATACTCTATTACCTCTCCGTCACTTCTAGTTACTTTTACAAGTCTGTTATGAAGGTCCCAGTAATATCTCCAGCTCTCTTCGCTGTTTCTCTTACTTATTCTGTTTCCATTTGCATCATACGTGTACTCAAATCGACCGTCATTTTTAACTTTTGGAGTATTACCTCCTGAAGAGTTTTTATAATATGTAATGTTATAACTCTTTGGTCCCTTTGTATACTTTGTTCTGTTACCGTTTTTGTCATATTCAAAGCTTTCGGCCAGATACGAACTTAATGTTTTTATACGTAGGATTTTGTTTCCTGCGTTCGAAAAGTTTGCATACACGTCTGTTACTTTGTCATTTATGTCACGATCGTCATAAATATTATTTACTTTTACATATCGGGCACTCATAAACTTTTTTAGAGTTACTGTTACTATTTTGTTTGCTTTATTCTTTGTAACAGTGTATTCATCAGATGTAAGCCTTGTCCATTTGCCAGACTTTGTTTTCTTTATGTATACACTTATATCTCTAGCATTTAGAGACCTTTCATATGTACTGTTTGTCTTCTGAGGAACAAGTTCTATTTTATTAAATTTATAATCTGTTCCAAAGTCACAGATTATACTTCTTGCTCCTGTATCAAAATATACAGCTTCTTTGCCAGTAATTACTTCTTCTGCATCTTTGTCGCATTCATAGTCGTTTTCACAAAGTCCGTAGTCAAACTGCATCTCTGATGATTCATAGTCATGCAGTCCTTCATTATCTACCGATTCAATAAGGCGATTTAAATCATCATATGAGTATCCGCTATTGTTTATTTTTGTAATATTGTACTCATTGTCATAACTAAACTCATATTTTTTTATGATTGCAGATGCTTTTGCATACTTCATCTCACTTAATCGCTTCTGGCTGTCATATTTATATGTAAGATTAACCCCATTGGCCATAAGGATTGCTTTTACCCGGGATGAATCACTCTCATAAGAAATCTTCTTTGTCCAGTCAGTAACAGCAGTAACTTCGCCCAGGTTATTTAAGGTATATGATGTCGTTTTGCCGTCTGGTGTCTTTATAGAGTTCAAATGAAGATTTGTATTGTATCCATATTCTACTGTTTTCCCGTTTACACTTCGAGATTTTATAAGTGCAAATGGATCAGATTCGTAAATATCATTTTTAGTATTATAGACAATTGTACTCCCTGGGCTGGTTATTTTCTTTACATTACCTGCTTCATCATAACTCCATCCAAATTCTTCTTTTGTTTTTCCGTCCTTGCTAACTGCTATTTCGTTAGTAATAAGATTATTTGCATTATAAAATCTATTAAATACAGTTCCCTTTCTATCTATATATTTGGTTATATTATTAAAGGCATCATATTCATATGTTTCTATACCGTTGTTTCCGTCTTCAACCTTTACTAAGCGTCCAATTTTATCGTAACTATAGGTAGTTGTATTTCCTTCTCCATCAATCTTTCTTGCAAGCTGTCCCAATGGTGTATATAAAAACTTAGTTTCTATACCTTTCTGATTAATTACAGATATTGGCTTATTTAAAAAATTATATGTAATTTTTGTATTCTTGCCCTTTTTATCAGTAATAGATGTAACATTCCCCATTTTATCATAGCTATATGAATAATATCCTGTTTCATCATTACCTCTTTTTGATACTCTTCCGGCTATATCATATACTGTATTTACTATTACTCCTGCATTATTCTCTGAGATTACTCTTCCAGCTTCATCGTAAGTTACAGATTTATTTATCTGTTTTCCATCTGCCAAGGTTTTACTTGAGATTAATCGATCACACAAATCATATTCATTTATTACCTTAGTTCCGTTTGAAGAGAGTTCTGAGATACAGTTTCCATGACTGTCATATGAATAAGTAACAGTAATAGGATCTGTCTGCCCTGCGCTTTTTGGAGAAGCTACTTTGCTTAATCTTCCCAATTTATCATAGGCAAGATTTGTCTTATATGTACCTTTATAAATTTTATTTAAACTTCTCGAGTCAGAAATCGAAGTCTTATTCCCTGATATATCATATGTATAAGTTGTTTTAAATTTATTAGGATTTGTAACTGACAGTACATTTCCATAACCATCATATGTATATTTTATTGAATTGTCTCCAGGAGCTTCATCTGAAAAATGTTGATTTTCCTCTAATATATTACCTACTTTGTCATAAACATAATAAGTTCGTATAGCTCTTCCTTTAACATCATCAGATAGCCTTGTTCTTTTAGAAAGAATCTGCCCCAGATTATTTAATTCAAAATCTGTTGATATACGGGTATTTCCACCTCCTGTTACAGTTCCTGTTAAAGCTCCATCAAATCTGTACTTAAACTGTTTATATGAGAAAGCCATATCTTCCTCATTATCATTATAGAATGTATCAAACCACCCATCGATACTAGATAAATTACCTCTGTTATCATAATACCAATTCACGCTGTTCCCATTTGGTTCTATTTTACGATGAATTTTACCTAGAGCATCATACTTATATTCTGTTGCAATCCAGCCTGTATCTGTGTAAATTTCATCTTTTATAACATTTCCATTATAGTCATAAGTTTTCCTGACCTTATTACCGCACTCATTTTCATATGTAACTCTATTAACAGCATTTTCATATGTACGTTTTTCATATTTCGTACTACCAGGATGTTTTACAAGTACAACTCGCCCCTGATTGTCATATACATACTGAGTTATGTATTTATCACGTGCTTCCTTCATATTTTTATAAGGACCATAAATTGCAGTCACCTGACCATAATTATCATATTCATATTCAGTCTTAATACTGTCAGTTTCAGACCAAAGAAGCTGCCCAATATTGTTATATTTATTAAAAGTTTTTACACCTCTTTCATCGGTAACCGTAACCATGTAAGCTTTATCATCATATACAACGGTTACTTCAGGTCTATCTCCATTACTATTGAGAGGATAGATTATTTTTGTTATACGGTCAGCAGCATCATATCTATACAGAGTCTCATTCCTATTTGCATCTCGAGCACTTATTATATTTTCATGATATTTGTCATATTCATAAATTACGTCAACATCATCAATATCTTCTAGTTTCGAATCTGAATAAAACTTTACACCATGTGTAATTGCTTTTTTTATATAATTGCCACCTAAAGTCCCCTCTTCAACAAAAGACTGACATATTTTTTCTGTATTATTATTATTTGATTTTGTTATACCTGTAATTTCACCGAACTCGTCATACTGATACTCAGTATAGCACCAGGTTCTATCATCTATAGCTTCAGCTTCAATATCAATTAATCCACTATTCGTATATGCATACACTTTCTGCTGAGCTTTTTTAGTCAACATACTACTATCAACAGCAGTTGTTATTACTTCGGTTGCAGGTAGATTATGTCCCCAACTTTCACTATTTCTCATCTGAATTCTTGATGGAAAGTTTTTTACTGAATGTCTTATTTCATCTTCACTATTATTCAGATAATATGTTTTACTTTTGCTTATATACGTCAATAAGACACCATCTTTATATGCTGTTTCTTCCGAATTTGTACAGTTTCCCCATGAATCATACTTATAGTTATTTACTATATAATTTTTGGAGTTATATTCGATTCTATTTTTTGTTACATATAAAGAAGATGGATCAAGTTCACTTGTTATAGTGTATACTGTTTCATCCGTATTTGTATAATGTTTGTGTATTGTTTTTATAACGACCTTTTCTCTTGTATCTACAGATGTATCTTTGAATTCTGCTTTCAGCATCATCATATATGATCGCGGATATTCAGCATAGCTTGTAAGTTTTGTCCTTTCTCTTGTTTCATGTTCATATTCATATTCATCTCTACTTCTTGAATCTGAAACTGTTACACTTTTAACAAAGTATGAACTTATCTCATCTGGTTGTTTATTGAAATTGAATATTTTATAATCGAGAAAATCAACTAAGTCATTTTCCTCATAAAAGTAAACTTTCTGTGCAATAATATCTGTATACGAAATATTGTATTTTACATCTTTATTATTTTCATCCTTCTTCGTAATCTCCATTTCCCTTTGGATTGCTCTATAATCTACACTTTGGCTTCCATAACCAGGACCATATGCATTTTTTAAAAGACTCACATTAACAACTGACGAAGCGTTTGAACCTGAAGTTGAATATATTTCTTTTTCAAGGTATTCATAATTCCATTCCCTTTTCAAGATATCTTCAGCTTTTATAAGATTATTCTTTGAATCTGTAGTATAACTTACACTTAAATCTTCAAAAGAAATACTTTTTATAAGATTATTTACTTTTGTATATGTTATTGTTCTTCCATATGTATCTGTAATTATATTATTTTTATAATCAAATTTGATTTGATTAGTTTCTGTCAGATCTGACAGTTCTTCTACTCTACCTTCACTATCATATTTAACCTTTCTTCCGTCGCTTGATACAACCTCCGCAGAGTTAAAACTTTTATCATTATTAAAACTAAGAGTAAGTGTAAAATCACTTTTTTCATGATTTTCCATTACTACTGATGTTTTAGTATCTCCTTTCAAAGTCATCTGTCCAAGTGAGAATAACTGTCCATCAGGATCACACACATAAATACCTGTTGCAGTCCATTTCATATATGGAAAAGACAATCGCCAGCCGTTAGCTATTTTCCATACTGCAGATCCATCTTTTTTTAGTGTATCTTTTTCACTTCCTGCATCCTGCACCGCATTTGAATATGTATAAGAGCGGGTTAATGATAAATCCAGATTGTTTTTTCCCGATAATACCTTTTCTGTAAAATCAAGTGATACACTTCCTGATTCAAGTGATACATTAATATCGCTCTGACTAGCAATATCTTTCGGAAATAGTCTAAACGAGTCTTTTATTTTCTGATCAAATCTAGCTCCATCTGTCGCTTGGATTGTAAAGTCAGTGAAGTGATTTGTATAAAAAGTTATCTTTCCATCACTTGATTCAGCGTAAGACAAATTTGCAAGCTGCCATGTTCCCCAAGTATCATTGTACCATGTAGCTTGCACATCTCCTGTTGTAAATCCTTCTGGAATTAGAGACTCATCATAAGAACATACAATGACAGCTTCATCCATTAAATCTATGTGTTCAGATATATACTCTTCTCCATTTTTTTCAATAATAGCTGATATATTAAAATAGAAACCAAGAGGATTTTTTACAGCGGTTTTATAAGAACTTTCACTTATTTCCTGGATGAGGATTGCCTTTACTTCTTTCGGTAAAGCGCCTGCCGGTATCATTAAAGTAATATTTTCATATTTTACTATTGTTTCACAACCCACTTTTACATTTGTTTTTGCAATAGATGTTTTGGCTGTAACCCAGTCAGTATAATCACTTTTATTACCAGCCCTGTCCTCTGCATAAAGTCTATATGAAAACTCAGTAAATGTTTCAAGGAACATATCTTTATAGCTGCCGTTTCCGTAAGTCTTATCTTCAGAAATCTTTTCAATTGCTACAACTCTTTTATTTTCAAAGTCAGGATTTCTCTCAATATAGATTTTCTGATATCCTTCATCATCATCTATATAATCCCATTGGATTTCCATATTATTATTTCCTGGAATTAATGAGATATTTCTAGGCGCAGATGGAGAAGAAGTATCAACCTTTATTTCTTTCTGTGCAATGGTGCTATTACCAGCTTTATCAAATGCTTTTACATATATATTGTGAATGCCATCTGGAATATTCTTTAATACATATGGGCTTACTACTGTCTCATACATACTATCATCAACTTTTAGTTCGTAATGGGAAATTCCGGAAGTTACATCTGTTGTTTCAAAGTTGATTGTTCTTTCTGTCTTATTAGACCACCCTTCTATATCAGATTCGATTTTAAATAGTTCTGGAGGAGTTGTATCTGCACAAAAACTTATATCCTTACTTATTCCGATATTACCAGCTTTATCTTTTACATAGATATGAACATTATAAAATCCATCTTCTATTAAAATTGTATCTTCAATATGATTCCCTTCACAAAATATCCAGTCAGAATTAAAATCAGTTTTCCACCATATATTCTTTTCAGAAACAGTTGCATCTATACTTAATATGCCACTTTTAATTATGGAATTGTCTAATGGTTTTAATAACTTTACTTCAGGACTGATACTATCTTTTTCTACGGATAAACTATATTGATTTATCCTTCCTAGACTGTCAGTTAACTCAAATCGTAAGTTCTGATTTCCTTCCCTTAAAACAATATTAAAGTCAAAATGATTGTTTACAATATCTACTTTTTGACCGTTAATTAACAATACTCCGTCTTCACAGTTTCCGATATTACCATTTATCTCCAACTCATCTTCTTTTGTTATCACAGAATACATTGGTGAATTTACTTTAATTACAGGCTCATCTTTATATACATATACAGCTTTTGTTTCTTCTTTTACTTTTTCTGTAAGTAAAGTGTCATATTCGACTATATCTATTCTTTGATATCCATTTGTTATTTGAAGAGTTTCACTATATTTTCCATTATGAACAGCAACTTCTCTTCCATTAATAAAACATCTGTTTGTATCACTTTCTAAACTGCCAGAAACTAAATACTCATCACTTTTTAACAACTCTGGTTCAACAATTGTACTAATTATTTTTGGTTTTGACAGTTCATTTACTGGAGATCCATATAAGCCTATTTCATATAAATCAGCTTTTCCATTAATTGTAATAGAATCTGCTAAACTTCCATCAAACTCGACGACACCTCTTTCAGCTTCTTCACATACGCTAAGTTCTTCTTCTTTCCCATCCAAATGTTTATATACAGTAATACCTGATAAATCATCAGAGTATAAATAAAGTTTTTCAATTGAATATGGAGTAGCAAAATCTATCCTGTAATTTTCAGTCGCACTTCCAGTACAAATAAAACCGTCTGAGAGATTATCACTTGTAAGGATTCGCCCGTCTGTGAGGTATTCATAAACTCTGACTTTCTGAATTTTACTTCCATATGGAATACTTAAATATTGAGTCTGTTTTCTGTTTATAAAGTCCTCTTTCTTCAATAAACCTCTAAATAATTTTTTCCCATTTATTTCACTAACTTTATTGAGTTTTACGTTTATTCCATTAAATATAGTATTAATACATTCTGCATTAATTTCTCGAATTGTTATTTCTATTTGATAGTCGTTTACATCTATATTATTGAGTGTATAAAATCGGTAATCCTTATCATCACTTTTACTGCCATATAAAATAAAACTTGATGACTTATTTTTTCCGTTACCCCAAAACTCAATATCATTTTTATTTATTTCTAAAATTGAATCTTTTGAGATAATTTTGATTTCAGCTGTAAATATATCAGATGAAAGTCTATATCGGTTCCAGTAAGGTTCATCTTCATAGAAGAACTGTCCGCTATCAAGCCTGTTCCAACCATTATCAGTTTTATAAAATATTTCTGAAAAATTGTTGATAATGTTTTTGCTGATTTTTATTAGATTTACATTTTTTTCACTATCAAAACTAAAAATAAACTCATTTTGATCATTATACTTACAATCTGTATTAAACTTTATGAAATCTGTAGTAAAGGCCCTCTCTGTAAGCTCTATTTCATATATTTTTGAGTTTTTAATACTTTCAGGAGTTCCTTTTAAATGGATTACTAAACTCTTTGCATATTGCTGATAATCAGGTATATGTATATTACACTTACCATCCCCAATACCTGTAATATATCCACCTGTTACAGCTTCATAACCAGTTCCGCAATCAATATAAATCTCTATAAATGCATTTTGAGAAAGATAATAGCTAATCGAAACTGTTGATATATTTCTATCATTAAGGTTACACTCTAGAAAACCTTCACAATTTCCTTCTGAAATCTTCCAAGCAGTATTTGAAATTCCATCTATACACAACCATTCAGGTGCTTCATTTAATGTTTCTTTTCCACTTCGTATTTGTTCTTCGTTTAATTCAATTTTAGTTAACAAGGCAAATGCACTTGATAATAAGAGTCCTACTGCTGCTACAACTGTTATACACTTTTTTACTTTCATACTCTTCTCTTTTATTTTTTTTTATCTTGCTTTGTATTGATTTATAAGAACATCTGCAAAATCACAGGTCTGCACTATTGTTTTGCTTTTAATTTCTTCCTTTACTGCATATCTTGAAATATCTTCAAATCTACAGTTTCTTATCTCTGCATCCCCAAAATTATGAACTCCAATTCCACTATTTTTTATAGTTGCTCCATTTATTTTAAGAATTCCTGCAGGACTTACTATAATGCTTCTATTTCCACCATCTATTTCACATTCAGCTATTGTTGATAAGCCATGTACTTCAATGCCATCTTTATCAATATTTATGAATGTATTTTTTCCACTAGCCGTCAGTGTTCCATTTACAATAAGACCAACCCCATTAATTTGAGTTTTTACTTTCTCTGTGCTAGTTATGGTTAATATAAGACCTTTAGGAACAATAACCATGCCATTTAGTTTATGATCTCCACTCCAAACCTCACTCTCCAATAGTTCTCCTTCTGTTGTATCATGAACATATACCTCGAATTCCTCTGTTTTGCTTCCATATGAAACTTTTAGCTTATAAATATCCGTATCTGATGTAGGAGCTTTTTTTGAGTGATAAACATGTTTTACTTTTGAACCCTTTATCTTTTCGCCATCCCCAAAATCCCACTCGGCATTTGAAGTATCAGTTTTACTAGAAATTGTAAATTTTAATTCTTGTCCTTTTCGAGTTGTAATAATCTTTTTATTAAACTGCTCTGCATTTTCTATGTTAACCGTATATACCCCATTACTAAGACCAGGAAACGAAAGCTTATATATTTCACTTTCATATTCATCCTTATCATTCCAGCTATTTTCTTCACATATATTGAAACTAAACTCACTTTCTCCAAAACTGATATTTGTTATAAAACTTACACTCTTGTTTATTTTTGGCAAAAATGATACAGGCTCAAATACTTTGTTTTTAGCTGATATAATCAACTTGTCATTATCTGTTTCCAATGCGGTTACTGTAACTTTTACTTTTCCATCATCAGGTACGTTAAGCATATTTTTATCAATAGTATTTACACTTGTAGACACTAGTGTAATGGCCTTTCCATCACCATCTGTAAGAGTAATACTATATTTGCACTTTATGTTAGGCAGCAATATATCGCTAGAATTGTTTCCCTTATCAGAGTTTCCATTCACAACGCCATTTACGCTATAGTTTATATATTGGTGATCAGCCTCACGAGATAAGATTTTATCTTCGATAATTAAACTTGGAGTCACTCCGTTTACAGTTTTATAAAATGTACTGTTTATTGTTTGACTTATTTTATTTATGTTTGAGGATTGAGATCTTATAATAGATATAGAATCATAGTCGTCTACAACTGACTCCGTGTTATCTAGTTCTATCAATGAATAAATTGTTCCATTACGGTTTTCTGTTTTGATAGTTTTTATATTAAGTTTTTCAGGAATGACACACTCTGTTTCAATCACATCAGATCTTAGATAATCTTTATTTACAAGCTGTATTCCAATCTTTACTATATTTCTTTTGTTTCTTTCAAAACTAAAACATGAAAGAGGTATCGAATCATGAGTAGTACCATTTTCGATGTGATCTTCTTCAACATCGCCCTCTATCAGTTTTGTATGATATTTATCCAGCTCACTTTTATCTTGATATAAGACTATAGCTTCAATTACATCTTTACTGTCTGTAGTCCAATCAACTTCAATACTATTAAACTCGTCATTGGCACTCTTTAACTTTGCAGAGACACTATTTACAACAGGTCGGTTTGAATTTACATTCAAAAAAAGTTTATTGCTTGTACCTTTGTTTCCGTAAGCATCTGAGGATTCTACATATACACTTTGATTTTCTTTATCTTCAAGTTCAATATATGGTTCTTGTGTAGTTACTTTTTTTTCTCTACCTTCACAAATAATATGCCAAATGTACTCTCTACCATTTTCATTCTCATGTTCCTCTTCATATTTGACAATTTTGCATTTTGCTTTACTAAAAGCGTACTCACGAGGTATAGGTATTCCTTCTACTGCTATCTCAATCTTAGGACCATGAGTATCAATTATTTCAATACCTGTTGACTTTATACATTCATTTCCGAATACATCTTCGGCTGAAAATGTACAAATATAGGTTCCATCCTGATTTATGCTAAATTCAACGTCCTTATCACTTTCCCAAGTTTCACTCTTTTTTTCAACTAAAGTATTATTTGTTATTAAATTTTTTATTTTGTAATTCCATTTTGAAGGTGTTTTTTTATCCTTTATATCAAAATGAAAAACATTATACTTGGGCTTATGATACAAGACCTCTGGAGGGGTTAAATCTTTATAGACTTCAAAGGTTATAGAATCTGTTGCATTTACAGTAACAGTCCTATACCGAGTTACAGTTTCTTTATTATCTTTATGTCCTACTGTAACTTTATATGCTTCTTGTACATCTTTTTTGTAAGTATAAAAAACAGTTATTCTGTAAAAGTCAGGTAACTCTATACTCTTTTGACTTGATACTTTAATCTCTTTCCTTGACGTTTGTCTAGGAATAATATCTATTTCATCAGGCAAAGCACTTGTATAAATCTTCCAGTTATTCTTCTCAGATAAATGATAAAA
>JAZUGE010000030.1:0-26949 GCA_045641045.1 Treponema sp. | reverse complement strand
CCTTAGCCATTTTATATCCTCTTATGATGGAGTTTACCGATTATAGTTCAATTTTAATGATAAAAACTGCTTATATTATAGTGAAAGTACAACAAAAAAAAAGTATCATAAAGAACAATTATTGTACTTTAACGAAAATTTGCAAAATAAATAAAACCTTATTGCGACAATAATTAACAGTTGTTTCGGTTTAGTTCCAAAGCTTCTTTTACACCTAAAAGCACAAGTTCAGGTACTATGTCATCAAATAGCCCATAGCTTTCAAAAGTACGGGCAAAACCACCTGTACCTACAACGACTGGTTTTTCGCCACCAAAAATCTGTTTTTGATACTGATGACAAATTTCTTTTATTGCCCCTGCATTTCCATAAAATATACCAGACTGTATAGCTTCAATAGTCGACTGCCCGCAAATACGCTGTGGTTTTACAATCTCAACTGAAGGCAGCTTTGCAGTCCCAGAGGCCAACGCCTGTACCGAAATCTTAAGACCAGGAAGAATTGAACCCCCAAGATATTCTCTATCTTTTGTAACTACATCTACTGTAGTTGCAGTACCCATATCAATAACTATAAGGTTCTGCTCAGGATGCCTGTTTAAAGCCCCAATTGCAGCTGCTATACGATCTGCACCAATTTCTTTAGGGTTTGCATATTTTAGTTTCAAGCCGGTTTTTATCCCTGACTGTATAAATAAAGGCTCTATACCGAAATACTTAAGCATTGCATTTGATAATGAATAGTTTATTGGTGGCACTACTGAGCAACAGCAGATACCTTCAATACTAGCTGGATCTATACCGTTTTCACGCAATACAGTGCGCAAAAAAATACCAATTTCATCTGAAGTTGAATTTTTATTTGTGGTCTGTCTAAATTGAAGAATAAGTGTATCTCTGTCAAATACACCACCTACTATTGTAGAGTTTCCCACGTCTATTGTTAAAATCATAGTACCTGTCCTCATGATCAAGTCTAAATATAAAGTACCTATAACAAACGGATAAAAGCCTTATTTAAGGTCTTGTTCCCTAGGTTGAAAAGGATTTTACAACTTTTGCATGCAATATGCAAAGACTTTGTACAAATAGAACAGAAGCTTATAATACAGCTCTTACATCAGACAAATTAAATGAAAGTCTACCTTGCTGTCCGGCATAAAGACTTGCACCGTTTATGCAGGACTCAATTTTTGCAGCACTAAACCCATTAAATAAGTCAGCAAGCTTTTGTGCTGTACAGTCACTGTCGTACATTTTTCCAGACATATACATTTCGCACAGCTTTATTCGGTCCTCAGATGAAGGATAAGGAACTTGAACCCTTAAATCAAAACGGCCAGGTCTGATTAAGGCTTCATCCAAAGCCCTTATACTGTTAGTTGCGGCCAAAACAAGTATACCTTTATTAGCTTCAAAACCATCGAGCTCATTTAACAGAGCTGTAACTATACGGGTATTTTCAGTTTCAATGGCACTACCTGAATAATTGCGTTTTGTACCAATACCATCAAACTCATCAATAAATACGATACAAGGAGCCTTACGTCTTGCCTTACTAAACAACAGCTTTACTTTCATTGGCCCTATAGCCATAAACATGCTTTCAAAATCAGTTGCTTTTGCTGGTATAAAATTGATTTTAGCCTCACCAGCCAGTGCTTTTGCAAAAAGCGTTTTACCGTTACCAGGGTCACCTTCCATAATAATGCCTTTTGGAGCTCTGATTCCTTTTTTTGCATATTCTTCACTATGCTTCATTATATCAATGACCTGAGTCATATATTTTTTCAGGGTGTCCATACCCACAACTTTATCGAAAGTTACACCTGTGTTACGGACAACCTTAAATGTATTTGGACTTATAAATTTACGAAATGCAAAAATAAAAACAGTAAAAAATAGTGCATAAAAAAACAAATCGAAAAACAACGATATTATCTGTAAAGATCCAGATTTTTCAGATACTTCGACCCCGTTTATTAAAAGATACTCTTTTAATGTAGGGCTATCAGGATTTTCGGTTACAAATTTTTGATTGCCAATTACAAAACTAATTGCACTATCCTTTATATCTGCACTTTTTACTTTACCATCTGCAACCTGGCTATAAAAATCTCTGTATGACATCTTATTGCTTTTGTTCAATAACGGCTCAATATAATCAAAACAGGCAAAAACACATACTGCAATAATAGCAATACAAAGAAAAATACGGCGAACATTGAATGACTTTTTCATAAAAATATTATACAACAAAAAAAGCCTGTACGGTATAAACCATACAGGCTTTGTATCAGACTTAGTCTATATTAGTTATGACAGCTGCCATTATTTTTACATCCACAGCTTTTTCCAGCTGAACAACCACAGCAACCCACTGAAGAACCAGTTCTTTTTGCAACAAGATACTTTTTTATCATACCAGTTATGACAAATGTTCCATATATCACAATTGCACTTACAATAATAATATTAACAACCATGTTCTGCTCCTATAAAAAAACTGTTATACGATAAATCTATTTCTTTAAGCCGTCAGCCTTTGCATATGGATTAGGTCTAAACATAGCAACCAAAAATAATACTGCAAAAATCAGCGCTACTATAAATCCAGCTGTATTTGCACCACCAATGTTGCCGTGACCTGCAATAACACTACCTATCTGGAATACCATAAATGTAACAATCCATGCAAATGTATTCTGGAATAATATCGCAAACCAGAACCATTTACGGTTTTTAAGCTCATTAGCCATTGTTGCAATTGCAGCAAGACAAGGTGAATCAAGAAGGTTGAACAGCAAGAAACAGAATGCTGCAAGTGCGCTTGTAAACCATCCGGCTTCAACAATGCTGTTTCCTACAGCGATATTTTCAGCATCCTCATCTTCCTCTTCTGCTTCGGTATCAGCAGATTCAGTTTCTTCTCCAACACCTGCAAGTACACCCATAGTTGATACAATACCTTCTTTTGCACTAAAGCCTGATATTGATGCTGCAGCACACTGCCATCCGCCTGTCTCATTACCAAATCCAAGAGGAATAAATACAAAACGAATTGCCCCACCAACTTTTGCCATAACTGAGTCATTTGAGTCTTCAACAAGCCCAAATGATGACTCTGTCTGTTCAACAGTAGTTCCGTTCTGAACAACCTCTGTTGTTCTATGATTCCATCCGTAACTTGCAAGGAACCACATAACAAGACAAGCAACAAAAAGTATTGTTCCTGCCTTTTTTATAAATGACCATAAACGTTCCCATGTATGAAGTAAAACTGTACGTGCAGATGGGATATGATACTGTGGTAACTCCATGATAAACGGAGCTGCAGGTCCGTGAAAATACTTTGTCTTTTTAAGACAGATTGCAGCTACAAGAACAGATGCAATACCGATTGCATACATTAAAGGGCCAACCCATGAACAGTTTGCTCCACTCATCATACCAGCAAGAACTGCAGCCATACATGCAATAACAGGAAGTTTAGCACCACATGGTATCCATGTAGTTGTCATTATTGTCATACGTCGGTCATTTTCGTTCTCAATAGTACGGCTTGCCATAATACCAGGAACACCACAGCCACTGCCAATAAGTAATGGAATAAATGATTTACCGCTTAATCCAAAGTGACGGAACATACGGTCCATTACAAACGCAATACGAACCATATATCCGATATCTTCTACAATACTCAGCATAAGAAACAGTATTGCCATTTGAGGAACAAAGCCCAATACAGCACCTACACCGCCAATAATACCGTTTACGACACAATCGATAACAACTTCATTTGCGCCGGCATTTTCAAGCCAGTTCTGAACATTACCCTGGATTATTTCGCCAACAAAGCTGTCATTTGTCCAATCTGTCATGAAGGTGCCTACTGTTGATACTGCAACATAGTATATAAACCACATGACAGCTAAAAAGATTGGAATACCTAAAAATCTGTTTGTAACAATGCGGTCTATTTTATCTGACGTTGTCATATTATTGCCAGATTTAACAAGAACCCCTTTTAATACACTTGTAATATAATTATATCGTTCGTTGGTGATGATTGATTCAATATCATCATCTTCGGATTTCTCAAGCTTTGTAATTATTGCTTCAAGCTTTGAGCATGAATCCTGATTTAGGTTCAGCTTTGACAGTACAACCTGATCACGCTCAAGAGCTTTTATTGATGTCCATCTTTTTAAATGCTCTGCCACTGTTTCTGGTAAAAGTTTATAAACATCTGCAATTGCATTTTCAACTTTTGCACTAAAACATTCTTTAGGAACCTTTACACCCTTTGAAGCAGCCTGTTCAGCGGCAAAAGCAACCTCTTTAACACCCTTACCCTTAAGAGCTACAGTTTCAACAATCTCACACCCCAAACGTTCAGCAAGTTTTTTAGTATCAATCTTGTCACCGCTGCGCTTAAGAGCGTCAACCATATTTAAGGCAATTACAACAGGTTTACCAAGCTCAAGAATCTGTGTTGTAAGATAAAGGTTTCGCTCAATATTTGTTGAGTCAACAATATCAATTACCGAAGCTGGTTCATCACTTGCAAGATAATCACGAGAAACAACTTCTTCATTTGTATATGGACTTAATGAATATATACCAGGAAGGTCTGTAACAATATTATCAGAACCTTTAATTTTTCCTTCCTTTTTTTCAACTGTAACACCTGGCCAGTTACCTGTATACTGAACTGTACCTGTGAGAGAGTTAAACATTGTAGTTTTACCACAGTTTGGATTACCAGCTAATGCAATCTTTATACTCATTTTTACTTTACCCCTGTACGCACTCAATATCAATCAACTGAGCATCATCCTTTCGTACACTCAGCTCATAACCACGAACAGTTACTTCTACAGGATCGCCCAGTGGGGCAACTTTACGAATATAAACTTCGCACCCTTTTGTAAATCCCATATCCATAAGACGGCGTTTTACCCCGCCCTCACCATTTAGACGACTAACAATTACTGTCGTCCCAACCTGTGCTTCACGTAGTGTACTCATCAACAAATTCCTCATTTACCCCAGTTGTAAGGGATAAACTGCTAAATCAATATTTTAGAAGCCATACTCTTATCCAGTGCGATTCTTGAGTTTTTCACCCTGACAATAAGGCCTGTACTTACTTTAGATACAACTGTAATACTTGCACCTGGATTAAAACCAAGTTCAACAAGATGCTGCCTTACATCAGGAGATCCACCAATCTGTTTAACCGATACTTCTTCACCAATTGAAGCAAATAACAATGGCATAGTTACCTCACATAAATATAAGTTACATTCAGCTAACTTAACATTATTAAACTACACATATCATTTTATGTCAACAACTTTAGTTAGCATATGCTACTTTTATCATAGAATATTATTTTTGAAACTTTACAAACGAGAACTCGTTAGGATTTATTTATCATTTTGTTTAAGCCAGTTTCGGATACCATCTATTACATCTGCATCAAGGTCATGCTCTACACGACAGGCATTTTCTTCACACTGCTCTTCATCAAGCCCCGTAACTTTTTGTAAAAACGCAGTTAATAGCTGATGGCGGCCATATATATCCTCAGCCTTTTCCTGACCTTTTGCAGTAAGTTTTATAGTATTACCAAGAACAAACTCTATGTACCCGTCTTTTTCCAAAAGGCCCATAGCACGACTTACACTAGGTCTCGATACATTTAATTTATGTGCAACATCAACAGATCGAACAAAACCGTTTTCAAGCTGTAATCGTAAAATAGCCTCAAGGTAATCTTCACCAGATTCGTACATCATATTCCTCTTAATAAAAATGTAATCATATTTTTTGTTAATTTACCCTGCTGTTGCTTGCGCTTTTTCCAAGTTCGCCGGCAACATCAAAACAGCGGTCACCAATTTTTTCAATTTGGCGGACAACATCAAGATATAAAAGCTCAGATTTAACATCTGCTCCACTTTCAAGTCTCTTACGTGCAATCTTTTTAAGAGCCTTACGCTCATCATCAATAGACTGCTCAAGCTCACTTGCAAGCTGATACTGCTCTGGAGTAAGACTTTCAATCTTAATAACATTCTTTTGTATAAAGTACATAAGCTGTCTGGCAGATTCAAAATATGGCAAAAGCCTGTCCATGTCTTCTTCACGAAATTTCATATCCCGTTCAATTGACTTTCGAATCTGATTTGCAATTGACAAACATCCATCAGCCATACTTTCAAGTTCACCACAAATCTGAACCATCAATGATACGTTTGTTTTTGACTCTTCGCTTATCTTAAGATATGAACATTTTATAAGATAACTTGTAAGCTGCTCATGCATCTGATCTGTATAGTCTTCCATTTGTTCGATTTTTACAAATCCTGAAGAAACAAACTCACCATTACGGTTTTTAAGCCCTATCTGAAGCTCATCAAACATTTCAACAACTGTATCTGAAAGCTTAGCAATTTCTTTTTGAGCTGCCATGATACAACTTTCAGGAGCATCAACACCCATTTTTTCGTTAAACTCAAAATGATAAACTTTTGGATTATCTGCCTCAGTATCTTTTATAATGCGACGTGTAAGATTTGAAATCTGAGTAACAAAAGGAATAAATACCACAGTACCCATAAGCTTAAAACAAGTATGCAGGGCAGCAATATGAAATACTATATTTTCAAACACAGTACCAGGAACTATAAAATCAACAAACGAAAGGAACGGTTTAAATAAAACCAGCGCAATAACTACAGTTGCAATATTAAAAAGCACGTGAACCAATGCAGTACGCTTAGCATTAGAAGAAGCTCCCACTGCAGCCATGATAGAGTCAATTGTTGAACCAATTTCGCTACCTATAACCATCGCAGCTCCAAACTCCCAGCCAAGAATCTGGTTGTAAGCCATTGTAATTACTATAGCAGTCATAGCTGATGATGAGTGTATCAAAGCTGTAAAGATGATACCTGTAATAACTGCAATAGCAAGGCTTAATGAGCCCATACTTTGTAATGACGAAAGAAATACTGTAAAACCATCACCAAATTCAAAAGCATCCTTTAACCAGCCTAAGCCGATAAAAAGCATACCAAATCCCATGACAGCTGTTCCCAAACCATCATTTTTTAATTTTTTAACTATTGTTAGTACATAACCTAAACCAAAGATTGGAATAGCAAAAGATTCGATTTTAAAATTAAATCCAAAGAGGGCAACTATCCATGCTGTAATTGTAGTACCTATATTTGCACCAAAAATTACACCAACAGACTGTTCAAGAGTTAAAAGACCGGCATTTACAAAGCTTACAAGCATAACTGTCGTAGCACCGGAAGACTGGATAATCATAGTAAGAAAACAACCAGTTAGAAGCCCCACAAATCTGTTTCCAGTCATAAAGGCAAGAGCCGCCTGTAACCTGCGTCCGGCACTTTTTTGAATACCGTCGCTCATCAGCTTCATTCCAAACAGGAGAAAACACAAGCTGCCTGCAAATTTTAATAATAAAAATACCATAATAACAAAATGATTATACTAGAATTATAGTTCTTAGGATAGAATATATATAATGAAAAACACTTTTTTAATCTGCCTGACAACTATTTTACTGTTTTATACTAATGTTCAAAACTGTACTGCCCAAAGTTTTGAACTTGATAAAGTTACAGATATAACTCTTGTAACTACAAACCTTGCGCTCGAAATTACAAACACCATTGTGTCAAATACTCGCATACAACGCAAATGGGATGACAAAATACTTGATAAATCAAGCATAAATGCCTTAGACCGTTTTTTTATGAATCCATATGATGACAATCTGAATCTTGCCAGTAACATAGCTGTTGCAACAGCAACATCCCTGCCTTTTATACTTACAGGCATTACAGTATACAACACAACACACAGCACACAGGAACTTTTAACAGATGCACTGATATGTGCACAAACAATGGCAATGACTCACTCTGTAGGGCACTTTGTTAAAAACAGCTTTTCACGTAGAAGGCCCTACATGTATTATGACTCACTAGGACCTGATAACAAGATATACAATAGTGAAGAATGGACCATATCATTTTTTAGTGCCCACACAGCAATGGCCTTTGCCTCTGCAACTTGTACAAGCTATATATTCTGGCAATATGATACAGAACCGTTACATAGAACATTGTACACCACAGCAGCATACTCTGTAGCTGCAACAGTAGGTGCATTACGCGTTGCATCTGGCAACCATTTTTTTACAGATGCCATTACAGGTGCTGTTACTGGTACTTTAATAGGATATCTAATTCCGTCAATACACAAAGCAACTTATACTCCATCATTTACAATTACACCTGTTCCTGATGGAGTAATGTTCAAAAAATTCTTTTAAAAGTTTTTCATAATAGCATTGTTGATTTCAGGAAAAAACCATTTATTTTCAGTTCGGTTATAGTAGCCAAACTTTTCTTCATATGAAGTTGAAGCATCGGCTTGTCCGTTATCCCATAAAACTGCAGCCATATTACGCTTACTGGATTGTTCAACGAAAAAATCGAACCACTGAACTCTATCTTCAAGATTGTTTTTGTTTGTAGCCCCGTACTCGCCGATTACAACAGGTACACCATTGCTGACAAACTTATCATATAGTCTGTTAAACTCAAAAATTAACTCTTTTTTTGTATTTTCGGTAAACTTTCCACTTCCGTTTTTATCAATAGCAAAAGCACCAGGAGTGTACATATGAACAGACAGCATGAGTTTTCCTTTTATTTCTTTTCCCTTATCATCTTTATCCTCAGGCAACTTAAACGAATTATCATTAAAGTAACTGCCCAGGCTTGCTGCTAGTCCTGACACCATTACATAGCGGTTTACATTTTTACCACCGGCTGCTCTTATTGCATTCAGCGAATACTGATTAAGCTTATTAAGCTCTCCTGCAGCAGCCCGACACTCACTGCACTCAGGTCTATACCACCACTCGTCGCTGTGTCCCCTCAAACGTGGCTCATTAAGAATCTCAAATATCAAATGCTCATCATAACTTTTAAAATAAGAGGCAACCTGTGACCATACACTGCGTACAAACAAAAGTGACTCATTATGTGCAGCAGGATGAGGATAAAAACCAGCACACTTTGGTACACTGGCACCTGTATAATTATCGTGATGGATATTTATTATTACATACAGACCTGCACCAACACTCCAGTCTACAATCTGTTTTACACGATTAAGCCAGGCTGGATCTATTGTATATTTATCATCAATAATGTGGTTAGCCCAACTAACAGGTACTCTTATTGTTTTAAAACCTGCAGCTGCAACACCATCTATCATCTCTTTAGTTGTGTATGGCATGCCCCAGCTGGTTTCTGAAGCAAGTCCTGAACATTGGTTGGCATCAAGAGTATTTCCGAGGTTCCAGCCGGTTTTTAATGCTGCTATAATACCTGTTTGCGATACACTGTTCCCTGAAACTGCATTTTCAGCTACAAAAGGCTCTGCACTACAAGAGCATAAAAGCAAAAGTAAATTGATAAATGCTAATATTTTTTTCAATTCATTCCTCCATTTTCCTATAAATTATTTATATATCTCATCTTTTATTTGTACATATCATTATTTTTTTTTATTTATCAAAGATTTGATATAAACAAAAAATAAATGATAGAGTTTTACTTTTACCCCTTTCATACTAAAAACAAAGTCAATCATTGTTAAAAAAAAGGATTTTAGTATGGAACAAATTGATAACGAATCGTATTACAAAATAAGTAATTTTGACACTCGTAACGATTTTTTTATGACTATCACAAGCTCTAGCAACATCTGGAACTTTTGCTGGGCCGCAGGTGGTATCACAGCCGGACGAAAAAACAGTGAGCATGCTCTTTTTCCTTATTATACAGCAGATAAGCTTAAGGACTCAAAATCAGTTACAGGACCTTTTGCAGCAATACGCATTACAAACGACGGTAAAAGAGGTAACGTATGGCTTCCATTTTCAGAAAAAGCTGAAAGAGATATAAGCTTAAGCCATAACCTTTACAAAAATCAAAATGGCAGCAAAATCTGGTTTGAAGAAGTTAATGCCAGATATGGACTATCATACATGTATGGATGGACCAGCAGCGACAAGTTTGGACTTGTTAAAATGAACTGCATAAAAAATCTGTCAGCATCAGATATCTCACTTACAATTATAGATGGCTGCCGAAACATTTTAAGCCCAGGCTGCACCACTGACTTGCAGAACAATAAGAGTATACTTCTTGATGCATATAAAACAGCTCAGGTAGACAGTACCGGAAACCTTGCTTTATTTACTTTATCATCACTTGTTACAGACAAAGCAGAGCCAATGGAGTCTCTCACAGCAAATGTCAGCTGGTTTACAACAGATGACAGAGTCATTGTATGTGAAGATGCCGTTGATCAGCTTTTTTATAATGAGGAAAACACATATTCACAAACAGTCCTTAACGGAGTCAGACCGGACTGCTGTATTATCCACCGCATTACAGTAAAGGGTGGACAGGATTTTAAGTGGTACCAGGTCTTGGATACTGATTACAATATATGTCAGGTTAAGGAGCTTCAAAACTTTGTTAAAGACAAGACTCATGCCGAAAAACTTTTACTCCAGGACATTAAAGATACAGATAAAAAGCTTTCAGACATTATAGAGTGTTGTGACGGAGTACAGACAAGCGGAAACGAAATGGTTGACCTGCACCATCGTACAAATGTCATGTTCAACACAATGCGAGGCGGATACTTTTACAATAGCGGAAAAATAAACATTAAAGACTTTTTGAACTTTGTTTACCAGCGCAATAAAGAAGAATACAGAAATCTAAAAGTTCATCTATCAAAGCTTCTAGAGAGTAAAGAAATAGCTGAATACAGAGAGATTCTTGTGCTGGTAATAAAATCAAAAAATAACCAGCTTTACAGACTCTTTATGGAGTATATTCCTGTTACATTTAGCCGAAGACATGGAGATCCATCGCGACCATGGAACATTTTTAACATTGACATACAAAACAATGACGGTTCTCCAAAGTTATATTACGAAGGCAACTGGCGAGACATTTTCCAAAACTGGGAAGCCTCTTTATGGTCAAATCCTCTCTACGCACAAAATATTGTATGCAAATTCTTAAATGCAACAACAATTGAAGGGTATAATCCATACCGTATTACAACATCAGGTATCGATTGGGAAGTTCCAGAAAAAAATAATCCATGGTCTCAATATGGTTACTGGGGAGATCATCAGATAGTTTATCTTGAACGTCTTTTATCGTTATTCTTTAATTTTGATAAGTTCAGTCTCTTTGACTTGCTTGATAAAAAAGTTTTTTCATCAGCAAATATTCCTTACAGACTCAAAAGTTTTAACCAGATTATAAGTGATCCACGACACTCAATTGACTTTGACTGGAACCTCAACAACATAATTAAAGAGGAAGAAAAAATTTACGGTACTGACTGCAGATTATGTCAGACAAAAGATAAAAAAGTAGCACTTGCATCAATGAACACAAAATTAATACAGCTTATACTCACAAAGCTTTTAAATCTTGTACCGGATGCAGGTATATGGATGAACACACAAAGACCTGAGTGGAACGATGCAAACAATGCATTGGCAGGATGGGGTACATCAGTTGTTACAGCTTGTCAACTCTACAAAATGCTCAATCTTTTATGCACAATCTACACTGATGCAAGGGAAGATGTAGTTATCGACTCTACAGTTTATCAAGCACTTGAGCAGGCAGAACAATTATATTCAGACTACAAAAATACTGAGTTTACTGATGAAACTCGATATGCCTTTGTAAAAAAAGCAGGCTTAATTTTTGAAGCTGAACGAACAATGTTATACAGTAATGGTTTCGCACAGACAGATGCCACAGTAAAAAACAGAATTTTTGTATCAAAGCTTCGTACATTTATGGCTATGCTTGCTAAAACAATTAATAATACAAAGCATAATGACGGATTATATGGTTCATACAACACAATAACTGTTGAACAGGATAAAATTAGAATAAACACACTTAAACTCATGCTTGAAGGTCAGGTTGCAGCCATATCAAGCTCTCTTTTAAGTAAAAAACAAGTTCAGGAGCTATTAACAGTTCTAAAAAAGAGTCCATTGTACGAGCCTGTACAAAAATCTTACATGCTCTATCCTTACAAAACTCTGTTAAACTTTGAAGACAAAAACAAAATCACAGAGCAGACAATTACAGACTATCTAGGTTCATTTAAAAATGATGCTATTTCAACTAAGATAATTACAAAGGATATTGAAGGATACTACCATTTTGATTTTTCAATTGTTAACAGATATGCTCTAGACCTTTTTATCCAGGAACACAACGTAAGTACTAAAAACAGACAGGCCCTTCATAACCTTTACGAAAAAGTGTTTAATCACAGCGAGTTTACAGGACGCTCTGGTACTTTTTTCAGATACGAAGGTATCGGTTGTATCTACTGGCACATGGTATCAAAACTAGTCCTTGCTGTGGCTGAGCACATGACTTCTTCAGAAGAACGTATTTTCTCAGCATACCAGATGTTAAAAAGAGGATTAGGATACTCGAAAAAAAGCGAAGAGTACGGAGCTTTTCCACAAGATCCATATTCACATACTCCATATGGTAAAGGGGCAGCACAGCCTGGTATGACAGGACAGGTAAAGGAAGAAATCATTGCCCGTTTTATTGAACTTGGACTTTCAATAAAAGACAGTTGTGCAGTATTTAACTCAAAAATGATCAATCAAAAGGACTTTGATACAAACGGTGAACTAAGCTTTACATGGTGCGGAACAAGCATAACATATGTGTCTAAAAAGGAGCTTGGCATAACTGTAATAAAATCAAATGATGAAATAATCAACATTAATGGCAATGAGCTGCCACCAGCCCTTTCAAAGGAGCTTTTTTACCGCACAGGATCAATCAAAAAGATTATCGTATCAGCAAGATCTTAAAAACAAAGATTCAGTTATACCCTGCAGTATCTCACAACAGGGTATAACTGTACAAAAAAAGCTGACGGAGCATCATTTTTTCAAAATGAAACGCACCGTCAGCTTTTTTTTATTTCAATTGTACTTATTTATTTAAACACACCCCATGTTACAGGAGACTCATTAGCAGGAACTATACAAAGGTTTTTAATGCTGATACCAGGTTTTGTATCAACTAAATCAATCTTATAAACACCCTTATCAAGCTCAAGCTGTACTGCAGTTGTATAAATTACCTTACCATCAGTACTGCGACATTCAAACGAACCACAAGGAACGTCATTTATCATAAGATTTGTAACAGACTGAGACAAAGTATCTCCTCCGTCCTTATAATATGCACCAGTGATGTTGTAAGAGCATTTTTCGGTAATGTTAAAGTACATTGTTCCGTTAAGTTCTTCGCCCTGAACATTCTGTCTTATTTCATAGGACTTACAGTTTTCAGGGTACTCCTTAAGACCATATATACCTGTAATTTCATTGCGTAATGGTCTAAGCTCTTTTTTAGCAGCATTTGTCATGCACAAAAAGTTTATAACATCTTTTGCACAAATCTGTATCTCACTCACAGTAAGATACTCCTCCTCAAGTGACTCAGCAAGGTTATCACCAAAACCACCTTTATCGGCAGTATCATTTACTACTACCATATAAACATCATTACGGGCTTTTACCATTTGAGCCATATTGCGGACAGTAGCCTCACCACCTTTGACACAGTCGTTCATTGCAGCCCACCAGTCTGTCATAACCATACCGTCAAAGTGCCACTCATCCCTTAAAATTGATTTGTTAAGATCAAAATTTGATGCACACCAATGTCCATTTATACCGTTATATGCAGTCATTACAGCCTTTGCACCACCACCTGTAATGGCAATTTCAAAAGGTTTAAGGTAGATTTCACGTAAAGCTCGTTCTGACACTACAGCATTAACTGTACGTCTGTGTGATTCCTGATTATTTGCTGCAAAATGCTTGACAGTACCAATAGCCCCGTTAACAGCAAGTCCCTGAACTACAGCACTTGCCATATACCCTGAAATTAAAGGATCTTCTGAAAAATACTCAAAGTTACGCCCATTTAACGGATTTCGGTGGATATTACAACCAGGCCCCAGCAACAAATCAATATTGTACTCCTCCATCTCTTTGCCTACATACTCGTATAAGCTTTTTACAAGTTCTGTATTCCATGTACAGGCAAGGAGAGTTCCGATTGGTACAAGAGTTGCTTCTTTACCATTATCAAGTCTTATACCAGAAGGTCCGTCACTACATCCGGCAGCTACAATACCATAATCATGGAGAGCTTCACTTATTCCACCAAAGGCGCTGGCAATACCAGGAGTTACCTTTCGGCTCATCATACCTTCGCCTCTGACAATAGTCATAAGCTCTTCAGTGCTAAACTGAGCAATAAAGGCATCAAGCAGTTCTCTATCTTTTTTTACATCATTAAAAGTAATGCCTACATTGCCTGTGTAAGGAACCGCAGGCATTTCGCTATCCCTGATTTTTTTTGCTAAATCTTCCTGGGATAAAGGTGTATCCTCATATATTAATGAAAGCTCTTCTTCAGTACTACAGCTTTCACCCTTCATACGCTTAAAAGGAGTTTCAGGGGCAAGACACTGAGTCAATGTCTTTACGGCATATGTTTTTTCAATACTAAATGATTTGTCATTACCAAACTTTACAGGATCACAAGACATACAGTCTGTACCTGCATAAATATAGTATTCACCTTCTTCAAGAACATATGAATATGGATATCCAGTAACGCCACTGTCATCATACGAAGCAACACATGCAATTGGACATTCAATTTTTACTTCACAGCTTTCTCCACTTTGCAAAAGAGGTGTCTTATACCAGCCGCATAGACTTCGCAAACTTTTTCCAAGCTTCCCCTGAGGAGCCTTTACATAAAGCTGAACGGTTTCTTTTCCGGCAAATTTTCCAGTATTGGTTACTTTAGCTGTATATGTCACTATATCATTTTCAAAGAGACAGTTTTGTTCAGTAATTGTAAAATCAGTATACGAAAGACCAAAACCGAAAGGATACATAACTTTATCACGAGCAAAAGTCGTAAAGTATCTGTAACCTACATAAATATCTTCTGCATATATTTCATTTGTGGCACTGCCAAAGTTTGCAGTTGAAGGGTAATCATCTACACTGTATGCAATGGTATCGGTAAGTTTTCCACTCGGATTTGCCTTACCACACAATACGTTTGCACAGCCAGAGCCTCCCTGCATACCACCCTGCCAGACAAAAAGAACAGCCGAAATATTTTCAAATTCTCTGTCATTTAACCAGGATAAATCAATTATATTTGATACATTTAAAAGTACAGTGACCTTTTTAAAATTACGACACAAAACCTTAAGACACTCTCGTTCATCTTTTGTAAGATAGTAGCTGCCTTCTTCAGTTTTGTTATCCTGGTCTTCACCAGCTGTTCGACCAATTACAAAAACAGCCTTAGTAAAGTCATCACAATATGTCTTTACAAAGTCGTCTGTAATTACCATCTCCTTTTGACACCATGGTTCACTGGCCCATTCACCATTGCCACCATCAAAAGGATTTTCCTTTATCCAATTTACATACTGTTGTACGAGGTCTTGATTTATTACAGGACAGTCAAAACCAGTGTTGCGCAAAATATCAAAGCCCTGAATAAGATTAATAGAAAATGGAACATGGACAGACCCTCCAGAGCCTGTACCACTTTTATACCAGTCTATCTGACATCGTCCAAATACACTTACTTTGTCATTTTTTGTAAAAGGAAGGGTCTCCTCATTTTTTAATAAAACAATACCCTCTTCTACAGCACTTGTAATTAAATCATAAAACTTCATAAGCAAATTGTATTTGTAATAAATCAAGCTTACATATCAAATATATACTCAAATTATCAATTTATTTTTATTGATTGCATGAAAGTTTATATCTAAAGTGCATTTCCCTGAATTTTTTAGGTGTAAGACCTGTTACTTTGCGGAAAACCGAAATAAAATGGCTTTCTGTACTAAAACACAAATAATTAGCAATTTTAATAGTAGAATTATCCGAAAACAGTAAAAGATTTTTTGCTGCATCAACTCTCTTATTGATGATATATTGAGAAATCGTAACGCCAACTTCTGAATGAAACAGCTTTGATAAATACGAACTGCTTAAACCAGACTCGGCAGCAAGGTCATCAAGAGTAATTTTATTGTGCAGATTGTCATAAATATAATCAACGCACTTTGTAACAGGCTTAGTATAAAGACTTTTTGTTTTTGTCGCCCTCATGCGTTTAACATATTCTTCAACAAGTTCCTTATGATAGTAGTTTACATCCTCAACTGACGTACATTTGTCAATTTTCTGAATATAAACATCACTAATATTGTAGGCAGTTTCCATCTCAAGCCCACCTTCAATACAATAACGGGTAATAAAAGCAACAGTAATAATAAGATGATACTTTAAGTTACGAAGAGGATTATCACTAAGCTTACCGAAGCCTTCAACGCAAAGAGGAGTAAAAAGTCGCTTCATTTCATCCATATCACCGTTACGGATACTCTGATAAAAAGCCATTTCTCTATCATAAGGGATATGATTCTTTCGGTACTCGCGATTATTGAATACGAGATTTGTTAAATCCTTATTGATTTCCATATTTTTACCTCTATTATTTATCTCTCATAACTAAAATAACAGACTTTTCAGATTTTCGCTAAGTTTTTTTTGATTTTTTAAAAAAAATCAGTAGATATTTGATATTTTTAATAAATATTTGATATTTGCTAATACAAATACAGACTTAAACTTTTTATATAACTAAAGTGAAGTAAAGGGGATCTATTATGAAGAAAACATTATTTGCCGCATTATTGGCAACCTCGGTACTTAGTCTTATGAGCTGCGGCGATAATAAACCTAAAGCCCAGGGCAAAGTATTAAACATCTACTGCTGGAACGAAGAGTTTCAGAACAGATTTAACAACTATTATGCTTCTAAGCTGCCTGCAGACATCACTGTAAACTGGCTCATCACACCAAACCAGGACAGTGCATATCAGAACAAACTTGACGAAGCTCTTTTAAGACAGGATCAGGTAAGTCAGGACGAAAAAATCGACCTCTTCCTTGTTGAGTCAGACTATGCACTTAAATATGTAGACACAGACTATACTTTGGATGTAATCAAAGACATAGGACTTACAACTCAAGATATTTCACAACAGTATAAATACACTCAGGATGTAATGACTGACAGTGACGGAAAACTAAAAGGTCTTACATGGCAGGCTTGTCCAGGTGGATTTATTTACCGCAGATCAATTGCAAAAGCTGTTTTAGGAACAGATGATCCAGAACGTGTTGGTGAAGCATTAAGTGACTGGAACAAATTTGATGCAGTTGCAGAACAGGCAAAGCAAAAGGGTTACTTTATGCTTTCAGGCTTTGACGATGCATTCAGAGCTTTCTCAGACAATGTAAAAACTCCATGGGTAAAAGATGGTAAAATTAAGATTGATCCACAGATTCAAAGATGGATTGATCAGACAAAAAAATATACACAGGCAGGTTACAATAACCAGGCAAGTCTATGGACTGCAGAAAGCACACAGGGTATGGGCAAAAACGGTAAGGTATTTGGATACTTTGGTCCTGCGTGGTTCATTGACTTTATCATGGCTCCAGGTGCTGTAGACAATCCAAACGCACCAAAAGAACTTGGTAACGGTTCATACGGTGACTGGGCATTCTGTAAAGGTCCAATGGGATTCAGCTGGGGTGGCACATGGATTTGTGGTGCAAAAGGTTCAGACAATATCGAAATTATTAAAGATATTCTCTACACACTTACATGTGATAAAGAAGTAATGACTGATATTGCTAAAGAATCAGGTGACTTTACTAACAACATTAAAGCAATGGAAGAAATCGCTGCAAGTGATTATAAAAACCCATTCCTTGGAGGACAGAACCACATTAAGTTCTTCCTTGACTCAGCAACATCAATTGATAAGTCATGTATCACTCCATACGATTTAGGTATGTCTGAAAAGATTCAGAGTGCTATGAAGGATTACTTTAATGACAAAATTACTCAGGAAAAAGCCTGGGAAAACTTTTATACATCTATCAAGGAACTTTATCCAAACCTTGAAAAGTAAAATAAACGTTTTTAATTAAAAACAACGGAGGATTACATGGCAGACTCCAAGTCCATTAATAAAAAGATTAAAAAAATTAACTACAATAACTGGGGTTACTTTTTTATAGCACCATTTATTATAGTATTTGTACTGTTTTCACTTATACCTTTGAGCTCAACATTTATAAACAGTTTTTTTGAAAACTATCGTGTCGGCTTAAAGACAGTTGGTCCAAAGTTTGTAGGCTTTGCTAACTACAAAGCAATATTTGCCAGCGATATTCTTGTGTACTTAAAAAACACATGTATCATGTGGGTCATAGGATTTGTACCACAAATCGTATTTGCTCTGATTCTTGCTGTATGGTTTACAAGTAAGGAACTTAACTTAAAGTGCAAGCAGTTCTTTAAAACAGTAATTTATATGCCAAACCTTATCATGGCTTCGGCATTTGCTATGCTGTTTTTTACAATCTTTTCTGATAATGGACCTGTAAACCAGATTTTACTTAAAAACGGATTTATTATTGATAAAATACGCTTTTTAAGCTCAACTGGCTGGACACGAAGCCTTGTAGCCTCTATGAACTGTATCATGTGGTACGGTAACACCACAATTCTGCTCATGGCAGGTATTATGGGTATCGATGAAAGCGTCTTTGAAGCAGCTCGTATTGATGGAGCATCAACATTACAGACATTCTTCAAGATTATCGTACCACTTTTAATGCCAATACTTTCATATGTAGTAATTACAAGTCTTATTGGTGGTATACAGATGTTTGATGTACCACAAATTTTAACAAACGGCGATGGTGCACCAGACCGTACAACAATGACAATCATTATGTACCTTAACAAGCACCTTGCAAACAAAAACTATGGTATGGCAGGTGCCGTATCAGTAGTGACATTTATCTTAACATGTATACTAAGCTTTAGTGTTTATTCCTCAACAATGAAGCAGTTTAGCTCAATGAAAGGAGGAAGAAAATGAAAAATAATAATTTAAAAGCAACCAGAGTATCAAGAATGGCATGCTATGCAGCCCTTATCTGTTTTACAGTAATGTCGCTGTTTCCATTCTTTGTACTTTTAATAAATGCGACCCGTGCTCATGGTCAGATACAGAGAGGTTTTTCTGCAATACCAGGCACCTTTCTTGCAACTAACTTTAAAAATCTTTTGTCAAACCCAAATATCCCTGTTTTAAGGGCACTGTTTAATAGTGTATTTGTTTCAGTTGCAGCTGCAGCTTTAACAACTTACTTTTCAACAATGACAGCTTACGGTATGTATATGTACAACTTTAAGGGACGAAACTTTGTTTTCAAGTTTATCCTTGCTGTAATGATGATACCTACACAGGTAAGTACATTAGGTTTTTTAAGACTGTTGATCAAAATACATATGATTGACACCCTTGCAGCCCTTTACATTCCGTCAATCGCTGCTCCAGTAGTTGTATTTTACATGTATCAAGCCTTTCAGGCAGCATTGCCTTACTCAATAGTTGAAGCTTCACGAATCGACGGTAGCAATGAGTTTTACACCTTTAACACAATTGTAATACCAATGATGAAACCTGCCATTGCAGTTCAGGCTATTTTTTCGTTCGTAAGCTCATGGAACAACTACTTTACACCTGCTTTGATTATCAACAGCAAGTTAAAAAAGACAATTCCTATTTTAATTGCACAACTTCGTAGTGCAGATTACCAGAAGTTTGATATGGGTCAGGTTTATATGATTATAAGCCTTGCAATTATCCCACTGGTTATCATTTACCTTGTTTTATCCCGTAACATCATATCAGGCGTTGCCGTTGGTGGTGTTAAGGAATAAATATATAAACTCAAAATCACTGAACATTGCAGCAACAACGTTCAGTGGTGCAGAAAAAACACATAATAGTTTTTCTATAGAGTTCTCTCAACCTCCTTTTACCCTGTACATAAAGCGCACAGTATGTACAGGGTTCCTTTTTTATCCTGCACAGGTATAAACTACACAGGTTCAGATAACCTCCCCAGTATCAGAGGCTTTATTCACAGACATTAATGCAGTTATAGTAGTGGACAGCAGAGCTTTGCGTAATTATAAAATAGTGTCATAACCACAGATGTTTATGCAAATTATACAGGCTCAGTCCAAGCCTGCACAAAATGCATTACAGCACATAACAGTTACAGACAATACGCCGAGTCAAGACACGCTAACGCTAAATAAAGACTTGACTTATACGTTTTAATTGTTTGCAGTAAAAATCAAAAAAAAAGACTGACTGCACAGGAGTTTTTGCAGTCAGCCTAAAAGCAGCAGTTAAATTGCTTTATTTACTTTTTTTATATTAATCAACTTGTTCACAGTTGATATTATCAATCCATACAGTGTGCTTTTGAGTAATACGTTTATCGTTTACAGCACCCATTGAAATTGTAAAGATTACATGTTCATCAGTATCACGAGCCATATTAAATGTTTTAGTAAAGCTCTGCCACTCACTACCAATCTTCATTTTGTTTGTATCAGAGTAAGGGAACCAGTTGTCATCCTTTGCACCATCTCTCTGTAATGCCCACATAATTGAACGGTCAATATCACTCTTAGCATTGAATGTTACTTTGTATTTTTTGCCTTTTTCAAGCATTACGTTGTTCTGCTTTAACTGAATCATCCAGTCAAGATTACCAGAGTCATCAATTGTAATTGCCATTGCGTTACGTTCCTTTTCAGGTACAACTTCGTAACTTACATGAGCATTTTGGTGAGCATATACTTCCCAACCAGACATTTCACGCTCAAAGTTACCGTTTAATACAAGAGAGTTTTCTTTAACCGAAACATTATCAATTGTAATAACCGAGCCTGCATTACCAAGTTCAATTTCAAGATCAATGCCGTTTTCACTGCCTTCAGGAGCCTTAAATGC
This sequence comes from Treponema sp., assembly GCA_045641045.1. Lineage (GTDB taxonomy): Bacteria > Spirochaetota > Spirochaetia > Treponematales > Treponemataceae > Treponema_D. The sequence continues at coordinate 5,796 of JAZUGE010000030.1, read as the reverse complement.
ATATTCAAAATGACCTGGTATAGTTAAAATACGTGGTGTCTGAACCATATCGCCAAGTTTTACAACTACTTTTGCAGTTTTTGTTGAAACAGCATCAAAACGCAGTACACACTCTGTACCAGCCTTGATTTTAAGGCCTGACTGTTTAACAACAAAGGCATCAGTAGTCTTTACATTTTTAGGAATCTCAACTTTAAGAGCACGCTGCTTGTTTTCATTAGTAACATAAGCCTTAGCATCACAGTTGTTTACAAATTCCCATGCAGCTAAACGGTTTTTACCTTCCTGAAACTGTCCGTTCTGAATGTAATTACCATCAGGTAAAATACCATCACCTTTTGCAACCTTAGCAACACCTGTTTTTTCAAGACGCACATTTGTAATATGAACACCAGCCTTTGAGCCCTGAGCACCAAGATTATACTCAATACGACTGTTTGCATCAGAGTCTTCTCTCATATCAAAGTCAAACTCATAGTGCTGCTTATTTTTTGTAAGATTAACCTTCTTGTCACCAAAGTATCTGATAAAACCATTATCTGGAGCTGTAATACCTGTAATCATTGTACGGTCTGCATCAGCCCATGCATCAAAAGAATACTTGTATGAATATCCCTGAGCCAGGGCAAGCTTACTCTGAACAAGCTGAACACTATACTCAAGTGTACCTTCGTCTTCTGTTGTTACAGTGATATCTCCACCCTTTACATCAGCTTTACCGGCACCAGTACTTGCCTGTAAATACTGCCACTCAGCAGATCCCGTACGTACCATGTTTCCAGTAGTATCAGTAGCTTCTTCAGTTAAAGTAACAAGAGGCTTTTCAACATTTTCGTTATATGACTTTTTCTGATAAACCTTTACATAATCAACAACCATTTGAGCTTTTTCATCAAAAGTAGTTGTATCATCTGGATATCCAGGCCAGGAACCACCCACTGCAACGTTAAGAATAAGATAGAATGGCTGATCAAATGGAGCAGGATATGTCACCTCTCCAAAGCCAGGCTTTTTTGTAAACCAGTTGTTCATTGTTTTATACAATACATCGTCACAGTAAAATCTCATTTCACCTGGTTCCCATTCACAGGCAAACACATGAAACTCATCTGCAAAATTTGATGAGTCAATTTTATAAATACCCTGACTCTGCTTATGTGGCTCTCCATAATGCAATGTACCGTACAAAGTATCAGTTTGCTGCCCTAATACTTCCATGATGTCTATTTCACCACACTTTGGCCATTGACCGTAAAAACTTTCATCCTCAGGCATCATCCAAAATGCAGGTAAATACCCCTGTCCCTTAGGAACCTTTAGGCGAGTTTCAAATCGACCATAAGTAAATGAGTGTTTACCCATTGTGTTGATACGGCCAGATGTATAGTTAATTGTACCGTCTGCATTTTCAGTCATTAATGGCTGAATTACAAGACAACCATCTTTTATATAAGTATTTTTCGAAGAGTTACCATATGACTGTAATTCATTATTAACCCAGCCAGGTTCATGAAACTCAAAGTTCCAGTCTTTTGTATTAACTTTTTTTCCGTTAAAATCTTCGACCCAAACGAGGTCTTTATCAGTATATGTACTTTGCGCAAAAGAAGATGCAACCATACACGCTGTTAAAACTATTGATGATAATTGTTTTTTCATTAATCATTCTCCTTTTTAAAGGATTTTTACCTAAAAAATAGTTAAAAAAAGCCACTGTAAAAAAGTGTCTACAGTGGCTTTGTGCAATTTTTTTTTACTTTTTATTTAATTGAAATATTTGCAAGTGAAAGAGTACTTAAAACTATTGTACCCTCACCACGTATATTAAGAGTAAACTTTGTTGCTTCAGGAACGTTTTCCTTTGCTTCTGTTAATGGAATTATAGCGATACCATTGCTAACATACTCTGTCGCATTGATAACATATGCACCACCTTTATCATCTTCAACCTTTACTTCATATGAAGGATACTCTGCACTACCTTCTCTTACAGTGAAATCAGATAAATCAAGACAGAGGATTAAAACATCAGCATTTGCAATTGATGTACAAACTGGCATTGTTGCCATACCATTTGGATCCCAGCCAGTTCCTGATGTTACTGTATATGTACCATCTTCATTTAATACTGTCTTTGTACCGCTATTCCAAACACTATCGCCTGTCTGAAGTGCACTAAATACTGATGTAACATTTTCAAATTCAATGTCTACAACATCATCTGAAGGATCTTCAGGAGCAGCAGGTGTATCACCTGTATTTGCCTTAGCTAAAGAAAGCTGTGCTAATACAATAGTACCTTCGCCTCTTATGTTGAGAGTAAACTTTGTTGCTTCAGGTACTTCCGCTTTTGCTTCTGCAAGTGAAATTACTGCACTACCATCTTTGAACATGTCTGTTGCATTGATAACATATGCACCACCATTTTCATCTTCAACCTTTACTTCGTAAGAAGGATATTCTGCGCTATTTTCTTTTACAGTAAAATGTGTAGCATCTAAAGTAATAAGTAATACATCAGCATCTCCAATCGAAGTACATACAGGCATTGTAGCCATACCGTTTGGATCCCAGCCTTTACCTGATGTTACTAAATAAGCACCGTCTTTATACTCTTCAGTTTTTGTACCGCTATTCCAAACATTATCTCCTGTCTGAAGTGCACTAAATACAGATACTTCATTTGTATATTCTTTTGGAAGAGCAGGAACTTCAGGAACCACATAATCAGCAGGAGTTGCAGGTGTATCATCTGATGGTGTATCTGCAGGAGCATTTCCTTCAGCTACAGTAATTAATGGCTGATATTCTTTATCATTTGAAACAAGTTCCTTGTAGTAACTTACAGATGGATCTTTATCAATAAGTGATACCATAATACATGTAACATCAACTGTGTTAGCACCTTCACCACTAACTTTTGCACTCTTAAGTTCTACAGTAACAGTATCACCAACATTAACCTTTTTGTTAAAGTTGATAACAGCTTTATACTCTTTCATATATTTAGAGTCTAAAATCTTGTCACCGTCTTTTTTTGCACCTTCAAATGCTGCTCCATACTCATCAAGAGCAAAATCGATTACTGATGGCATTTTTACAGCAGTTCCGTTGTATGAAACAGCAAGATCACAGTCAACAAGACTGATTTTTTCTTTTGCACCAATAGCAGTACGGTCATACTTTACAGTTATAACTGTGTTTTCAGCATTAACTGATGAAGTTTCAACTTTAAATGTGACAACTTCACCCTTTACAGTTTTTGCATTTGCACCTGGCAAAGCTGGTCCTGTTGGTGTATCCTTATTTTCACTGAAAGGATCATCTCGAGTTCCGTCTGCAGCACAGCTCATTACTGAAGTTGCAAGCATACAGGCAGCTGTTGCAGCCAATACAGTCTTAAATACTTTCTTCATAATAAACTCCTTTTCATTTTATATCTTGAGATATATGCTTTCATGGTAGCATAACTAACATGCCACTATGAAATGTTAAGTTCTCTTCTATATATATGCTCTTATTAGAACATCATCTTAGCTGTAAATGGGATGCTCCATAAATGGCTACCACATTTACGACCATAATCCTGATCAAACTTTGAGTAAAAATCCATTGCATAGCTTACATCAAGCTCACATGCACCAACCTTAAACTCAACACCTGTTGCAACAGTCATGTTAAATGAATCCGTAAAGTTTTCATCAAGCATCCATGCACTGTACTTAATCTTGTCATCGTCACAGCTGATTGATCTTAATTTGAGATATGGAGTGATATCATCCATATTTACATATGAACCAAGGTTATATTTTGCAACTCCACAAAATTCCATATAGTTACAGTCACCAGTAGCACCAGACCATCTGAATGTTAGTGGTGCATGAAGAATAAATTTTAATGAATTAAGCTTATATTCACCATAAAGATCTAAACAAAGACCATTTGTCTCATATTTTTCCTTTGTACTGTTATAATCGATACCAAATACTGGCTGAACAAATCCAAACAGATTTTCACCTTCGTATCCTACACCAAAGCGTGCAACCTTCCAGTTATCTTTACCACCATCACGGTAGCTTGCCTGAAAAGCGAGTTTAGACCAATAATAACGAGCACCAGCACCCCATGGAGCGTACGAATCACTTGCACCTTCACCTTTTTCAAACTGAGGATTAGAGCCCTTTGGAGCACAAGCGGCATTTAAAATAAGACCGTCCATTGGATATACTTCACAGGCAAAACCCCAGCCTTCAACATCATTACAGTTAATGTAAGCAGGATGCTTAGACCAATCACGTTCAGCTAAAGCAAATGGATTACCAACCTTCCATTCATCTACTTTTTCTTTAAAGAACTGATCGTTTCCACTATAACCAAGCTGAATCTTTATCATATCAACAGGTTTAAACCAAACATAGGTTCTGCGGAAATTAGCGTTCCAGTCATCTTCAGCTGTTTGAGTTTCTGTTTCGTACCACATTGCAATATGTGCACCGGCAATACCTGCATCTACAGTAAACTCAATTGCGTCATCGTCTTTCTGAAGCTTTTTGTTATTTTCTAAAAAGCTATATACGTTTTTGTCATTTGCATCTTTTGACTGTCTGACCAGATTTCCGTTCATATGAATACATCCAGATATATCTACTGCGTGGAGACTCATAGCCATTGCGAGCATTACTGCTGGTAATACGGTAAATGTTTTAAGTGTAATCTTCATAACATCCTCTTCTTTTTTTATTATGTTCTAATAGTAAGGCTGTCTGAAAAAAACCAAATATCAAATTATTATGAGAAATATCAAAATGTTATTATTATTTTTCAAAATCAACTATCTGAAATATAGCGATTAAGACTACTTAAATACGTATAAGAAATGCAGCTAACGCGTAAGGCCTTGAATTATACGTTTTAATGGCTTGCTGTTCATCCTTAAATAAAAAAAGAGACTGCCCAAAAGGACAGTCTCTTAAACTCTTCCTGATGCGTTTACCGATCTACGTACTTAAGTACATATATATATCGTTAACTTATTATTTATCAGATCCTATATTAATTATAACACACTGTTATCATAAAATCATGAAATTATTATAACCGGTTTCATATGAATATATATGGCCTTTATTTGCAATATAAAGAAAGTTTTTGCTAATTTTTTTTAGTAAAATTTCAACAAACCTTAAATACAATATCTGACTTCATCCCTACTAAGCAGGAAATTCCTATATTATTATTAAAGCTACAAACATAAAACTCTAATAGTGTACTGATCTAGTTAGTGCAGCAGTGGTCACTGCACTCTTGCAAGGTTAGGTCCAGGAGGAATGATTGACGGTATTAAGACGCTATTAGTAATTGGATCTAGAGCAAGTGTTATCACAAAGTATGGGCTCAAAGCAAAAATAAAGCTTGCTAAAATATAAAGAGAAGTCAGAATATCCACTCTACCTTCTCTTTTTGTTAAAATTTATCCCATAGGTATGGTTCCGATTGGTCAAGAAAGAATGATACATATTTTATTTACAATTGCCCTTTTTTAAACAGAACAGATTTTTATATAGAAAATGAAGGGACGATATCCAAAACATAACTGGGACTACCGCATTGCCGAAAAAGAATAATTTGGTTTACTACAGCGCTGACGTGAATGTATTTTAAAAAGAAAAAAGCCAGCAGCTATCTACTTTCCCGCTAAAGCAGTATCATCGACGTTAGAGAGCTTGACTTCCGTGTTCGGAATGGGAACGGGTATTGCCTCTCCACTATGGCCACTGGCATTTATTACTAAATCAT
>JAZUGE010000029.1:0-6601 GCA_045641045.1 Treponema sp. | reverse complement strand
TGCTATGGAATCTACAGAGATTCAGAAATTAACTGGAATGGTAACTGTTTAGAGGATGGAAGTGTTGAGTTTACATGTACACTATGTGGAGAGGCAGCATCAATTACTGTAGAAGGTAATGAAGCCCATAATTATTCAGATGGAATTTGTACACGATGTGGGGCAGAAGAAGAGAAGCATACACATTCAGGCGGAACACTTGATGAGATTAAGTGGAAAGATGGTGACTGTACAAAGGGTGGAACAGCTTATTACCTTGAATGTGAAGACTGTAATGAAGATTACACAGAGCCAGTTGAAGCAAGAAATGGTCACACATTTACAGATTATGAGAACAAATGTGATGTATGTATGAAAATAACAGCGCATACTCATGCAGGTGGAAAGACTGGGAGTATCAAGTATAAGGATGACGACTGCACAAAGGGCGGTACTCAGCTTTTTACTAGCTGTGCAAAGTGCGGTGAGGACTATTCTACAGAGATTTCAGCATATTCAGGTCATGACTATGTGAATGGAAAGTGCAAAAGATGCACATTAGCTGAGCCAGCGTGCAAGCATAAGAATATTGAGTATAAAGCTACAGACAGAACTCATCATAAATCAGTATGTAAGGACTGCGGAGAGACAGTAAAGGAAAAGATAGACTGTGATTTCTGCAGATTCGAGAGCGATAAAGATGATGATGAGCAGCATTATGTAGAATGTTATTACTGTTCAAACTATAAAAAGGGAGATCACGAGCTTAAGTATAAGTTTAAGAGTAATGGCAAGCATAAGGCAGAATGTGAGATCTGTGGCTATACAGAAAAAGAGAGCTGTGATTATGATTCAAACGGCAAATGCACAAAGTGCTGTCACTATAAAGATGGTACAAAGGCAACATCGGAGCCAGGAGAGGTACAGTCTTTAAGAAATTCAGGACAGGCACTTGCAAAGAATACAGTTACAGTAACTGTAAATAACAACAAGGTAGACGTAGTTGCAAAGACATCAGACAGCAGAAATACAGCAAACCAGTATTTAATTGCAAATTACTATCTTACACAGAAGGGATTTAGTAAGTTAAATCCAACAAAGACATTTGATTTTTCAGTGTATGACGCACAGGTAAAGAAAGATGCACAGCAGACACTTACATGGTCAGGCATGAATTTATCAAAGGATGAGAACGCATTTGTAATCTTCTGGAACCCTACAAGCAGAACTCAGGTCATTGAATGCAATGTAGATGCAGCTGGAAACGCAGTATTTACAGTACCTTCACTTAATGGAGCCATTATGACTCTTGTAAGAGCATCAAAGTAGGTGATCATATGAGAGTAAGGTATTCAAGAAAGAGCGATGAAGCGGAGATTAAAGACCTTTTATACAAAAGTTTCGGAGAAATGGTTGAACTTGAAGGGGCATATGAAGGGATTGACCGTGGAAGATACCTTTTAGCAGAAATAGATGGTGAGATAGCGGCAGTGACAGGCTTATGCTTTGATGAAGAGTTTTCAGGATATCAGATAACCTGGAGCTGCACAAAGCCTGAATACAGAAGAAAAGGTATTATGACAGCGCTCATAAAGAGACTTATAGCGGTAACAGATGAGGATATTTACTGTTCATGCTGGAGAATAGGTGAGAATAAAAGAATAAACCTATATATGCCTATGACTAATAATGAGTTCGAAAAGGTGGTAGCCAATACATTAACCCACAGCGTCAATCATAACTGTGATTCAAAGAAAGACTGTCCATACAGAACAAAGAACTGTTTTTGTTCAAATGACCTGTATTTAAGAAAAGGGACAGAGAATTAACATGGAGCCTTCATCCAAGCGGGTGAGGGCTCAATATATTTTACTGGGAAGAATATAATAACGATAAACTTGTTTGTAGCATATGTTATAAACAAGTTCTTTTTATGCCTTAAGGCGTCCAAAACTTCAAAATTCTGCTAAATAACCATATACAGAAAAATTGAAGGGAGCTAAGTATATGGCTAAAAAGAAAACAAACGCACTTGCAGCAAGTGACGTTATAAGAAAAAAGATACCCTATGTCAGAACATTTGAAGAAGAGGGGATAATCGAAACAAGGAACAACCAGTATTCAAAATGCTATTTTGTAAATGATATAAAGCAGGCAAATACAAAGGATTACTCACAGTCGGCATTTAATAGAAAGTTTAAAAGGCTTATTGATGAGATGCCAGAAGATATATCATTTCAGTTTGTAATACACAATAAGCTTGTAGATCAGGACTTTTTTCTTAAAAAGACTCTAAAGGTACCAGAACAGTATCAAGGGTATGAGAAATACGTAGATGCTTATAACGAGGTTATTGCAGAAAACTCGGATGTAGGACACAACAATGTAAAAAAAGATACATATTTTGTCATTTCAATGAAAGCAGATCTGCCTGAAGATGCAGTCAAAAGGTTCAGGGATATAGATGAAATGATAAAAGAGCTTTTCAGTAATGTTTATGGTATTGAAGTTTCAGGTCTTTCCCTAAAGACAAGACTTAAAGTTTTATATTCAATGTTCAACCCAGGAAGGGACAGTTTTGGCAGTAAGACAGCTTTGTCTGGTGGCAATGACTTTTCAGTAAAGAACATGAAAAAGCTCAAGCTTACTACAAAGGATGTAATTGCACCCGCATCAATAGATTCAAAGGAATCGCATAAAGACTATATAGTATTAAACGACGATACATATGTAAGATCATTTTTTATCAATGTAACACCGGCTGTAGTAAGCAATTCTGTAATCTCAGATATTACTTCAATATCATCAAATATGCTTTTATCGATACAGTATGATCATATACCAGCCCAGTTTGGCCTTGAGGTATTTACGGATAATGTAGCCGGCAATATGACGCGAAAGATAGTAAACAGAAGGGAATCACTGTCAGACAGAAAGAATAAAAGAACAGAAGAACAGACCACAATGATCAACTATACAGAGCAGGATTACTTTAATAATGCTGCCATAGAGGTCTTTAAGGAAGGTATTGCAACAGGAACCCATGTATTTGCATGTTCGATGGTTATTACACTGTATGCAGATGATCTTGATACGTTAAACAGAGATACGCAGCTTTTATATATTTCAACAAATAAGTACGCGGTACAGATAAAATCACTTGATTTACTGCAACTTCAGGGATTTCAGTCATGTCTGCCACTGTGTAACTGCAGGGTAGATACAAAAAGAGTATATAACATAGATAAGCTTGCAATGATGCACCCGCTAAACATTCAGGAAGCACTGAAACAGGATGGTTTGTTTAATGGGCTTAATGCGATAAATGACAACCTTATATTCTTTAACAGGAAAAACTTTTCAAATTCAGCGGGAATTATTGCAGGAGTAGATCACTGTGGAAAGACATTTCAGTGTAAAAGGGAAATCTTTAATGCAATTATTTCTGGGAAGGATAGAATTTGCATAATTACTGATGGAGACGACTATGATACATTTGTGGAAATTCTCAATGGAGGAATAAAGAAACACCCAAAAACAAACGTATTTGAGTGTATTAAGCACTATGGCCTGCTTGAATCAGATGTATATTCAAAATCAATTATGTTAGAAGCTCTGTTTAAGGCAATTTATGTGGAGATGCAGGCTGATAAGATTGATTTTGCCAAGATAGAAGATGAAAGAGATGAGGAAATAACAGATGACGTAAAAAAACTAATAAATCTTTCAGGCAGAGGAGAGATTGACTTTTCAGATGGAGAATCGGTCATCGATTATATAGAAAACAATGCTGGTTCATTTTCATTTATAGGCGAGATAACAGAAGAATTAAGAAGAATTACAGGGACTGATTCAGCCGTAGGAAAAAGGATTGAACTATACAAAGTAAGAAGCTCATCAGAACTGATTGCAGCAATGAATTTTTTATGGAACAGGTCAATAGTAGATAAATCAAAGAATATATCATCGTGGCTGTTTATTGATGCTATAGACAGTGTACTCAGCTCAGAACAGGGGCTTGATTATCTGATGGAGTATATAGATAAGTGTAATAAGTTTGAGACAATAGTGACTATGGTAGTACAAAGCTCAGTAAAGCTTATGTCGGAAAATAAGACGCTTATAAGACTTGAGGAACTGGTAAACGGATGCACTTACTATAAACTTCTAAACCAGGGAGCCATAGAGCGAAAAAAGTACTCGGATTTACTGAATATACCGAATTCGCTTATAAACTACATAACAAATGTTGACTATGGTAAGGGGCTTATTATAACGCCAAGTTCAAATATAGCGTTTGATGATAACTTTGTAGAAGAAAAGACAGATTTTTATGAACTATTCAAAGTCGACTAGTTCGGTAGTATATGCTATCAGCAGAAATAATGGTTTTTGCAAGTAAAAGAATGATTATATGTGGTGATTATATGTTATGTGTTGCCTACAGGTCTTTTTAGATAGAACCCGTATGTAGTGACAATGTATTGACATCATTTAATGGTAAACCTATAATATGATGTAGGAGGAAAAAGTCATGAGTACAGTTTTAAACGTTGCGGTAGCACCAAAGGATTCTACATTTCAGGCTAGAATTAACTCAGAAATAAAGAAAGCAGTCGAAGATATATATGCAAAATCAGGATTAACTTTGACAGATGCCTTCAATTCATTTATTCAGCAGTCATTAAACGTTGAAGGGCTGCCATTTATAGTTACAGCAAATAGCAAGGATGCATTAAAGGAGCAGGCAATGGCAATGTTAATGCTTGATCTCAAGAAGGCTGAAGAACGAGCAAATGCAGAAGGTTGGATAGATTCAGAGGATTTGGAGAAAGAGTTGGGGGTACTTTGATTGAAAAAAATAAAGTATACACCAGATGCTGCTGATAAGTTAAGAGAAATAAAGAAAGATATTACAGAACGTTACGGAGCAGATAATTCCAGGAAGATCTTAAAGACCATAACAGATGCAATTAATGAGTTATCGGTATATGAGAAAAAGGGTCCAGCAATATCTGATTTATTTGATGTTGATACGGATTATAGATATATATATACCAGTAGAAACTATGTTTTTTACCGTATAGATGATGATTGTATTAGAGTAATAAACCTTTATAATGAAAAAGAAGACTTTATGTGGAAACTATTTAGAATTGATACGACCCCACAAGAAACTATTGATTACTGGGATGATTGAAAAAATATAGAGATAAAAGAAGCAGAGGTTGGTGCATTAGCATTGACCTCTATTTTATTTTAGACGTAAATGATGCCATTCAAGACAAAAACAAGCTTGGATGGTTTTCTTTTTGAATAAAACAGGTCTAAATCACCAAAATTCTGCTAAATAACCATATACGGAAAACTGAAAGGAGAAGTAAGATGTCAGGATTTGGTGGAATAGTTGAAACAGAAGATGAAAAGGCGAAGAAATCCTTTATATATCAGGAAGTGGTATTAGGAGTACTTATGGTTTTTGGAGGACCAGGAGCATATATTTATATGTCAGCTGAAGAAAAGACCATAGGAGGCTTTTTCAGGGCATTTAAAGGACCAGTTGATACGGAAAGAATGAAGCTATGTGTTCTTTGTGCAGTAATCATAGGTCTTTATGCAATCTTAATGTCTTATAACAAGTATACGAGGGAAAAAGGGAGCAGAAGAGGAAGAGAACACGGATCATCAAAGCTTATGAGTATAAGTGATATGCCAAAGTTTCGAAGAGGATTCTTTTTTGACCCGAAAGTAGTTGAAAAATGCGGGAAAGATTATGCAGGAGAAGCCAAAAGTGCATATTTTGACAATGTGGAGCTTAAGAAAATGATGAAAAAATCACGTAAATGTGAGAAGGAGCTTAAGAAAAACCCGCTAAGACCACTAAAGAGCGAGAAGGAAAGGGGAAAATTCACAAACTCGCCAGGGCACCAGTGCTTTATGAGATCACAGATTATGGCGCAGGACGTGTATGTTTCAATGAACTGTAAGTTTATTAATAGAAACCTTAATACTTTAACAATAGGTGGTTCTGGACAGGGTAAATCATTTTCAGAGCTTTTCCCGAATGTAATGCTTGCGAATGCAAATTACGTTATTACAGACCCATCAGGCGAAATTCTGCAAAAGTGTGGTAAATTCTTAAGAAGCCAGGGGTACTGTATCAAGGTATTTAATATTAAGGACTTTGACCAGAGCATGCGATATAACCCGCTTATGTATATAGAGGATGAAAAGGACATAAATATACTGGTAGATGCGCTTAATAAAAACATAGATGGCGGTGAAAAGAAGAGCGGTGGCTCGAATGACTTCTTTGAAAAGGCCCAGATGTCATTAACGGCAGCACTGTTTTCGGCATTAAGGGAACTTTACCCCAATAATCCGGAGAAGCAGACACTTTTTAATGTAATGGAACTACTTAGAATGGCTGAACAGAAAACAGACCCTGAGACGGGGGAACAGTATTCAGATCTTGATAACCTTTTTGATGTTCTTGAGCAGAAGAACCCAAGATCATATTCAGTAAGGATGTACCGAAACTTTCAGGTTGGCGGCCCTAAGGTTTGTGGCTCTGTCATTATTTCAGCAACTGCAGTATTCGGTCGTTTCTTTGATAATGATG
>JAZUGE010000028.1:0-20569 GCA_045641045.1 Treponema sp. | reverse complement strand
GTTTTTTTAATCGTAAAATAATGGCTTTCATTGACGTGAAATAACAAGCTTCACAGTTATAAAATTATGGCTTTCACTGTCATAAAATTATGGCTTTCACTGTCATAAAATTATCACATTCACAAACTGTAAGAGCTTTATTTTTTAACTGTGATTATACAGCTTTACTTTATATAATAAGGTTCAATACACCATAGCTCATTACAAAGCATAACGGCATTGTGACAATACTTAAAACCGTACTTAGCATACAGACTTGCGAAGCCAGCTGTTCCTTTTTGTGATACTGCACACAATAAACACAAAGGGATACTGATACTGGAGCACTAAAAGCTATAACAAGAGTTACAAAGGAATACTCATTAAAATGTACAATACCTGCAGTATGTAAAACTGCACCTGTAACACACACAACAAAAGGGGCTAATACATTGCGCATAAGAGCAATAAGCCACACAAGTTTACTTGCAAACACCTGCTTAACATTTCCTTCGCCTATAGTCATACCTATCAAAAACATTGCCAAAGGATTAACAAGGCGGGTAAAAGTTATGACCGTCTGATAAACAGATGGAAGTGTCTTATCAATACGTAAAAATGAATACAGACCATCTGCTGTACATAGCTTCGGCGTAACATTTTGAACAAGATAAATTATCATGCCTGAAAACATGCCTATCATGATTGGTGTAACAAAGATTGTTTTAAGAGAGGCTCCTAAATGATTAAGCTTTAACTTTTGCCCCGAAATAACATAAAAACCAACCATGTAAACCATTATTCGGAATACAATTGAAATAATACTTATGTAAAGCTGAACCTCATCACTATGCCCATCATAAACATGAAGCAGAACCGGCATTGAAAAAAGAGTAGTCTGCCCCACCGCAAAAAATAATGCAGCAACAACAGCTAAATCAGAACCTTTACCTAAGAAAGTAACTTTACCTACCCAGTACAATAGAGCATATAAAAATGCAGCCACAAAAAACTCGACTATGCAAAGTTTAAAGCTGTTAAGATCAAAGTCCTGCATAAAGGCATTAAAAGCAAGGCAAGGGACTGCAAGTTTCCAGACTATTGCTGTAATTGCAGCTTTACCTTCGTGAGCAATTATATTGTATCTGGTAAAAAAATAGCCTGATGAAAGTATAATTACAGTTTGCAAAAATGCACCTGTAAAATGAGAATCTGTAAAAACTTTAAGAAAAATCTGAATCATAGCAATATAATATTATTTTATCGTATTTGATTAATATTATACGATACACTATAAATATTAAATCATGAGTATGAAATCAATTAAATTACGTTTTTTTATTTTAATAGTTTTATTTACAGCTTTTTCACTTTCGGCTCAAGATACAGGACTTTCGATAAAGCGCATAAACTTTACAGGTCTGAAAAAAACTCAGGATTTTTACATGCAGCATCAGGTAGCAAAGTTTATTAATAAACAAGCAAATCCTGAAACAATAAGCCAGCTTGAAACTGTTTTACAGACTGAAGGTCTGTTTGAAAAAATTGATATCAATGTACTGCAGACCGATTATGACTCGGCAGTAATTGAAGTCACAGTAAAAGAAAAGCTTTCGTTTATCCCTGTTCCAATCATATCATATTCAGACTCAAGCTTTACCTGTGGAGGAGCTGTAATTGATACAAATGCTTTGGGCATTAAATCAACTTACCTTGTAGGAGGTATGTACAGCAATGACTCAGGTTTGTTTATAACTGCATTTTCAAAGCCCGCTATGGACTGGGCACATCCAGGTTTTGGTATAAATCTTTTTTATGCAAAAGGTACAAATGATACAACTGATGCATATAACAATGACCTTTTTTCGTATAAAAGCCAGGCCTTTAACGCAGGTATATCTCTTTTAACAAAGTTCAATGATTATGCATCAGCAAGTGTAGGAATCTCATATAACTGGATTAATGTCAGTAATTACATTAAAAACGATATAGGTATCGAGTCTCAAAACGTCTTCACCCTCAAGCCGACATTTTCCATGGCAAGACCTGAGTGGAACGGATGCTTTTTATCAACAAACAGTATTACAGTCGCTGTAGCAACTAAATACATAACAGACGGGCCTCATACATATGCCCAGAGTATGAACAGTAAAATACAGATTCAAAAGCCATTATGTACACGATTGCGTTTTACTTCAGAAGCTGGTATGACTTTAATGCATAATATGCCTTACATTTCATGGGCAGACCGTAACGACGGTTGTGTTTCAATACTTGGAAGCCATTTTTACACCCAAAGCATACAGGGAGTTAGCACAGGGCTTGAAGGTGCAGTCCTTATAAATAAAATTGGCACATTTACCCTTTACGGAAACTATCAGATTTGTACCTGCGACGATACAGACAAGAGTGTACTGTTGAGCTATGGTTTTGAAGGTGGGATAAAGATGTACCTTGCAAAGCTTGCTATGCCTGCCTTTAGCCTAGGCCTCTCATATAACCAGGTTACTCAGCAGACTCAGTATGCAGTTTCATTTGGAGCGTCGTTCTAGACGCCAGTCAGGTCCCTGAGGTGTTTCAAAGACATATACATTACACTTTTGTTTTCCGCAGTTTTCAGCAAAAAACTCTATATCTCCTGCATACTCGCTCATAATATCATCCGGGTGATATGAAAGTGTAATGTGACTTTCACAACCTGATGAAGTAATGCGGCTGATTGCATTGTTCATACGAATTACATCAATAGCGACAGGTAAAATCTTATCAAGGTGTTTTTCGCGATATTTTTTTGTGACATATTCAATCTGACACCTTTCAATTTCATCGTCACTGTATTCTTCTTTATCAGTTATATACGGAATAAATCCATCTAAAAACACAGATGCCTTAGTTTTTAGCGGATACAAAACTGAGTTAAACCATGGCACAGCACGACCCAAAGAGTAAAATACATTTGTAGCTTTTGCCATCAAAGCAGCTTTTTTTATATCTGCAGCACTAAACTGAGGTGTGCTTTCTACATGATATGGAGGTTCTTTATCCCATACAAGCCCAAAGCCTGCAGCATCGTCATACAGCCGAGTCCCAGGCAAAACACTTAAACAAAACAACTCCAGGTTATTTGGATAAAGGCTCAAGGCAAAGTCTATGCTATTGTAAAAGCCCTTTATTGTATCCCCAGGTAACCCAAATATAAGGTCAAAGCCAAAAATTACACCTTCTTCATTTAAATATGCAATGTTTTTTTCATACAGTTTGCGGTCAATTGTACGGTGTACATTTTTAAGTACGTCAGGGTTAGAGCTTTGCATACCAAACTGTATACAGCATGGTATTTTAGCAAAGGCTTTGGCAAGATTACGGTCAATGAACTCAGCTCTTGCTTCAAAATAAAAAAACATTCCAGGTGCTTTTTTCCGTAAAATGTTAAGCATCTGTATTGCCCGGTTTTTATCTGCATTGTATGTAGGATCCAGAACAAATACCTGAGGTATTTTTTTTGCGGCAAAAAGTTCAATTTCTTTTTCAAGTCTGTCCATAGGAAAGTAGGCAATCTTTTTTTCACCTTTACTTTCATAACAGTAAGAACATTTAAAAGGACAGCCTCTGGCAAGCTCCCATAAAGCTCCACCGTACTTTGCAGGATCTAAAGTTCCATCAAGATATGGCGAAGGTGTTGTCTCAGGAGCACATGGATTTGCCCTCACAACTCCGTCTATTAACGGACAGCCTCTAACACTGCCGGTATCAGTTCCATGATATACACCTGGTATAACAGTACTGTCTTTACTTACAAAAAGCTTATATAACAACTCAGGAACAGCAAGCTCCCCCTGACCTGCTACAGTATAATCAAAGCCTTTAAAAACTGCTGGGTTTGCAGTTACTTCAGGACCTCCTGCAATGCAAATAACAGAAGGCAAAATCTTTTTAAGCTTAAGGGCAACTTTTTCAAGTATTTTGTGGTTCCAGACATATACGCTAAAACAGACTGCTACAGCAGTATTATCTTCATAAACTTCTGCAAGTGATTGTGCTATATAATCAACACAACCTTCTTCACCACTTGCTTTCAATGCCTTTATATACTGAGGATCTTCTCTCGAAAAATCTGATAACTCAACCGTAAACTTACCCTTTGTAAGATCACAGGCCTTTATTGCACTTGCAATACATGCAGCCCCTAAAGGCATCGCCTGAGGTGAAGTCTCAACTAAAACTGTGGTACAGATAATTCGTGGAAGCATTTATCCCCCTATGTAAAAACAAAGGGCTGTCCTTAGTTTTCATCATGGCAAGCGGCTAAAGTAAAACACAGCTAGCCTGCACATTTTTTTAGGACAGCCCTGATAATTAAATTGAACTAGTTATTTTTGTTTACAATACGATCTTCGTATTTACCAGTTGCAATATCTATAAAACGAACAAAAAGACTTACTTTATTTGATTCGTTAAGATTAGACCATACATTATTTGTAAATGTATCAATGTCACCTTTTATTTCAACAAGTTCTGGCTCGCCTTCAAAAGTTGGTAAAGGACTGCCGTCTCCCATATAAGTATGGATAAAGCGTCCAACACCAGCTCTTGGATTTGAGTATGTATATGTATAGCGATTGCAGCTTTCAGGATTATGCTCATCGCTCTTTAAAATTGACATTGAAAGGTTATATACACCATTTTCAATTTCCATAAGTCCTGAAATACGAGGAGTATAGTTTGGTGCATCAGGTTCAAACTCGCGCTCTCTAAGGCTCTGTTCAAAAGTCTGCCCTTTTGCCATATTTTCATAAATTGTATCAGTCTGATCACCGTTTGTTACAATTGTATATTTTCCTAATACACGAACAGGAGCATAAATAATAAGACTTGGATCTTCAAGTTTTGCAGGATCAAATGCCTGAGTGCGGATACCTTCTCCGTCTTTTACAAATACACGGTTACGACTGTTTTCACTGCGTCCCATGATAAAATAAGCTGCTACTGCTGTTTTGCCGTCCTGTGATTTACCAAGAACAATACCTCTTCCTGGGTATGCTGTTGCTGATAATGCGGTCTCCAGTGGATTTAATTTCATAACAAACCTCTGACTATAGATTTCAGTTTATTACACAAAACTGAATAAAAATAATTTTTTGCTTTATTTAGCTATTGTATTATAAAAAATTTTGACACTTTGTAAATTGAAAAGGATAATTATAATGATAAAATATCAGGCTCCCTTTTGCCTACGATCACTTTATTTACCATAGACAATATGATGGAGAGTATTATGGATACAGCGGAACCTAAAACAAAAAAAATCAAAGCAAAAAAGATTAAGGCTCCTAAAAAACCAAAGATTAAAGTGAAAAGACCTCCATTAAAGCGTCGTATCTCATTTAAAATCAGTCTTATTATATCGACTTTTCTTCTTATAAGTTTTACATGTCTAGTTACAATACTTACCATATCAATTGGACACGATTCCCTTAAAACATATAACGAACTTACTTCATCAGTAGTTGCCAGATCATCAACAGCACTTACCTACTGGCTTGAAAGCTACTATAAGGACCTGATGGCCTACACACACTCTGAACAGTTTCTCAACAGTTCAATTGAAGGGCAGAGAGCATTCATTGAAGAAAACCCTCAGATGATGGGTACCGATTTTGCCTTTGTTGGTGTAACGGGTTTTGATGGCATTATGTATGCAGAAAACGGAATTGATGCAGACATATCATTTACCGAAAATTACAAAGCAATCATGTACAACGGTAAAATCGAATATATATCAGATCCGTCAAAAGCCTTTTTTGGCGATGACTGGTACTTTTATGCTTCGGTTGCCACTACAAATGAACAGGGAAACCTCACAGGTTTAATAAGCGGAGCAATACCTGTTGAAATCATAAGCAATGAACTTGAACGCACTGAGTTATCAAAGCTCGGGCAAGTATTTATTCAGGACAGTACCGGTACAATTATCGCTAGTCCTGATGAAGATATGATGTTTAAAAACTTTGCAAACTCAAGTGACGAAGAAACTGGTATTGTCGGCTATCACGATATGATACAGGATATGCTGATGGGTCGCACAGGACATCAGTATATCCGCAACAAAAATACAGGCGAAAATCACATAACATATTACACCCCAATTTACGGCACTGACTGGTCTTTGGGGCTCGCAATACAAGATAAGGTCGTACTTAGATCTGCAACAATAAATGCCTTTAATATCATTGGATTAACACTTTTAACAGGCACAATTCTTGTAATTGTTATTGCCATAGTATTACGAAAAACCACAAAGCCTCTTATATTTGTAAAAGACTCCATAGAAGACATTGCTTCAGGTGATGCAGATTTAACTAAAAAGCTAGACATCAAAATTGAAAACGAAATCGGGGACGTAGTAAATGGTTTTAATCAGTTTGTGAACAAGCTGCACCTGATAATAAGTCAGGTAAAGGACTCAAAAAACAGTATGCTTGATGTTGACGAAAAAATGCACCAGTCTATGGGCAAAACAGCACAAAGCATTCAGGTGATTATACAAAACATTAATAATGTTGCTGACAAAATTACAGCCCAGAGATCTAGTGTTGAAGAAACTGCCGGCTCGGTAAAACAAATAGCAGAAAACATTGCAAACTTAAATAAACTAATTGAAGAGCAGTCTTCTGGTATTACAGTTGCCAGTTCTGCTATTGAAACAATGATTGAAAATATGACAGGTATCTCTGAAAATACAGAAACTATGGCAACTGCGTTTGTCCAGCTTGAGCAGCATATTCAAAACGGTATAGACAAACAAAACGTGGTTAATCAGCAGATTGCAAGTATTGAAGAACAAAGTAAAATGCTTTTTCAGGCAAACAAAACAATCAGTAAAATTGCAAGTGAAACAAATCTGTTAGCCATGAACGCAGCAATTGAAGCAGCTCACGCAGGGGAAGCTGGCCGTGGATTTAGTGTTGTAGCTGATGAAATCCGCAAACTATCTCTTAGCTCCACAGCACAATCAAAACAAATTGGTCATGAGCTGCAAAACATTCAGGAGTCTATAAAAACTGTTGTTTCGTCAAGTAACGAAGCTCAGGAAGCCTTTACCACTGTTAGTGCAAACATTGCTGATACCGATCAGCTTGTAAAACAGATACGCTCAGCTATGGAACAAAATCAGGCAGGTTCGGGACAAATTACAGACGCATTGAAAATGATGAATGACAGTACAACAAACGTACGTACCTCATCTCAGGAGATGTCTGTTGATAACAGAGCTATTTTAAACCAGGTAAGTTCACTGCAGCTGGCAACTAACTCTATCGCAGAAAGCATGAATGATATGAAGATGAGGGCTGCTGAAATTAATGAAAACAGCCATGATCTTGATGAAACTGGAAACATGATGCGAAAGGCAATGTCTGACATAGGAACACAGATAGACCTATTCAAAGTGTAGATTAAACTTTATAATCTCTTTGATATGATTACACCTGTTACAATTACAGTACGTCCTGAAGATGAAAAAAATCAGAACGTTATACAGACTCTCATTATAAAGGCTCTTAAAGAAAAAGATGTTGTATTTGATTTAAAGGATATAACACCTGTTTTTGTAAAAAAATCCATCGATGCCAGACATGGAAGAGTTAAGATTTTATTGCGCTACGACATTTACATTGGCGAAAAACCTTTGAGCGATGATGATTTGCTGCCAAAATGGCAGAAAGCCGACGGAAAACATCAGGTAATCATTGTAGGTTCAGGTCCTGCAGGTTTGTATGCTGCATTACGACTCCTTGAAGATGGAATAAAACCTGTCATAGTAGAACGTGGATCTGAAACTGCTGCCCGTAAAAAGGATATTGCAGAAATCAGTAAAAAAAATAAATTAAATGCAAACTCAAACTATTGTTATGGCGAAGGTGGTGCCGGTACTTTCAGTGACGGCAAACTTTTTACACGCAGTACAAAGCGTGGTGACATAGGACGTATACACCGTATATTTGTTGAGTTCGGCGCAAGTCCAAATATTATGACTGATGCGCATCCTCATATTGGAACAGATAAGCTTCCAGGCATTATCAACAATATGCGAAACAAAATTATCGAAAACGGCGGTGAGTTTTTATTTGATACTCAGTGTACAGACCTTATTACAACCGGCCAAGCAGATAAAAAGCAGGTTACAGGTATAAAGTATACAAACGTACATACAGGTCAGAGCGGTGAGGTATATGGACAGGCAGTTATTCTTGCTACAGGCCACTCAGCTATCGATATTTATATGATGATGGCTCGCACAGCCCCACTTGCCCTTGAAGCAAAAACATTTGCAGTAGGAGTTCGTGTTGAGCACCCTCGTGTTTTAATTGATAATATACAGTTTCATGGCAAAAAAATGCCAAGTGCTGCTGAGTATCGTCTTACTGCACAGGAAAACGAACGTGGCGTATACAGTTTTTGTATGTGTCCGGGAGGCTTTGTTGTACCATGTGCAACAAGTCCAGACCAGATTGTCGTAAACGGTATGTCGTCATCAGGACGAAACAGCATGTGGAGTAATGCTGCAATCGTTGTGGAGAGACGACCTGAAGATATACCTGAAAAATATAAAGAACAGGCAGCAAACGACGGTTGTCCGGCTCTTGCAGGGCTTTATTGGCGTACATGGCTTGAACAGGAAACTCAGAGACAAGGTAATGGGCAAAAAGCTCCTGCTCAAAGACTTACAGACTTTTTGTACGGCAGGCTTTCACAAACACTACCTGCAACAAGTTATACACCAGGTTTAGTATCAAGCCGACTTGATCAATGGCTCCCTGCTGAAATCAGCAGCAGACTGCAAGCAGGTTTTAAAGACTTTGACAAAAGCATGCATGGTTTTGTATGCGATGACGCTTTACTTATCGCAACTGAAACACGAACTAGTACGCCTGTACGTATTTTGCGTGATAAAGTTACTTTTGAATGTACACACCTATCTAATCTTTATCCTGCAGGAGAAGGCTCTGGATACTCAGGTGGCATTGGTTCATCTGCAATGGACGGTGAACGAATAGCCACAAGTATTATTAAAAAGATTAAAGGTTAAAGATAAAAAAAGACGTTCGAAAACCGAACGTCTTTTTTATTATAATACAGACTTCAAAAACTGCTTTAAGCGATCACTCTTTGGATTATTAAAAATCTCTTCTGGAGTACCAGTTTCACTTATTTTTCCGTCCTCCATAAATACGACTCTGTCTGCAACTTCACGGGCAAATCCCATTTCATGAGTCACAACAATCATTGTCATACCTTCTTCGGCAAGACTTTTCATTACAGCTAAAACTTCACCTACAAGTTCAGGGTCAAGAGCCGAAGTTGGTTCATCAAAAAGCATAATCTTTGGCTCCATAGCCAATGCCCTTGCAATAGCTACTCGCTGCTGTTGCCCACCACTTAATTTTGACGGATACTCATTTATTTTACTTTCAAGACCAACACGTTTTAAAAGATTAAGGGCTACTTCTTTTGCGTGTTCTTTAGACACCTTACGAACATTGATTGGAGCAATCATTACATTTTCAAGTACAGTTTTGTGTGGAAAAAGATTAAATCTTTGAAAAACCATTCCCATTTCAAGCAGTATCTGATTTCGCTCTTTTTTTGAAATCTTAAACTTGCATTCGCCGTTATTGTAATCATCTAAAAGCTTATCCTCAACATATATTTTACCATTATCAATATGCTCAAGATGGTTAAGAGTACGTAAATATGTTGACTTACCAGCTCCTGAAGGCCCAATTATACAAACAACTTCTTTTGGTTCTACTGTAAGGGAAACATTTTTCAACACCTTAACGTCCCCAAAATTTGTACATATATTTTCAGTTTTTATCATGCTCATTTATTCTGCTCCTGACCATTACTCATAAACACTGTAGTGTTTTTCTGTTTTGTTAAATACATAAGTAAATACTGCTGTTATGATAAGATACAAAATCATTGCAGGCAAATAAACAAGCTCATTACCAGCAGAAGAAGAAATACTGCGTGTAATTTTTGTGATATCTTCAAGAGCAATAAGCGAAACAAGGGAGGCATCCTTTATTACCATAATAAACTCATTACCAATTGACGGAATAAGACGGCGGATAGACTGGGGAACAATAATAAGAGCCATAGTCTGCCAGTAGTTAAAGCCTAATGCGCGGCTTGCTTCAGCTTGACCTTTATCAATTGACTGTATCGCAGCACGAATATACTCAGCCATATAGGCGCCAGAGTTAAGACCAAAGGCAATAAATGCTGCAAGAAATTTACTTTGCAGTGTTAATGCTGGACATACCCTTGGTAAACCAAAGTATATAAAATAAAGCTGCATTAAAAGTGGTGTTCCGCGAAAAAAGAATATATATGCAGAACAAAGCTTACTGATGATTTTTCGTTTAGACATTTTGCCTAAAGCCAAAAACAGTCCAAGGACGATACCTGCTAATACAGCCGTAACTGTAAGCAAAATTGTAATTCTGGCACCAGAAAGCAGAGCCGGTATCCATCCTATTATTTTTTTTAATGCTGTCATTTGGTACCTCAAATATAATACATAGAGCCAAGGCGAGATGACTCTAAATCCTTGGCTTTTTTAGTTTTTTTGTTTTTTTGTGATTCCCTAATAAACAACGCAAAAGTGAGACAGTTAAAAACTAAATCTCACATCCGTTGTAAAAGTAATTGCCGGTATTACGTCTATAAAAGAAAATCTTTTTCAGATATTCATTATTTAACTGTATTAGTTAAATCAGCAGCAAATACATCCTCATAAATTGACTTCATAGTACCGTCACTAAAAAGCTCTTCAAGGGCACTGTTAATCTTTGTTGTAAGAACACTATTACCCTTTTTTACAGCAGCACCAAAATACTCGTCTGCTTCACCTGTCCATACAGAAACGTAAGGTGTATCTGGCAATGTTAAATATGCAGCAGCAACAAGTGCATCACTAATTACAACATCACAACGGCCATACTTTAAATCTTCATAGGCATTGATAACTTTATCATATTCAGCAGGACGGAATTTGAGACCTTTTTCAGCAAGCTTTGTCATGTAAATATCAGATGTAGTTTCAGCCTGATAACCAACAGTAAGACCTGTTAAATCCGCTGGTCCTGTAACAACTTTTTTTGAGTCCTTTGTCAAAATAAGCGACTGTCCATTACCTACATAAGGTGTCGAAAAATCCATTGAGCTTTTACGTTCATCAGTGATAGTACATGCAGAAAAAATTACATCATACTTATCTGTTTCAAGTCCTGCAAAAATACCATCCCATGCAGTATCAATGTATTCAATCTGTAAACCAAGCTTATCAGCAACAGCCTTTGCAAGCTGAACATCAAACCCCATAGGAGTTTTGCCGTCTTCGGCATAGTACTCCATTGGTGGGTAACCAATTTCCATACCAACCTTTAATATACCCTTTTCAAGTGTATATTCACCTTTTTCAGCCTTTTTACCACATCCTGCAAGTGATAAAGATACAAAGGCTGCAAAAACAAGTACCAGGACTTTTTTCATGTTAATTCCTCCAAGTAAAGCAAGAACAAAGCAAGTATTTTCAATTAAGCTTTATCCTTTTTTTTATTCAGGACAAAATATAAATCCTAAATAAAAAAAGGGACACCGAACGTATTACCGACGTCAATGTCCCTAGTTCAACCTTATTTTAGGAAAATGATTTTACTTAGTCAACTAAATATACATAATTTATGCATATTTTTTGCATAAATATTTATATCTGTAAATTAACCTAAAGCAACATCCAATATCATCATCAATACAAATCCTACAGCAAAACCCATTGTACATATATCAGTTTCATCATTCTTCTGCGCCTCAGGTATAAGCTCTTCAATTACAACGTATATCATTGCGCCGGCTGCAAAGGATAAAATCACAGGCAGTGCATTTTGAATAATACCTGTAAGTAAAATAGTTACAAGAGCAGCTACTGGTTCTACAACGCCAGACAGCATACCGTAAAAAAATGATTTTATGCGACGGTTACCTTCCATACGCAATGGCATTGAAATAACAGCGCCTTCAGGAAAATTCTGAATTGCAATACCTAATGACAGAGCAAATGCTGAAGCTATAGACATCTCGACGCTGCCTGTAATTACACCGGCAAAGACAACACCTACAGCCATACCTTCAGGGATATTGTGTAAAGTTACGGCAAGCATAAGCATCATTGTATGACTCAACTTTGATGATGGACCTTCAGGATTTGCAGCAGCTAAGTGCAAGTGAGGTGTTACCCGGTCAAGAACAAATAAAAAGATAATACCTAAAAGCAATCCGCTTGCAGCAGGTATAAATGCCAGACGCCCCATATGGGCAGACATATTCATAGCAGGAATCAAAAGAGACCAGACTGATGCTGCAATCATAACACCAGCAGCGAACCCCAGTAAAAGTCTCTGAAAATTTTCATTAAGGCTTCGGTTCATGGCAAAAACACATGATGAACCCAACGTAGTACCCACAAAAGGCAGTAATAATCCCAATAAAACAGTTGCTACCATATCTAACCTCGTTTTAAAGATAGTAAAAATAAGGTTACAAATCAAGTAAAAGTATTGTTAGTGATAACAACTATTTTAATAATGTGAGACTATAAATTAAACTTACTTTCTTCTTTTTATAAACAAGCCTGCAACAGCAATGACAAGACCTGCAATGATAAGGACTGCTCCTAGTCCTGGCTTTGAGTTTTTTACGACAAACTTGCCTACAGCCTTAGCAAAGCTGCCTGTGTTTAGATAAATATATGCAAAGCCTGCAGCTGAAAGTGCAAGACAAATAAGTTTATACAAAAACTTATCATTTACAAAACAAATCACAATACCAGCCACTGAACCGGCTAAAATAAGTATTGCCCCCAGATGCATAGCACCAGTTCCGTCTGTAACAACCTTGATCATTGTGCCTTTTAAGCCTAAAAAGGATCCTAAAGGTAAAAAATAACCAATGACAACAAGAGCCATACCAATAAAATATGCATATCCTAATAAATTAATTTTTTTTGACATAAATGCTCCTCGTACATAAATGATAACGCAAAATATTCTTTTTTCAAAAATTATATATAAATTCTAATAATAATCTGCAACTAATAAATAATTATATGTGTCTAATATATATACGATACTATAATTACATAATCATAGGAGTTAATCTCTACTGGAGTTTTATTTATGGAAACCATTCAAGATCTAGGTGCATATACTTTCCCTGCCCTACTTCAAAACACAATGAAAAAGTTTGCTGACAGACCAGCACTTTCCCTCGTAAATGGAGAACCAATTACATATACTCAGCTTAACGAAGCAAGCCAAAATGTTGCAAAAATGTTAAAGACCCTTGGTCTTAAAAAGGGAGATAAAGTTGCTATATTTGGAAATGGTAGACCTGAGTGGGGAGAAGCATACTTAGGCATTGTAAATTATGGTTTAATTGCAGTTCCTTTATTACCTGATTTTTCAGAAAGCGAAGTTCAGGCTATTTTAGCACACTGTCAGGTACAAGCCCTCATTATCAGCGAAAAGCTTGAGTCAAAAATTAAAAATATCCAGGACCAGCTACCACCAATTATTATTAAACTCGAAGCTCTTACTATTACAAAAGGTGGCTCTGGCAGCATTAATGATTTTACTCACGAGCCACTTCCTGTAAGTGATGTAAAAGAAGATGACACAGCCTCTATCATTTATACATCAGGTACAACAGGACGCTCAAAGGGTGTTGAGCTCAGCCACAAAAATCTTGTATGGAACGCTGTAAAAGGACAGGACTTTCATCGAATCAACAAGCTTGACCGCGTTTTATCATTTTTACCAGTATCCCATGTATATGAGTTCACTATTGACTTTACAATGATGATTATGAACGGTGCATGTGTTTATTATCTTGGTAAACCACCTGTTGTAAGTGCATTGCTCCCAGCCTTTGCGAAAATACAGCCAACAATAGTATGTGCTGTTCCACTTATCATGGAAAAAATTTATAAAGCAAAGGTTTTGCCAGCCTTTGAAAAAAATGCATTTATTAAAACACTTTACCACATAAAACCATTTAAAAAGCTGCTTCACAGAGCTGCAGGCAAACAGCTTAAAAAGACATTTGGCGGACACCTTGTATTTTTTGGTATTGGCGGATCTAAGGTTGACCCAGTAGTTGAGCGTTTTATGAAGGATGCAAAGTTTCCTTACGCTATCGGTTACGGTCTTACAGAAACAGCACCACTACTTGCAGGCAGTGGTGTCAAAGTTACAATACCGGGAACAGTTGGTCCTTTAGTTAAAGACCTTGATTTAAGACTTTTAAATAAAGATCCTGTGACGGGCATCGGTGAAGTTGTAGTTAAAGGTCCAAATGTTATGAAAGGATACTACAAAGATCCAGAGCTTACTGCACAGGCTTTTACCACTTCTGATGATGATTGTGGAGAAGGTTACTTTAAGACAGGTGATCTGGGTACAATCGAAATGATTAAGGGTATGTTGCGACTGTCTCTCAAAGGCCGCAGTAAAAATATGATTTTAGGTCCAAGCGGCGAGAACATATATCCTGAAGACATTGAGTTTGTGTTAAATCAACATCCACTTGTATCAGAGTCACTTGTTGTTGAAGATGACAACGGCCTTGTGGCTCTTGTTCAGGTAAATGAAGAAAAACTTCAGGAACAGGCCGAAAAGTTTGCCGAAAAACCTGAAAATATGCAGCAGGCAATTCAGCTGCTACAGACAAATATCACTAAAAACATTCAGTCATTACAGGAAAACGTACAAAAGTTTCCAGAAAAGTTTAGTGAGAACGTTCAAAAGCTGCAGGAAGATTTCAGTAAATCAGTTGACGAGTTTAAAAGGGATACTGAGTATCAGAAGGAAGCTCTTCTTAATGAGATTCAGTTCTTTGTAAACAGCAGAGTTAATAAAAACTCTCACATCAACAAGGTACAGGAAGTTGAACAGTTTGAAAAAACTGCAAGTCAAAAGATAAAGCGATATCTTTACGATTTACGAACAAAAAATAAAAAGAAATAATGTGCAAAAAGACTGTCTGAAAGCTTCAGACAGTCTTTTTTTTGTAGTATATCCAGTCATGACTAATCGACACAACGTATTAATACAACTAAATAAATTTAATAAGATTAATATTTGTGGTTAAATATTATTGACATAAATTTTTATAAGGTCTTTAATATTACATAGCATGTAGCTAGGTTATAAACTTATAAAAAGGAGTAGTTATGAAAAAAATTATCGCAGTAGCAGCTTCATTAGTAATAGCAGCAGCAGCCTTTGCAAAAGATGGAAAAGTAGTTATTGGTGCAACACCAGTACCTCATGCCGAAATGCTTAATCTTATTAAGGATGACCTTGCAAAGCAGGGTGTAAACCTTATTGTAAAAGAATTTACAGATTATGTAATTCTTAACGATGCTCTCGAATCAGGAGAGCTTGATGCAAACTTTGACCAGCACATTCCTTACATGGAGTCAACAAATAAAGAAAAAGGCTACCACCTTGTAAATGCAGGTGGCATCCACATTGAACCTATTGCATTATACTCAAAAAAACACACAAAGCTCGATCAGATTGGCAAAAAAGCAACAATTGCAATTCCTAATGACCCAACAAACGGCGGTAGAGCACTTCTTTTGTTACAGTCTGCTGGACTCATAACTCTTAGAGACGGAGCTGGTATTACAGCAACAGTTCTTGATGTAACTAAAAATCCTCTTAAGCTTAAGTTTAAGGAAATTGATGCAGCATCTCTCCCTCGTGTTCTTTCAGATGTAGATGCAGCAGTTATTAATGGTAACTATGCAATACCTGCAGGTTTAAGTGCAACAAAGGACGGTCTTTTTGTTGAAGGAAAGGACTCACCATACGTAAATATCATCGCTGTTAAAGCTGGCAACGAAAAAGATGCTGACATTACAGCCCTTGTAAAAGCTCTTCAGAGCGATAAAATCAGACAGTATGTAAACTCAACATTCAAAAATGGTGAAGTTGTAATCGCATTCTAGTCTTTATATATAAGGAAACCGCTAAAAAGTATTTTTTAGCGATGCCTGTAATTATGAAAAAGCGTCTGTATTACTTTAAAAGTTCCTCATAAAGTCTGATACAGACGTTTTTTTTTATTCAAAGGATTTTGTCAAATACGCCTTAAACATGAGCTTTAGGGTATCTATTGACTGCTCTCTTATATCATTGTCTAAAAGAGAGACAGATTTTATTATATTTCCCAAGTTACTAATCCAGTGCTTTGACATCTGACTTAATGTTTCTCCTTCACCGGTATCAAGCACCTTAAATATTGTTTCCACAAAGTTTTGCCGCTGCTCATTTGTAAGCTGATAAAACCACATGTTGAAAGCAGAGTTTATATTTATACTTAACGAGTCAAGCATTTCTTTTGTATCAAAATCCACAGGTTTTATGTTCCATGAAAACGGATCATGCTGCATAACCAGAAGCTCTCTGCTTTTTACAATCCGATAATGGGAATAATGGTCAAAAAGCATACCAATCATAGATGACTGAGGATAAAAGGATTTAATACGAGTACATACGTTCATAAAAGGAGCGCTGGATAATGTCTGCTTTAAAAACCCAGGACCATCAAAGTTATATATAGCTTTTATTTTATTGTCACAATATACAGGCATATTTGCACTGGCATAAATTGCAAGGTTCCCTCCTTTTGAGTGCCCTCCTGTAATTATTTCATTGTGACCGAGACTATCGCAGGCCTTCTTCAAATATAAAACTGCATCCCGTTGAGAAGGTACTTCGTCCATAAAAGCAAGATTAAAGTCTTCCTTCCATCCGGTTAGCGTATCATCTGTTCCTCTAAAAGCAACAAAGGCTGTATTTGCTGTAATTAAGTTTGTAACAGCACAGAACTGTTCCTGAGCTCTTTGACTGTATTTTTCACTAAACCCAGTTACCTTTACCTGTCCAAATCTAGTTGTTTTTGCAGCTTCCATAAACAAAGTAATGGTCTTTGGATTAATCATCAACCCAAGCTTACACCGGTCTTTATAGTCCGCACTTTTCTTAAAAGCCTTTGCAAGTTCACAGTAGGTAATGCCATCACTAAACCCCTCATCAATAAGACCTTTCAAGTTCATATATGACAACTGACAAAAAATTAGTGCATCAACATCATTTAGTGGAG
The DNA here is from genome assembly GCA_045641045.1 of Treponema sp. Classification (GTDB taxonomy): domain Bacteria; phylum Spirochaetota; class Spirochaetia; order Treponematales; family Treponemataceae; genus Treponema_D. The sequence continues at coordinate 3,355 of JAZUGE010000028.1, read as the reverse complement.
CAGCATCAAAACTCAGGTCTCCACGCCATTTCATATATTCAAAAAAATCGTTCACTTTTAATCCCAACTGTCATCAACATCGACTGTGATTCCACCGGTACCCAGTGCTTTTATAAAGTACCTTTTGCCGTCCTGTACTTCAAAATGAAGTGCATTACCGTTTACTGAACGGATACCCATTAATTTTGACTGTTCTTCATCCCTTATTACCTCAAATAATTCTTTTAGTCTTTCGGAATATGTGACACTGTCAATTCCATATACATCATCTCCATATTGGTATATATAAGGCACTGCATTAAGCACATAGGCGTTGCGCGGACTTATCTTTTCAGACCAGATTCTGTACGGATAACTAATTGTACAGCGGTTACCTGATGCAATTTGCGAGTAATCAAAGTTTACTACCATGCAGTCAATCCAAAACTCTTCCCCCTTCATCTCAACAATCTGCTTTGTCGACTGCTGCTGGTCCGGAGCAAAAACTTCAAGAATATACGATGTTTTTTCACCGTTTTTTTCATATAAGCTTATACAGGCAACAGTTTCAGTGCGCTGAAGATTTTTCACAACACAAGTAAGTTCTCTAATTTTTTTCTCGGTCTCGATATAACCTGTAACTTCGCTGACAAGTTTTATTAAACTGCCTGAAATCATAATCAAAAGAAAGGCCATAACTATTGCAGGTACTTTGCGTACAATGTAGGCAAAGGCTTCGAGAAATGAAATAAAAAATAGCTCAGTTAAGCTAACATTTGAGTTATAAACCCTTTTTGCTTTATAAACACCGTGTACTGTATGTATCAAAATCAAAACACATACTATCATCCCCATGGACAAAGCATATACTTTTATAAACGATATTAGTTTCAATAAAAAAGGTGTAACAGAGCCTTCTTTTGCAAACATAGTCTCAAACATTTTTACTCCACTAATGATTTCGGTATTCAATTCCACCCTGTTTAAGATGACAGATTACATCATATGTGCGGCCTGTCAAAAAATGTACCGAAAAATCATGAATATCATGAACAGCACAGCCATATATATTTTCTGCTTTTATAAGCCGGTATGCAGAACGGACTTCAGAAAAAACTTCCCTTATAATACTAGTCTGCTGAGTTTTGATGAGATCTGCATAAATCAAAGGCAAACCATCTTCACTATATAATGCAGTAAGATCAAATGCATTTTCACTTTCCATTGCATCTGTAAAAACTGCATACGGAAAGAAAAGATTTCCTTCATCTGTTTTTACTACCCTAAAATCAAAAAATAGTTCCTTGCCAGTAAGTTCAAAGGATGCTTTTGAAACCACATTGCCCTGTACATTTAAAAACTTAAGTTCAACAAACATTTTGTCACCAAAGCGGTTTGTTATGCAAAACTTTAAAGGGCAGTATTCTTCTTCAAGAGACAATACAAGATTTTCGAGCTGATAAAGACGTTTAGCCTGTTTACCCCGCAAAAAACAAGATGAAAATGTAAGTGATAATAAAACAAATAGAACTGCCTTTGCACACTTATTCATAACTATATTGTAATCTCTTGGATATAAAAAATAAAATAATTTTTGTTTTATTTAATTTACAGTTAAGATGTGATTATTACAAACTTTTTTCCGGCACAAGAGCATTCATACTCTTACACATTTTTTTTGTTTTTCCGACGGAAAAATTTTATTTTCCCGTCGACAAAATTTTATTTTTCCGGCGGGAATTTTTTATTACACAGGCTTATAAACAAAAAAACTCCGGCAAAACCGGAGTTTTTATTAGTCAGATTAATATATTATACCAATCCCTGAGCCATCATTGCTCTAGCAACCTTTAAGAATCCGTAAATATTTGCACCAGATACGTAATCAGTTGTTTCACTAGGAGCATACTTTTTAGCTGTAGCATAAGCATTGTCATGGATATTTGTCATAATCTGCTTAAGCTTAGCATCAACTTCCTCACGGCTCCAAGACAAGCGTTCTGAGTTCTGGCTCATTTCAAGACCAGATACAGCAACACCACCTGCATTTGAAGCTTTACCCGGAGCAAAGAGTACACCCTTAGACTGAAGGAACGCAATTGCATCAGCACGAGTTGGCATGTTAGCACCTTCTGCAACAAGTTTACAGCCGTTTGCAACAAGCTTTTCAGCATCATCCATATAGATTTCGTCCTGTGTAGCACAAGGGAAAGCACAGTCTACTTTTACGCCCCAAGGTTTTTCACCCTTGAAGAACTTAGCATTTGGATACTTTTTAACATATGCATCAATCTTTTCTTTACGTCCGCGGAACTCCATAACGTAAGCAAGCTTTTCAGCATCGATACCGTCTTCATCAAGGATATATCCTGTTGAGTCAGAAAGTGTTACAACCTTTGCTCCAAGCTGTGTAAGCTTTTCACAAGCATACTGAGCAACGTTACCGTCACCAGAAATTGAACATACCTTACCATTAAAGTCTGTACCAACTGCCTTAAGCATACATTCTGCAAAATAAATAAGACCGTATCCAGTAGCTTCTGGACGAATCAGTGAACCGCCAAAATCAAGACCTTTACCTGTTAATACACCAGTGAACTGGTTTGTAATTCTCTTATACTGACCGAACATGTAAGCAACTTCTTTACCGCCTACACCTTTATCACCAGCTGGAACATCAGTATCAGCACCAATGTGGCGATAAAGCTCTGTCATAAATGACTGACAGAATCTCATAATTTCTGCATCAGACTTTCCGTGACCGTCAAAGTCTGAACCTCCCTTACCACCGCCCATAGGGAGAGTTGTAAGAGAATTTTTTAATACCTGTTCGAAACCAAGGAACTTAAGAACATCAAGACCAACTTCTGGAGAAAAGCGTAAGCCTCCCTTGTAAGGTCCGATTGCACTGTTAAACTGAACACGGAAACCGCGATTAACATGAGGCTTACCCTGGTCATCTGTCCAAGGTACACGGAACATAATGATGCGTTCTGGTTCAACAAAACGTTCAAGAACAGCTGTATTCTCAAGCTCTGGCATTGTATCGACAACTGGAGAAAGAGTTTCGAGAACAAGACCAGCAGCCTGAAGGAAGTGTTCCTGATCAGCATAGCGAGCGCTGAGGTCTTCCCATACACGCTTACAATAAGCGTTTTTTACATTAAAATTGAATGACATAGACAACCCCTGAAAAATTTAATTACTTTTTTTATTAAGTAATACTGCATTTTATTAAGTAAATATTAACAAATTTTATTAACTATGAAAACAAGATAATTTACTAAATTTAAAAAAATTGTATAAATATGCAATAAGTATATTCTTTATACATCACACACTATATATAGTGTACCTCAAAGCCTTTATTTATAAG
>JAZUGE010000027.1:0-45328 GCA_045641045.1 Treponema sp. | reverse complement strand
TTTGGTAAGCGAATAAAATATTCTTGGTAAGACAACATGATTTTTTTGGTAAGACAATAAGATGTTCTTGGTAAGAAAACAAGATGTTTTTCGCAAGAAAAATTGATAATTTTGGTAAGACAATTTTCTGTGCACAGTAACATAAGTTTCACCCTTGCAAAATAATAACTTTCACACATATGAAACAATGATTTTCACACTCATAAAATTAAAGCTTTCACAGACATGAAATAATAGCTTTCACAGACCATAAAACTCAAATATCACACTCTGTATATCTTATTATTCACTGACCCTGTATAAGCTTTTTTTGTAGTCCGTGCGGTATACATACGTTATATTTTGATATTCTTCTATAACTTTATTTTACATTTAATTGAAAAGGTATGGTCATTTTCAACACCACAACAGTACATGTAGTCTAAGACACTAATAACCGTATCTATCCACATATGAACAGCTGTTGATCCTTTTAAGCCGCACTCATCATATACACCCTGCAAAATAAGTCCCATTGTGGCTCTTGATATAAAAGCAGAAGCTACGTCCCCTGCTGATTTTTGTGAATAAAAAATATCTTGTGGAACATGAGCACCTGCGAAACAGATATCGTCAGTAATTTTTGCAGGTATTATCCCCCAGGATACCTTCATTTCCTCATATCCGGTGCCTCTAAAAAGAGATTCTTCACCGACGCCTGTAACTGCATAATCAACAAGAGCATATGCAAAAACTCCGGCAAGCCCTGCAAGAGCATTTACTTTTCGCCTTCCAAAATATCCATTGCCTGTTTTAAAAATTGACTGGTCAAATCCGCCTAAAGATTTTGATACAACAAAAACTGTCGACAGAGCCAGTATAGGTGTATAAACATATTTTTGCTTCAGTACTTCCTTATCAAATGGTGCATATAAAAGCTGTGAAAAAGTATATGATGTTTTATTTTGATAAACATCATCCACACATTTTTTTCGAGCCTCAGCATAACCGTGGTAGGCAGTATACATATTCATATCCATACCAAAGTGTCCAATTGAAGTCAAGTTTTTATGACCGAAAGTATGCTCACGAAAATTTTCACCCCAAATACTGTGACTTAACATCATACCTGTTCCTGTTAAAGTAAAGGGAATTGAGTATGACGGATCTACAATACAGGCTGGTATATCAGAAGCTGCTGAAAACCCTGACATAATATAGCCAGTTAAATAGTCAGGACCTGCAAAACGTAAGCCGATACCTGCAAGGGTCAGCCCATAAGGGATAAAGGCAGTTGATGCCACCTGAAAATGAGGCAGAGTCTTACCTTCCTTCGCAAATTCTTCTTTAATCAAGCCGTTTTGAGCGGATAAATTAGTATTTAATGATAAAACAATTAAAAAAAGCAAATATATACGTTTATACATAAAAAAAGAATATACTGCTTTTTCACTATAATTGTAATATTCACTACAAATCCCGCGTAATGTTTTTTACCCAGTTACCTTTTAAATAATGAACAATTACCGCAGGTATTTTTATAAACTCATCTAAATAAAGAATAAAATAAACCCATAATGGACTAAGCTTAAAGACAAAGGCTGCAATCAAGCCTGCTGGAACTGAAACACACCACATTGATATTGAGTCGCAGAAAAAACCAAACTTAGCATCGCCACCACTGCGAAAGACACCACAGATAAACACCGTATTTACAGCAGCTCCTATAAGTGAGTATGAGTTTATTAAAAGAATCATATCTCTTAAAGATGCAGCTTGCGGCGTCAGATGCGCAATATAAGGCAAAACTGGTTTCAGTGATAAGATCAAAGCAGCTCCTGCAAAGCCTGAAATTATTGTACTTTTTATGAGACGTACAGAGTTACGGCGGGCAAGGTCAAGATTACCCTGTCCAATCTGTTTACCTAAAAGAATAGCTCCTCCATAAGCCATGCCAAAACACATAATGCTTGCAAGGTTTCGTAAAACATTTACAACTGAGTTTGCTGCAACAATATCTTCACCTAAGTGTCCAAGTATTATACTGTAAGTCACAAAAGCAGCTCCCCACATAAACTCATTACCCACTGCAGGCAGTGAGTACTTTATAAAATCCTTTGTCAAAACTTTATTAAAAAGAAAATAACACTTTGGAGTTATTTTAAACTCTTTTATTGTGTATCCAGCATAAAGACACACAACAAGCTCAACACCACGGGCTATTACCGTAGCAAGAGCAATACCCTGTACACCCATTTTAGGTAAACCAAACCAACCGAAAATAAAAGTAGCGTTAAGTACCATATTAAGAACAAGTGCTATAATTGTCGTTGCCGTTGAAGTTTTTACATGCTCTATACTTTTCAGCATTGCCTGGTACACCTGGGAGACAGCCATGAAAAAGTATGAAATACCAGCTATTCTTAAGTACATTACTCCGCATGATATTAACTCTGTTTCATTTGTAAAGACTTTCATAACCTCGTAGGGAAACACTATTACTGCAAATGAAAACAAAAAACCTGCAGCTGCTGACAGTCTCAAAGCCGTTCCTGTAAGAACTTTTAACGAGTAAAAGTCTCTTTTACCCCAGTATTGCGAGGTAAGCATAATAAGTCCTGACGAAAGTCCAACATAAAAAAGCATCATCAAAAATTGAACTTGATTTGCAAGACTTACCGCTGCAAGGGCTGTTTGTCCTACAAAGCCAAGCATAAATACATCAAGGGAGTTTACAAGGGATGATAAAAGATTTTGAAGAGCCATTGGAGCTACAATGACAAATAGTGATTTATAAAACTGTCTGTTTTCGTTTTTCAGATTATTACTCATAAATAGGGATTATAACATAATCTAGCCTATAGATTCTTAAATAAAAAAGATGTGATAAAACAGGTATTTAAAACAAAAAAACCGCCTCAATACTGAAGCGGTTTATTAAACAATGCTATGCAGCTAAATTAGCGCTGGATACGTCCAGAACCATCGCCACCAGCAAGCTTGTTAACTTCGTCTTCTGATACACAGTTGAAGTCACCAATGATTGAGTGCTTAAGACAAGAAGCAGCAACAGCCCAGTTGATTGAGTTCTGTGTGTCCATACCCTTAAGCTGTGAGTGGATAAGACCACCACCAAATGAGTCACCGCCACCAACACGGTCAACGATGTTCATATCATACTGCTTTGAGAAAGCGTAATCATTGTCATCACAGTAAAGAAGAGCCTGCCAGAGGTTGCGGTTAGCATTGATAGAAGTACGGAGTGTAATTGCTACCTTTTTGAAACCGAACTTTTCTTTGAGCTGGCGAGCTACTGAGAGGTAACCTTCGTTGTTAAGTTCACCCTTAACTGTGTCTGTACCTTCAGACTTGATACCGAATACGTCGTTTGCATCATCTTCGTTAGAGATACATACGTCTACGTACTTACAGATTTCTGTCATAGCAGCACGAGCTTCGTCCTTTGTCCAAAGCTTACCGCGGTAGTTAAGGTCACATGATGTTGTAACACCAAGCTTGCGAGCTACCTTACAAGCTTCGATACAAGCTTCAACCATGTTTGGTCCTAAAGCTGGTGTAATACCTGTGATGTGGAACCACTTTGCACCTGCAAGGATTGTTTCCCAGTCAAATTCTTCAGACTTTGCAAGCTGAATTGATGAACCTGCACGGTCATAAACACATTTTGAACCACGCTGTGAAGCGCCCTTTTCATTGTAGTAGATACCTACACGTGGACCACCGCGAACGATGTATTCTGTGTGTACGCCATACTTGCGAAGTGAGTTAACAGCAGCCTGTCCAATTTCGTGAGTTGGGAGCTTTGTAACAAAATATGACTCATTGCCATAGTTAGCGAGAGAAACAGCAACGTTAGCTTCTCCACCACCAAATGTAGTTGTCATTGTATCAACCTGTACAAAGCGATAGTAATCAGCTGGCTGAATGCGAAGCATGATTTCACCAAAGGTAACTACCTTATTCATAATTAAACTCCTGTTCCGTTTTAACGGAAATAAATATGAAGTAGATTCTTATAAAAAAAGAATTACTTATTGTAGCAAATATTATTCGTAAATGAAAGTCTCTTTTGGGCCTTCAATCTTAACATTTTCAAATTTAGCACCTGGTGCGTTACGAACTCTAAAGCTTTTAACTCTAACTTCAGGTAAACCGTAGAACATATCGCTTTCCATAGGAGATGCATCTGAAGTTTCATCTGTGCTAAATGTACAGTCCTTAATCAAAAGATTTTCGATAGGTGACTCTGGAAGGCCTACAATAAAGCCTGCACTGCCACGACAGTCTGTTGCTGTACAACCAATAATCTTTACATCATGGATACGTGGTGTCTCCTCAGTAACTGGCTGCTTATCAAGAGAAAACAATGGAGAACAAGGATCCTTTTCACCACATTTATAGTACATATTAAGAGCAAAAGGACAAAGATTATTTTTCATTGTGAGGTTTTTGAGGGTAATATCAAACATATCACCACCGCGACCGCGACGACTCTTAATACGGATACCACGGTCTGTTCCGTCTAAAAGACAGTTTTCAGCAACTACATGACGGATACCTGCTGCAGTTTCACTACCAATTACAACACCACCATGACCTGCATTTACAACACAGTCTCTGATAACAACGTTTTCAGTTGGCTTATTGCGCTTTATACCATCTGGACCTGAACCACTTTTAAGACAAATTGCATCATCACCAACGCTTACATGGCAGCCTATAATCTCAATGTTTGTACATGAGTCAACGTCAATACCGTCTGTATTAGGAGCACCTGTACCAGGGTTAGATACAGTAACATTTTTGAGATAAACCTTGTCACTGAACAATGGATGAATTGTCCAGAATGGGCTGTCTTTTACTGTGATACCTTCGAGGGTTACATTTTCACAGTAACTGAACTCAACAAAGCTTGGGCGTAAAAACTGGCTTGCTCGACCACCACCACCACCAGGCTGAGTTTCATACCCTGGGTTAAGGGCTGCAAGAGCCTTTTCATAATCTTCAACAGGTTCGTTCTGGTTCTGCTTTGCTTTTTTAAGTTCCCACCATTTTGGGCCGTTTCCATAAATGGTACCTTTACCACATACCTTTACGTTTTTTGCCTTTGTTGCATAAACAAGAGGATGCATAGCATAACACTCTACACCTTCCCATCTTGTATAAACTGGAGGATAAATTGTTGGATCTGGAATAAAAGAAACTGTTGCGCCTTCGCTAATCTCTAAAGTTGTATCACTAGGAATCTCAATAGGGCCTGTTACCCATGTTCCCTTTGAAAGTGTTAATTTACCGCCGTTATTTTTCGCAATATCGGCAAATGCGCTTTTAAATGCGTTTGTATTATCAAATTCTCCGTCAGCTTTACCGCCGTAAGCTTCAAGTGTAACCTGAATCATAGGTCTGCTCCATTATAATATCAAAAATAGTTATTCTCGATAATTATAATGGAGCATAAACAACCTGTTCACAAGATAGCTTTGCGATTAGTTTTTGTACTTTTGCGAATACTCACCTAGTATGCTGCTGGCATCTTTATAATACATTTCATATTCGCTGTCAGTGAGTATATAATTGTGAATACTGCGCTTTGATGTATCGCAAGGTTTTATTTTACCGCTGCCATCATCAACCTTTGTACCGTATTCACGCCAGCCTGTAAGCGAACTGCCTTTTTCAGGCCATACAGGACCTTTTGGAGCTTCGTCATACCACAGGCTTTTATCATAGTTATCATCTAATGTACAGTTTATAAGGGCTATACTATCCCATCGGTCTTTACTGTCAGCCTTACCAGTACCTTCGGAACGACCTACATATATAGGACTTTTTCCGCTGCGCTTATCTGCAGTAAAAACACAATCCTTAAATACAAAACCTTTTTTTCCGTTTAACGCTCTGCTTTGCAGAACATAAGCGGAGCGTTCGCCCCCACGATTATCAAGGCGTGTATGGATATGACAGTTTTGCCACAAACTTACATCACAATATCCCCATATAAAGTCTACGTCCCCTGTAATGTAGCAGTCTGTAAAACGACTGACACCTTTTACATGAACTGTATCCTGTCTGCTTATAAAATACATTTTGTGACAGTCCAGTACTCCATTGTAGTTATGCCAGCATAGAGCCTCAGCCTGATTACCAAGGGCTAAATCATCAGCTGTTTTTACATGAGTATTTTCAATTGTAAAACCACGCAATGTAACACTTGTTGCAGCCATACCAATTACAAAAACAGAACGATTTTCAGTATCTTTATGAAAAGCTTCGCAGTTTTCAGCTCTTAATACCGTCTGTTCTGGATTATCAGGACATGAGCTTTCAAGAATAAGTGGATTTGAAAGATTATATGAAAGAATCTCGTTATATTCGCCAGGATGCAGAACAATACGTACTGTTGACGTATCTCCCAGAGAACCACTATTTACCATTTCACGAATTTTTTTAAATGCCTGGCTGATTGCACCAGGCATTGGATTAACTGTTAGTTCTACCATTAATCTAATTATAACCTTAAAACTTTCATCTGAACAGAAAAAACAGTTAACCCCCTTGAAAATTAATACGAAACGCCGTCTATAGTAACAGTTAAGCCAGTTCCTGCAAGGGCAGGTACTTTAGCTTTTACCTCATCGGCTGTCATTAAACTATAGTCATACTTGATTTCAAAAGGCATTTTATCACTGTGATGTTCCTTATAAAGTTCGCTGTTTGAAGAGTCTAACTCAGGAACATTACCACTGTTGTAAAAATATGAATAGGTTGACTCACCTTTTTTAGACTTATCAGCATAACGCAGTATTTTACCCTGATGCTTACCAAAGTAATTGTTTTCAATGATATACTGACTTGCAATACCAGGTCCTAAGCTGTAACCGCTGTTTTTTGAGTTACCGATGTTATCATAGGCGTTATTGTACAAATGTATATAGCAGCCTCGGCTGCGAGGCATACGCTGTGTTGCCCCATGATAGTAATTGTGATGGAATGTAATAGTACGGTCTCGAGGATTTGTAAAGCCATCACCAGGAGCAATGAGAGTTACTTTATCATGGTTTGTAAACTCACAATATGAAACAGTCATGTTATGGACTGCTTTTATATCAAGAGCTCCGTCATGATTAAAGTTACGGTACAGGTCATTACAGGTACCGTCTGTAAAAGTACAGTGATCAATCCAGATATTATAAGGTATCCACTGACTTTCATATTTACCTTTTTCAAAGTAACCTTGTACTACAAGCTGATCGGCACTAGCCTTTGATTCTTCCTTACCTTTAAATTTGGTATTATACTCAGTAGAACCATGGGCATCCCAAAATGTAATATTTTGAATTATTACATCATGTATATTTTGGCCCTCACGACTGTTTATACGTAAACCACCAAAAGCAATCTTTGCATTGTCACAGCCGATAATTGCTTTATTTGAACCTATATCATAAGCAATATCATTGTGAACTCTTTTTCCAGTACCACTGTCAAAAGCATCAAAATAACTGTGATCTTTATCACTTATTTTACCGCCACTTAAATCAACAGTTCCCTTTAAAACAATTATTGCAGGTGTTTCATTAACAGAACCTGACCGTACTGAACCAGATGCAATAGCATTAACAAAAGCTTTGCACTTTTTTTCAGGAGATGTGTAAGATACATCATCAATTACAATAACCTTATCAGGTGCCACATTTGGATATTTTAAGTCAGCTAAATCTGTAAATCCATTTGTTACAGTTTTACTGCCAGACTTAATATCAATTGAGCCTGTTCCTGCCATCAAAGAAGAACCAATCAAAAATAAAGCAAAAATAGCGCACACATGCTTCATACACAAACCTCTTTTGATAAAATTTAAGTTTACCTGTTATTATTAAACTTACTTAAAAATAACGTAAGTTTATCCGTATATGTACCCCTGTCAAGTATATTAGTAATTGCGTGAGGTCGACCCTCTGAAAGATAAAGCATTTTAGATGACAGGCAGGCTTCGAAGTTTTTTATGGTCATACTCATTGGAACAAAATCATCCCCAGTACCATGAATAAAAAGCACTGGAACTCTTGTGTTTTTGAGAGCCTTATATGTTGAGTAATCATCAAGGCTGAAACCTGCAAAAAGTCTGGTCATCATATCACCTGTTGCTACGATAAGATTTGAAAACGGTATGTGACGCTCATCATGAACAACTGTATAGATGATTTCACGGGGAGTTGTAAAACCACAATCTGCTATGCAGCCCCGTACGTTTTTAGGCAATTCAAAGCCTAATGTCATAACAACTGTTGCACATCCCATAGATATACCATGAATAAACACTGATGACTCAGTACCAAACCGTCTGTTTGCTTCGTTTATCCAGTCCCTGCAATCGTAACGTTCCTTTACACCAAATGTAATGTACTTTCCTTCACTCAGACCGTGAGTCCGCTGATATGGCACAATTATGTTCCAGTTATTATCAAAATAGTACCGAACGATATTCAGCCATTCTCTCAATGGCTCTGACTGGTATCCATGCATAAGGATTACTGTCCCCTGAGCCTCATTTTGCTCAATAAGATACCCCTTAAGATTTAGTCCGTCATACGAAGTAATGGATATAAGCTCCGGCTTTAGAGAAAAAAACCAATCTTTATTTTTTTTAAAATCTTCATAGTATTTGTCTTCAACAAAATACCGTCTGTAGGACTCTTCAGTGAAATGACTTCGGCGTAAAAACGAAGGTCTAAATAAAACAAAATAGACTGCTGATAAATACAATGAACATACTGCTGCAACAACTCCTGATACAAGCCCAACTCTGCGTAATATTCTTTTTTTGTTCACTTGCTGCTCCTGTAACTGCTACTCATCAAAATAACATCATCTGTATAAACAATAACCACAAACCTTTCAGGTTTCAACCATTAAAGTGAGCTCAAAACATCTATTTATAATTGATAAAAATTAGTGTAAATGAAATACTTAAGTAATATAAAAACAAGGAGGCATATTTATGGATATAAAAACAATCTCCGTTATTGGAGCTGGTGCAGTTGGAGCAGTTGTAGCAGATCAGCTTAATAACTATCTCGGAAAGGATGCTGTACAAATACTGGCACAGGGCGAACGGTTGGAACGATACAAAAAAGACGGACTGTATCTTGATGGCAATAAACTTGATTTTAATTATGTAAGTCCTGACCAGGCAAAGCCCAGCGACCTGGTTATTATAGCTACAAAAAACCTCCAGCTTGACCAGGCTATACAGATGACAAAATCTGTCATTAAAGAAGATACTGCCATTATCTCTCTTTTAAATGGTATACAAAGTGAAATTGATTTAAGTAACTCTTTTGGTAAAGAACATGTTTTATACGGCTTTGTTTTAAGTCTTAATTCAATTCACGTTGGGAATAAAATAGAGTGTTCAAACAAAGGCTGTCTGTTTTTTGGCGAAGAAGACAACAGTCAGTCCGACAGGGTAAAAAGCATAAAACAACTTTTTGACAGAGCAGGTTTAAAATACAATAATCCACAGGATATAAAACTCGAGCAGTGGAAAAAATATCTTATCAACGTTACATTCAATACACTAAGTGCTATTACACGAAGTACTTACGGAGGTTTTAGGTTTGATGCAATGCAGGATCTGTCTCGTAAAGTTGGCAGCGAAGTTATAGCCCTTGCAAATGCCATGGATATACCTCTCACAAAACAGATGCTTGAAGATGATATTAAACTTATGTGCAGCCATGACATTTACGGTAAAACTAGTATGCTGCAGGATATGGAAGCTGCTCGTAAAAGTGAAAATGACTGGTTTTGCGGAACAGTTGTACGTCTTGGCTCTAAGTACAATATACAGACACCTTACTGCGACTTTTTACAAAAGCTGGTTGAAGGCACTGAGCTTGTAAGGACTCTATAATCATACAGAGCAACATAAACAAAACAGCCCCCTGTACTCAACTGTGAAATACAAAGGGCTGTCTTACATTATCTATAACAGACTAATCAGTTAGTGCATTTTTTACAGTCTTTAAGTATGACTTAATAGATGAAAGATGTGCTTTTACTACGTCAGTAAGGTCTTCCCCGTACAAATTGTAAAAGTCTGTCCAGTTATCGATATCAGCAAAGATAAATACTTCAGCATTAGCATCATTGTAGAACTTAACTGTAACATTAAATGTATCAACATCAAGGTTATCAGCTAGAGCTACAAGGTCTGATTTAGATGAAGCCATAAGATTTTCGCCTTTGTATGAAGCTTCTCCATCTATAACAACCTTTCCACCAAGCCCCTTGTCATTTAATGAAAGTACAGAGCTGAACTTAACGCTTGCTGCAACATTTGCAACAAATGACTCAGGGATATAGTTACCGTCTGCATCAACATATGTTGCAACAGCCTTTAAATTACCGTTAAGGTTAATTTTTCCCTGTTTGAAAGCTGAACCATCAGCAAAATCTACTGTCAAACCAGAACCGTTCTTAAGGGCTGCATCAATTTCGATATATTTGTTTTCAACTTTTACCGAAACCGTTGCACCTGCAAATGATCCAGACACTCCATCAACAATACCTGAAAGACCTGTTTCACCTACATCTACATTAATAGAACCTGTACCAGCATCAATAATATTGGCAATCTCACTTACATTAGCAGATATACTAGGGAACTTTGCTTCAAGGTCAGCCTTTGAAACTCCAGAAGCACTATCATAAAGAGCTTTAAGACCTGTATCTGCCAAAAGTTCACTCTTTGTATTAAAGTCTTGAAGGATAGCTTTTACATCATCATTGCTATCAACAAAATCAGTTGCACCAGATACTTTTACACTTGAAGCAGTCAGCTTTGTTACCGCAATAGGTACAGCAGGATCAACTGCACTAATAAGTGTTACTGTTACAGGATAAATACCATAACTTGTAACAGCTCTTTCACTATAACCTGAAGCAAGCTTTGTTCCGTTGCTGTCAAGACCATATACTGCAAAGGCATATGTTCCTAAGTTACCGAAGGTGTACGACTTTTTAACAGCTGTGATTGTATCATCACTTACTGCTACTCCGTCACGAGTAACAGTAACCTGATATTTTGCAATACCACTGATATTACCGGCGTTTTCTATAGTAAGGTTTATTGCAACGATATCATCTGTACTTAAAGATCCGCCACCAGAACTACTGTTGCTGCAGCTTATTGCAAATATTGCTGCACTTACAATAAATACTCCTAAAAGTTTCTTAATCATAAACATCTCCTTGTTCTATATTGTTTAGTGATAACAATATCTTTAAATTTTACTTCACAAAGGCAAGATACAGTCATTTTAAAGACTTATCTTGAACTTTTATGCTAATCCAGCACAAACTATCTGTTCAACCTTTGCAGGTATCTCAGATTGCTCTTCACGTGTTAAATCAGCAGTCTCAATAGGGTCATGAAAGGTAAGCTTTACATGACCAGGTCTAATTTGTCCCTTTTCTTCCAGTAACCTCCATGTACCATCAATTGTAACAGGAACAATAGGTGCCTTTGACATAAAGGCAAGTTTAAAGCTTCCGGCTTTAAACTCGTGATGAGGACCTCCCTTGCTGCGAGTACCTTCAGGAAAAATCATCTGAGAGTATCCTCTTTTAACACCTTCTGCAGCATCGTGTATTGCCTGCACACTCTTGCGAGGACTTTTTCGATCCATAAATGTGCACTGCAGCATACGCATCCAATCTGCAAGTAAAGGAACCTTTGCAAGCTCAACTTTCGCAACAAATGCAAGTGGAACACCAGCGTATCCATACAGGAGAGGTATATCCATATCTCCCTGATGATTACCAATAAAAACTACAGCCCTATCTTTAGGAAGCTTTTCAAGGCCTTCAACTTCTACAGTTGCCTTGCAAACCTTAAAAATAAAACGAGCCCACTCAGGTACACACTCATTTACAATTCTGTCACGTTCTGCAGTATTACCCTCTTTGTCATACTTTTTAGCAAGTTTGAGTTGAGAGCTTTTACCCAACATAAAAAATACAATTTTAACCAATGCAATTAATGTTCTTATCATAGCAACCTATTCTACATTGTTTTAAATTGGCATTGCAACTTAAATTAAGCTTTATTTAATACAATAATAATACGCAAATCAAAGTTAGACAAAAAACATTTTGTTTTATTTACAAAAAAACGTTAAAGGATTTTTCACAAAAAAAAGTCCACCATAATGAGTTAAGTCTCATTATGGTGGACTTTAGTGTTTTTACTGGAGGAATTGTTCACGTGCCCCCGCACGTCGTTGTTATACAACTTTTATAGGAGATTAATAAAAACCACAGCAAAGTTTATTTATTAAATACATATTTGCAAAACTTTAATTGTGTGTTGCAATAATTTAAGCTACTAATATGTACAACAATAATTAAATCAGGTAAACACATTTTTCATATATAACAAGTTATTATACAAGTAAATATATTTACCACTAGTTTTTATAAAACATAAACGACAACTATGCTATTGGGTATGTTTCTCCATACTTACAGATTGTGACATTTTTATATCCGTGCTCCCACAGATACTGCTGTAAAAACAGTTGTGCATCTTTTTCGCCATGCACCATAAATATCTGCTTTAATCTGCTTTTATCAATTGAGTCAAGCCATTTTACAGTCTCTTCGTAATCTGCATGGGCACTAAATGCATTAATCTGCTCTACATTTGCTTTAACATTATACCAGTCGCCCATGATCTTAACTTCACTTTCACCGTCACGGATACGTCGGCCAAGAGTGTTTTCAGCCATATATCCGACGATAAGTATCGTATTTTTTGGATTTGATATATTGTTTGCC
This sequence comes from Treponema sp., assembly GCA_045641045.1. Classification (GTDB taxonomy): domain Bacteria; phylum Spirochaetota; class Spirochaetia; order Treponematales; family Treponemataceae; genus Treponema_D. The sequence goes on along the minus strand of JAZUGE010000027.1, from coordinate 32,485 downwards.
AGATGATGAACTACACGACCTGCTTCACACATACCATCGGCACTTATAATAATCATTGGTCCTTTTTTTTCGTTCAGAGACTTTGACTCATCTACGCTTGTAACAAAAGACAATGCATTAAAACCAAATGGGTTTTTATGATGATCGATAAAAGCATCATTAACAGCAGTACTATAACACTCTGGATGTACCTGGAAGATGCTAGTTGCATTTACAGCCATAGGCGAGTCCACATATATTGGAATTTCAGGTATTTTTTTCTGATCCACAAGAAGATGCAGGTAATAAACGATTTCCTGAGTACGCTCAATAGCAAAGGCCGGTATGATTATTTTTCCATTCTTTTCGATAGCCCTCTTTACGATATGCTGAAGTTCATCAAGAGCTGTTTCAGTACCCTCATGTTTTCGGTTACCATAGGTACTTTCGATAAAGATATAGTCAGGAGCAGGCATATTCACAGAAGGGTCTCTGATAATTGGCTTTGTCTGTCGACCTAAATCGCCTGAGTACAGTATACGGATTTCATCCTTTGGATTATCTGAAACAGACACTACACTGTTTGCAGATAATGATTTTTTACCAAAAAGCTTAGACAGCCATCCTCCATTGCTGTTGAACGCTTTTTTTGCTCTTTGACCTTTAATTGTCACATATGCAAAGGCAGATCCTAAAATATGACCTGCATCATAAAACTCAAGCTGTACGTCAGGGGCTATCATCATTTTTCGATTATATGATACACCAACAATTTGATTTTCAGCCTTAATACAGTCTTTTTCATCAAATAAAGGAGTCCATGTAAACTTTTCGCCTTTTTTTGCAGCCTGCTTACGTAAATATTCTGCATCACGAGACTGGATTCGGGCACTATCCATCATAATTAAATCAGCAAGGTCACGGGTAGCAGGAGTTGCATATACATTACCATTAAAGCCATCTTTACATAAAAGTGGTAAAAGACCACAGTGGTCATAATGAGCATGAGTTAAAATTACAGCCTCTACTTTATCTGCACTTATTTCGATATTTCGGTTTTTTTTATCTGCTTCGGCACGTTTTCCCTGAAAAGCACCACAGTCAATCATAAAAGCCCTGCCATCAATCTCGAAAACATGCTTAGAACCAGTGACTTCTTCAGCAGCACCAAGTGAATACAATACAACAGACATACAGTACCTCCAGTTAGATAATCATTTACAAACCCTTCAAAAAACTAATAAAAGTTTAGGGCCAAAAGCAAAAAATCACAACAAAAAAAGTAAATTTGCTAACATAAGGTGTTTACTATATAATAGTTTAAACTAGTGTTATCGTGAGGTAATTTTGTATTATAAAAGTCTGGAGACACCACCGAATAAGCTTGTACAAAACAGAAAGCCTGTGTTCGGACTATTCAAAGGATTTCCAAAAAGTCTTGATATACGTGGTGTTGAATCTCCATTTAAATCTATACCGCTTCCTCGCTTTATTTCAAATTTTCGTATCAGAGGCTCGTTGCAATTTTCGTTTAATATAGGTCCTTATATTGGTATCATTGATTTTCTTGATGAAAAAATAGTTGGATACGCAGAGGTCACATTTTGGAATAAAGAAAACTCCCGTAAATATTCATACAAAGTATTTATGGGGCCAAGACGCAGATTTATTCCCCATAATCTTACAAGTGGATATTGCGCCAGCTACAATAAAAACCGTTACATAAGGATAAGCTGGGACCACACTAAGGATAAGATATCTCTCATATTAAACCTAAAAGGTGACTCGGCAAGGCCTACCGTGAATGCAGCTTTTTTGGCTAATTTTTCAAACAGTGCAATGAGCGAACTCACAGCTGTTGTACCAGCTCCAACAAAACGCAGATGTTCTGCAACTTACTTTGCAACCCCTGCCATACATGGAACTATGACACTTGGTGCAACAAAAATGTCTGAAGGTGTCAATATGAAGGATACTTTTGGTAATAGTCTTTTATCAATTAATCGTACTTATTACACATTTTTATCAGATTCTGAATTCGTCTCTGCCACTGGAATGTGCGATAATCATAGTATAACGTTTCAGATATTTACCACGCCTGATGACGGCAGTGACCCTGAGCTTACAAATCACAATATATTGTTTGTTGATGGAGAGTGTACACCTTTGCCACCTGTAACGATAACTCATCCTTTCGGACTAAATGAAAAGTGGGTTATTCAGGACTTTGAAAACATGGTTGACCTGACATTTACTCCGGTATCTGAAAACTACAGGGATTTGACGATGATTGTATTTCACACTCAAACTCATACTGTGTATGGTAATTTTGAAGGCTCAATTACAACAAAGGATGGGACAACATACAATTTGTCTAAATTTGCTGGTATAACGCGCAATCAGACTATAAGAATATAAGAGAGAGGATTCTATGAGCGATTTTTCAGACAAAAGACCTGCAGCAAAATGGGAACCAGGAACTCTTGATAAGACAAGAAAAAATATCGGTCCTATAGATGAAGCTGAAGCAAAAGCTATGATGAAAAAGCTTGGCGGTGAAATATTTACTGAAAAATCTGTTCCCATTAACCCTGATACAATGCCAAAGAATAAAACGATACAACGCAGACCTTTGGCAAATAATAAAAAAACAACTGAACCTTCTTCGTCAAAAAAGATGGGATTTTCAGTAGACAAACCATCTTCAACATCAAATAGCAGGCAATCCTTACCAGATATTTCATCAAAAGAAAAACAGCTTATGGACAAACTGATGATGAGTCCTGATTACCACATTAAACACAACTATGGATTTTTTAATTTTGTCCTTAAATTCCGAAAAAATGGACAAGAGCTGGTACGAAGCGGCTGGATTGCAAACGAACTGTCAATCAATGCAGATCACTACAATCTGTTTATCACATCTGTAAAGTCCCTTATTTCAGTTTGTCCTGATACATATGTCGATAAAATAGACAATAGTAATGAAGACAGGTTTAGACTTTTGCGTCTCATTAACACCTGGAAGGAAAATGAACTTAAAGGTCTCATTTCAGATATTGAAGATGACGAAGACAATGTTACCATTGCAGACCTTATACCTGTTACAAAGATTTTATATAAAAACCTTTTAAAAGTATACTATCTTGGAGAATCAAGGATACCAGCTCTTTTTAAAGAAGTTTTTAATGACCTCATGATATATCCAAAGGCCGATAAAAAAAAGCTCATGATGCTTTCAAAATCCTGCATGACTGAATGGATATACTTGTATTCAAATGTAGTAAGAGGTATGTACCCCCTTTTAATGCGTATGAGCTGCACTCATTACGAAACTTTTCCGCAGATTTTTATAACTGAAACCCAGAGCATTTTTAAGTTTCTTGAAATAACTAAGTTTGATGTTCTTTTGCCATATAAAGGACCGGATAAAGAAGAACAAGCTTCAGAGTCTCAAGATGAAGAGCCAAAAGAAGAGAAAAAAACACAGGAAGAACTTGATGCTGAAAAAAAAGAACGGGAAGAACGCATGAACCAGGCTGAGCTAATTAAGACCGGAAAACGGATACTTGATCAGCTTTTCCCTGATGCAGGCTTTAATAAAATTGAGACACTCCCTGATATGTATCCGTATTTTCAGCCGCTTTATCAGTTTAGAGACGGTTTTAACAGTCTTGCAATAAATAATCCTTTACAGATAACAATAACACTGATGCGTATTCTTGAAGATTTTTTTCACGGCTTACGTAATATCACTTTCACTGAAGAAGAAGAAGGTTTACAAGGCTTTGCAAAAGATAAACTGTCAACAGTTTTCAATGAATGGTCTTTATATCGAGAGATTTTGTTTGAAAAAAACTACTGTGAACAGCTTAAAAATCTTGTAAATCAACAATACAGTTCAAGTGATTTTAAAACATCTCTATTTGGCAAAAAATTGATTACAAGCTTGTTGTGGCAGACTAAGTATAACTTTTTACCACATTTTGAGTTTACGCAGCTTTTGCTTGAAAAACCTCAAAACGACAGCCCCTACAGACCACTATGTATACGTGTTGAGTTTTTATACAGTTTGTTTTCGTCTCTGGTTAAGCGTATTGATGTTGCTGCAAAAACAAAAAATGATGTTATGGGTGTCCAAAATCCATGGGAAAAGTATAAATTTGACTTACCTAATGTTGTATCACGCAGACTTGATGTATTATTAGGAGCAAAAAAACCGGTTGATAAAACAGCTGCAACAAATGCAAATCTCATAAAATATACATTATGCATTATAGCTGTACTGAACTGGTGGATTAATGACAAATCGAGTCCAGCATATGGAACAAATCCAAGTGATATATATAGAACAAATCCTGAAGACGGCTCTTTGGCCTTTTCAGCAGATTTACGATCAGACCAGAACAGACTCTTTACAGAAAGTATAAAAGCTGCAATCGAAAGACAGGCTGCAAAGAAAGCTGCATCAACACAGTCTTAAAAATAAAAAAGCCAGGTAAACTATACACAGTAACTTCTGACTGCCGTTGCTGCCTTCCGGCTCTGGCGGGGTTCATCAGTGTTTGCTTGTATAGCACCTGGCATATTAGTTTTTAAGGAGTCGAACCTTAGACAGATTATCTGCACACCCGTGAAACTATGTCCTTGTAAAAAAAAGAGCCTGTAACAACAGGCTCGTCATTGAGACTGACACGATTCGAACGTGCGACCCTCACCTCCGCAGGGTGATGCTCTAATCCAGCTGAGCTACAATCTCATACTAAAGAAAACTTGTTTCTTATCGGAAGCGACAGGAGTTGAACCTGCCCACCCCTTACGGAAGTGACGGATTAGCAATCCGTTGTATTACCGCTCTACCACGCTTCCAGTGTCACCTTTTTCAAAGAAAAAGTACGGAGCGAGAGGGATTCGAACCCCCGATATCTTGCGATATAACGGTTTTCAAGACCGCCTCCTTCAACCGCTCGGACATCGCTCCAAACTTGACGTGTGATAATATATTCCTTATAAAAAAAAATGTCAATGATATTCATCAAAAAAAATTAAAAATATTTATCTTTTTATTAGTCAGTCATACAATCTTTTATTATGGACTTTTAACAAACTTAACCTTATATTTTAGATATGGATAAGAACAAATTTTTACTTGGTATTGTAGTTGCAGCCGTTGGTCTTTTTATGCTTCTTTCACCAGATGCATTCATTAAATTTACAGTGATAATACTTGGTATTGGTGCTTTTGTTGACGGACTGTTTATTCTTGTCACTACAAAAAATCTGATATTGGATCCTTCATATAGCCGCATCATGTCCATCAGAGGATGGATGAGCATTGCAGCCGGAGCACTAGCGGTTGCCCTTCCACTTGTAGTAGCTGGTATAATGTGGACTATTATGGCATACACCCTTGCAGCATACCTTTTGATATCTTCTGCTCTCGAGGTCTATGCTATCGGCAAATTAAAGCGAAATGGCATAATGATAAAACAGTCTGTAATTGAAGTTCTTGTTTCTCTTTTACTTGCTGCAGTACTGCTTTTTATCCCATCAAGATCTGTCGGACATATAATCGTGTATGGTTGCGGACTTTCTATTTTAATAGCAGGCCTTGGTTTTGCCTTTGTTCAATGGAAAAACCGCCCTATCATAGTTCACGCAGAGACTTCTACATCGGATAATGACAATTAAAAAAGCTGTCCTTTAAGGTAAATGAAGTGCACTCCAAAATGCAACCTTAAAGTGGACAGCCTTTATACAATTTATTTTGCATTCCTCATGTGTCTGATTCGTTCAAGCAGCGGAGGATGGTTATACTTAAATATTGAGTAAATTTTTGGAACTGTAAGTTCACTAAGGTTTTCTTTATTGAGCTTTATCAATGCCGAAATCAATAGCTCTGGATTTCCACAAAGCATTGCACCATATCTGTCAGCTTCAAATTCATCTTTACGACTAATGCCATTTAAAAGTGGTTCAAGTAAAATCGAAAAGCCTCCAAATACGTTCATTAAAAGCATTGCACCTGCAATTATTAATGCAGTTTCGGCTGTCGTAACATTTACAAAACCAAAACCATCATACAAATATGAATTATCTAATATCAAACTTGCACAAAACAACAAAGCCAAAACAAAGGGAATCATTATAAACAGTCTTTTTACAATATGATGCCTTTTATAATGACCTGCTTCATGCCCAACAACAGCTACAATTTCGTCAACTGTCAGCTGATTTACCAAAGTATCATACAAAACAATACCTTTGCTTTTACCGATCCCTGTAAAATATGCATTACTGTGTCCACTACGCCTTGATGCATCCATAACTTTAATTGAAGAAGATTCAAAACCAACCGTTTTCATCAATGCAGTAAGCTTTTGCTTTAACTCTTCGTTTTCAACAGGTGTAAACTTATTGAAAACCGGAGCAATAACTAATGGATACAGAATTGACAATACTATTGAAAAGACAATATATACGATTCCTAAAAAAAGCCACCACATATTATGAGCAAATCTTAAAACAGTGGTGAAAGCAAAAATCAAAGGCATCATAAGTATTATTGATAGTATAATACTTTTTATCTGATCACTTATCCACAAAGATACTGTAGTTTTACTAAACCCAAACATTTTTTCGATAGTAAACTCTTTGTAGTATGCAAAAGGAACAGACAGTAAAAGCTGAGGGACCTGTATTATTATCAGGTAAATTACAGCAGAAACAAAGCCTGTACCAAAACCGGCTTTTACTACACCATACACAGCTGGATAAAATCCCATAAAAACTAGGTATAGCTCAAGAAAGTATGACATAGCAATAACAGCTATCCAGTTTTTAAACTTAGCACCCTCATACATGCACGTTTTTTTTAGGGTCTCTGCACTTACATAATCTTTTAGCTCTGATGGAACTTCCGCCCCCTTTTTCTTTCGCCAAATAAAATCGCTGTACTCTAACAGAATTTCAATCAAAAGATTTAACGTTGAACCTGTTATAAATAAAATAATAAATAAATTACTGAACATACTAACCATAATTATTCTGTAAAAATATCACCGTGTCTGTAAGCCTTTAATAAAGCTTCAAGATCCAATATGAACCCCTTAATTTCTTTTCCCCGATCAGTATCAGCAACATACTGTCTGTTAGTGAACCGTTCTACCGTAATAGTTTCAGATACAATATCTGAGTCTGATAATATTACATCCTGTGCATTTGTAAACTTTTCATGCACAACAAGACGCAGCCCATATGAGTTACAGACAAGTGTATAACCTGCGATTCCGGTTTTTTCGTGATAGGCACTACTAAAACCTCCGTCAATAATCAAAAGCTTTCCGCCACATTTTATTGGAGTCTCACCTTTTTTTACAACCTGAGGTACATGTCCGTTAACTATATGTCCATTTTTTGAATCAAGTCCGAACTCAGCTAAAATTGCATCAACTGTTTTTTCATCTTCCACTTCATCGTAGTAATGATTCATATGTTCTAGACTTGCTTCTTTATCATCTATAAACATATTTTCAAAGGTAGCCATTTTGTTTTTACCAAACAGAGGTGATTTAGGGCCTTCCCACAGATACCACATGATATCACCACCCTTTACCCTGTCTCTGGAACCTTCTTTAGCAAAATATCCCTTACGAGTCCACATTTCAAGTTCATCATACAAAGCTTTGCCACAAACCTTTTTACCAAAGACATTTACCTGTAAAAACTGTCCATCTTGATCAAGAGGCATACAACCATGATACAAAAGATTGCCATTAAATGTTTTATACAGATTTCCTTTACGAAATAAAAACTTTACATGTCTTTGGAGCTTATCACAATGCATAAATGAATACCGCAGACGCTCCATAACAACCATTTCATCATCAGACAAACTGCTAGGATTTTCTCTGTCAACCGTAGGAAAATCAGTAGAATTAAGAGCCCATTTTGAGCCATCGATTGTTACTGTTGCATCATCCCAGTTTATCTTATCGAGAATGATTCTATGGTCCATTTCAAACTCAGGATTATTACGTATAATCTGATCCTCAAGCTTAAACTGTATTATGGCTATAGCCTTATGAACTGCGTTACGATCCATACGTCCATATGTTTTCATACAAAAAGTAACCAGATGAGTAAGGTTTATACCATACCCCTCTTCTAGAACGTCAAGATTATTATAACGGGCACAAAGTCTAACAACATTAGCAATACAACCAAAATGTCCTGAAGCAGCCCCCATCCATACAACATCATGATTTCCCCATTGAACATCAAGAGAATGATAATTAATTAATGAATCAAGGATTAAGTGTGGACCAGGACCTCTGTCAAAAATATCGCCAATAATATGCAGGTGGTCTATTGCAAGTCGCTGTATAAGACTGCATAAGCTGACAATAAGAGCCTCTGCGGCACCAATACGTATTACAGTCTGAATGATTTCATTATAATAAGCCTGTTTATCATTAATTTCTTCTTTTTCGGTGATAAGTTCTTCAATAATATAGGCAAAATCACCACTCATCGCTTTTCGAACTTTAGAACGAGTATACTTTGACGAAACTCTTCGTACCATTGCAATAAGGCGATGGAGAGTAACTGTATACCAATCAGACATATCCCTTTCGGTAAGCTTTACTTCTTCAAGCTTTTCCTTAGGATAATATATTAAAGTAGCAAGGGCACGCTTATTTACAGCAGTTTCTGAATTACCAAAAACTTCTTCGATCTTAGTCCGGATACTGCCACTACCATTACGTAAAACATGACTAAACTGTTCGTTTTCACCATGTATATCTGTCAAAAAGTGCTCAGTACCTTTTGGCAAGCTCAAGATTGCCTGTAAATTTACAATTTCAGTTATAACTGAACGTTCAGTGGGATACTGACGGGCAAGAACACTGAGATATTTTTTATCTTTATCCAAAAATCTACTCCGTTTTGCTATATCAACCTATATTTTATAAATACACTTACCAGCAATAAAAGTTTGTCGAACACGACCTGTAACTTCATCTTTATTTAGTGGGCTGGATTTACCCTTACTCTTAAACTGAGCACAATCAACAGTCCATTTTTCGTCAGGATCCACAATAACCAAATCTGCATCGTACCCACTCTTTATCAAACCTTTATTAAGATGTAATAATTCAGCTGGTCTAGATGACATGAGATGAGATAGTTTTTTTAATGAAATTCCGTTCTTTTTTACAAGTACATCATTACAAACAGCAAATGACAGTTCAATACCTGTAAAACCTGGGGAGCCTGAAGCTTTATCGTCTGCCGTATGAGGAGCATGATCTGTTGAAATAACATCAACTGTTCCATCCTTAATTGCATCAATAAGGGCAACTCTATCATGTTCACTACGTAAAGGAGGGTTTACAAGAGCTCTAGTATAAGGAAAATCATATCCTGTCAGTGCGATGTGGTGTGGTGTTACTTCAACCGTACAATCAAAACCCTTTTTTGTTGTTCCTGCCTTTACTGCCATTTTTGCATTACGTACTGCATCAATACTATTTTTTGTACTGCAATGGCAGACATGTATGTGGCATCCAGCAAGTTTTGCAATTTCAATATTACGATATGTTGCTGCGTCTTCAGCCAATGCAAGCATATCAGTTGCCTTAATAAAAGAACTGTCAATTTCATTATTTACCTCAGTACTGATATGCGAAACATCAAATTTAATTTCAGCAGCTGGAATACCATTGTTTTTCATCACCTCAAGCCCATGAGCACGATAAGGACGAGCAGCCTGAGCCATAAATGGATCTTCACAGTGACAGGCAACAATAATCTTTTTTTCAGCAGCTTTTTTCATACCTTCAAGCATTACTGCAGTCGAAGTAACATCATGACCATCCTCTGAAATTACAGGGATAACATCTCTGTTACAATCGTCAATGCCGGATGTATCAGTACCGGCAAAATCTTTTGTAATGCTTATAGTCTGAAACACTTTTGACATTTTTCGTTCACTAGCTTGAGCCATAACAGATTTTGCAAGTTCTACAGTGCTTACCACAGGGTTTGTATTTGGCATTAATACAACAGTACCAACACCACCTGCTGCCGCTGCAGCAAGTCCTGAATCAAGATCTTCTTTTTGAGTCTGACCTGGATATCTAAAATGAACATGCATATCAATAAAAGCTGGCATCAGAACTTTTCCACAACAATCTACATATTCATCAAACACACCAAGTTTTGAAACAGAAACTTTATCCGTATAGTCTCCAAGTAAAACAGAATCTATCAATCCATCTTTTACTATTAAGCATCCTTGACCTTCTGTTTCGCTGTCAATCAGACGGGCATTAAAAAATACTGCAGTTACCGGTTTTGCACTCATATTAATCTGTTACTCCAGCAGTATACATTGTATCGCAGTACTCACATCTGTACTGAGCTTTTTCTCTGTCAACAAGCTTAAATACTTTTGGAACATAATGTTCTGTTGTAGTAATACACCTTGGATTTTTACACTGAACAACATTTTCAACACGTTCAGGGAGCTGCATTTTAATTTTACGTACAATGACTTCATCCTTGATGATGTTGATTGAAATATTAGGATCTAAAAAACCTAATACTGAGTAATCTATGTTTATAATGTTATCAATCTTTATAATGTCCTTTCGTCCACTTTTTTTTGAAGGTACATTCATGATCAACGCACAGCAAAATGATGCATTATCAAGTCCTAAAAAGTGAAATATCTTTGGACCATAGCCAGCTTTAATATGATCTATAACAAGACCGTTTTTTATTGTATCGACGTTAAGCATTACAATACTCCTGTCAACTTGGCAATTAATGCCATACGCACATACATACCGTACTTTACCTGCTTAAAGTAAGCAGCTCTAGGATCATTATCAACCTCAGGCGAAATTTCATTAACTCGAGGCAGAGGGTGCAATACTATCATATTGTCCTTTGCAAGCTTCATCTTTTCTTTGTCAAGAATATAGCTATCCTTTAATCTTATATAATCCTGTTCATTAAAAAAACGCTCTTTTTGAACACGAGTCATATACAAGATATCAAGATCACCTATTACACTTTCAAGTTTTTCAGCAGTAGTATATTTAATACCAGCCTGATCAAGTTTTTCAGTAATATAATCAGGTACCTGAAGTTCATTTGGTGATATAAAAATAAAGTTTACATTTTTATATCGCATCATGGCTTCTGCAAGACTGTGCACGGTACGTCCAAACTTTAAGTCCCCACAAAAACCCAATGTTAAATTTTCAAAACCGCCTTTTAATGCTCTGATTGTTAATAAGTCTGTCAAAGTCTGGGTTGGATGAAAGTGTCCGCCATCACCTGCATTGATTACAGGGCAATCAGCATATCGACTTGCCAGTAATGCAGCACCTTCTTTTGGATTGCGCATTGCAATTACATCAACATACGAGCTGACAGTACGTATTGTATCTGCAAGAGACTCACCTTTTGATGTCGAACTGTTTGCCGCATCTGAAAAGCCTTCGACAGCCCCTCCAAGATGAAGCATAGCAGCTTCAAAACTAAGTCTTGTTCTAGTACTTGGCTCAAAAAAAAGTGTCGCGAGAATTTTCCCGCGACACACATCTTGAAAAGCTGATGGATCAACAATAATCTGTTCTGCTAATTCGCAAATTTCATTGATTTCGGCTACTGTTAAATCACCTGGTTCTATTAAATGACGTCCTTTCAACATATGAACATAGTATCATAATTTGCAAGGATTTTACAATAAAAAACACTCTTTCAAGAAAACAGGAAAATATTAAAAGTTAATATGTCCTGTCAAACAAAACTTGTGATTATACTTTTTATAATCACCGTAATAGCTGTATAGAGCAGATACTGCAGTATTTCGACTTAATGCAAGTCTTTCTTCTACAGATAAATTAAGTCTTAACCTGTTCATATTTACTAGCTCAGACTTTCCTATAATACCATTACATCCTGTACACCCATTATTTTTAAATATCCCCTGTTCTACCAGACAGTTGACATGCTGTTTCCATACCCCCGCTCCTGTTAAAACACCAGTCTGAACACCTGCAAAAACATCACTATAATAATCATAAAAAGGGTTACCATATAAATCCAGTCCAGTCAAAAAGTATAACTGATTTGGATTTCCTGCTTTGCAGCTCAGTCCACCAAAAAGTTTTAATCGAAGAGCAAGGGAACTTTCTTCTGCATCCTTTTGATTTTGTTCAATTCCTGCAATAACATTAACTGCTTTACTGCAAAAATAAGAGTCACTGACAGGAAGTGATAATATGTTTGCAAAATCAAAAGCATCCAATCTGAGCTTTCGATTATTATCATTACTTCCATCTGGATATATTGAAATAGAGCCAGATAAAAATGTGAGCTGCGTATTTTTGTTTAATCCGGTATCACAATCAATTAAACTATGGTTCACAAAATGAAAATATGTCTGTTCAAATATTTTGTTTCCATCAAGACCGGTACTTAAAGCAATTTTTCTTGAGTCATGGCTCTTATGGGGATAATCAGAACTTATAAGTTCAGATACAGATTTATTTTTTATTTTGCTTAGTGCGTTGAACACAGGTAAGACACGCTGTTTGTATTGATCCTGAGTTATTTTTGAATTTGATAAAAGGTACTTTAGATAATCACTTGCCAGACGTAAAGCATTTGTTTTTTCATCATCTGTAGTAACAATAGCCATTAACTGTGAAATAGATAGTTTGCCATAGCAGTATTTTTTTACACTATCTGCATTTTTATTACCGGCAAGCATACGTTCACTATTTATGAGAGTGTTTAACGAAGGTCTATACAAAGGCTCTTCCGTTAAACCTTTTTGATACATTATTTTAACAGCCTTTAGAGGTTCTGCCACATTTCCAAGTTCTTTTAAAAGATTTTCATCAGTATAAGCAGACTCAAGAAGTGCAAACAGATAGTATGTACAGTTTTTACTGATATAGTAATATCGTGTTGCTGTAAGAGCAACTTCCATGGTATGGCGCAAAAGCATATCAAGCTGTTCATCAGATAAAACAAGTTTATACTCCCATACATCCCTCATATCCATATTGCTGTATTTAAGAATTTCTTTCGAATACATATCAACAGCATAGGTTCCATAATATCTGCCAAATAAGCCTTTTACAGCATAGATAAACCCAGGAGGATTTGTAGCATCTGCACCATAACTAACACTCTGGCCCATAAGCTTTGGCTTGTTTTCATTTTCAAAAAGTAAAAAAGTATGTCCAAACATTGAAGCAGGATTTTTCATATATCCAGCAGGGAAGACCAGATATACAGCAGAAGGATTTATATTTTGTTTTGCAGCAACATACTCCGCATCCCATTCTTTACAACAAAGCTCATCCTCTATATTTAGTTTCTGTTTAAGCCATTTGTATCGAGCCGGAAAAAACTTTACGTTCTCTCCGTGAAAAAATGCTCTTATATCAGCAACAAGTTCAGCTTTAGGGTTAGTCCTACCATCATGAGCCAAAAAAAAAGCAGGAGTTTCAACAGAGCTTTTATATCCTGTTAAAGTCTTTTCATACAAGAGAAGAATATGCCAGTATTCATCATCAAATAGTTTTAATGAAATGGCATTCGCAACGTAAGACTCAATTTGTTCTTCTGTTATTTTTACATCATTATCACTATAAGTTTGTGCCTGACTTTTTTGTAATGCAACTGTTATTAATAGGAAAAGAAACAGGCAAAGCTTTACAGCTTGCCTGCTTCCGGTAAATATAAAATTGTGCATTAAAGAAGTGCTACAAGTTTTTCTGTAACCTCAGCAGCAGTAACATCTGCATCTGCAAAAATTACATCAAAATTATCATGAGCTTTTACCTTAAAGCTTTCAACATCTTCAACATTAAGTAATGTTGCAACTGTATTAAGATATTCACCATCACCCATTGCAATATCACCAGCAACGAAGTCCATATTCTCTGCAATAAACTGTTCTGTAGGAGCCTTTACGATACCACTCCATCCAGATGCTCCAGATGTACCAAATGTAATTGCAAAAGTCTGGTTACAGAAAATTCCATTGAGGAATACACCACAAACCTGGCTTAAAAGCCCCTTCTGGTTACCCAAAAGCATACCACCAAGACCAGGCCCAACATTACTACCTGCAAATGCGCCTGCAGAAAGTCCAATACAGAGTGCCGCAGCTAAAACTGATTTCTTAAACATTTTCAATCTCCTAACTTTAAGATACTGTTAAAATTTATTTTGGCACACATGGATTCATTTTTCAATGTAAAAAAAATAAAACTTAACGAAAAATTATTACAGCCAATCAGTACAACAGATATATAATTTAACAGTGATTATAAGGAGTGAGTTATGCGTTCTTTCGCCAAATACATAAGAAGTAGTCTAAAAAGATATCTTACCCTAAATATTAGTGCAGTTTTAATAATTCTTTTGAGTCTATGCGCTGTTTACATCATACGACATGTGCGTCTTAGCTACAGCCAAATTTCGCAAGATTATATAAGAACCCTTGCTGATCGCTATGCGAAAGATACTGAAAAGCTATTGTCTGTAGAGTATACAACCTGTCAGGTTTTGCAGCAGGGTGTAATGATGTTTGAGACAGTAGATGAACAGGACCGCAGAGATTATGTAGATGAACTTTTAAAAAAGGTTTTAAAATCAAATACAAACCTCGTTGATGCCTGGTGTGTATTTGAACCAAATGCATTAGATGGTCTCGACTCAGAGTACGCCAATACAGAGACATCTGATGAAACAGGTCGATATATCCCATATTGGACACAATCTGGTAATACAATCTCATTTACACCTTTGACAGATTACATTGGCTCTGACTGGTATGATATACCACGCTCAAGTAAAACAGGTGTTTTAATTGAGCCAAATTTGTATGAAGTCGATGGAAAAATGATTTGGGTCTGTGGTGTTGCATTTCCTATCCTTAACTCAAAAGGACAGTCGGTGGGTGCTTTAGGTATTGATATGGCGTTATCCACCTTAACAAGTATTTTACGCACTGCAAAAATTTATGAAACAGGTTATATGTCACTCATCTCTGCTGGTGGTCTTGTTGCTGTTGAACAAGATACTTCCATTGAAGGAACTGTTTTCGATGATTTCGAAGGGGCAAAAGCCCAGCAGTTTAAAAGTTCTGGTCAATCTTTAGAACCTTTTGACTATACAAAAGTCCGCGATAAAAAGGACTATCTTACAAGGTTTGTACCTGTAAAAATAGCAGATGCACCTCAAACCTGGTTTATAGGTGTTAATGTTCCTAAAATTGAAGTTACATCAAATTTAAATCGAATTCAGTTTGTATTACTGTACTGCTTCTTAGGGACGATCCTATTAGTATTAATATGTGTTTATATTAGCATTGCAGCTCTTGCCCGTGAGATTAACAAAGGTGTAAATGCAATGAATAACATTGCAGAAGGGGACGGTGATTTAACAGTACGTATGCAGATTAAGTCTGATAACGAACTTGGCAAAATGTATAACTTTTTTAATCTCACCTTGCAAAAAATACACACCTCAATTATCAGAGTTCGCGACGAATCAAAGAAAATGGAGCAGATAGGTGCAACGCTCTCTGATAATATGAATGATACAGCAGCTGCTGCAAATGAGATTACAGCAAACATTGAGAGTGTTAACCGCCAGATTCAGCAGCAGGGAACCAATGTAAAACAGGCAACTGGATCAATAACAACTATTAACGATATTGTAAGCAGTCTTATGAGCAACATACAAAAACAGAGTAATAGTGTTGCAGAAGCTTCAAGTGCTATTGAACAGATGGTTGCAAATATCAAGTCTGTAACTAACATTCTTGAAAAGAACAGCAATACGATAACATCTCTTGAAAAATCAAGTGATGAGGGTAAAACTAATGTTAAATCATCTGTAGAAGCCACTGAAAAAATTATGGCACAATCTAAGACGCTGCTTGAAGCTTCAAAAGTTATACAAAATATTGCAAGTCAGACAAACCTTTTGGCTATGAATGCCGCAATTGAAGCCGCTCATGCAGGAGAGGCAGGTAAGGGATTTAGCGTAGTTGCTGACGAAATACGTAAGCTGGCTGAGGACTCAAATAAACAGGGTAAGGCAATCACAACTAATCTTCAGCAAACTCTTGTCAGCATTAAAGAAGTTGCTGATTCAGCAACCTCTTTACAAACAAAGTTTAACGAAATATATGACCTGACCCAGCAGGTAAGTCAACAGGAACTTACTATCATGCACGCAATGCAGGAGCAGTCATCGGGTGGAGAACAGGTACTTGATGCTATGAAAAACATTAATGAAGTAACAGTACAGGTTCAGTCAGGTGGTAAAAAAATGCACACATCTACAAATGATGCAACAACAGAAATGGACAACCTGTTACGCCTGACCTCAGAAATTACTTCTAGTATGGAAGAAATGTCTTTAGGTATGGAAAACATCAACCACTCCATCAACAATGTAAATGATCTTACTCACAAAAATACTGATAGTATAGAGTCTATGACAGAGGCCGTAAACAAGTTTAAGCTTGAATAGTATTTTGTAAATTACTAGAAATGATTAGTATTGCCACTGAACACAAGCTTTGTGTCAGTGGCGTTTTTTTTGCAAAAAAAAACGCATCAGTTTATTTAAACTGATGCGTTCAGAAATTTATTATTCAATTACATCCATACGTTCAACATCTTTTTCATAGTCAACACCTGGAACATCAAAACCATTAATCATAAGGAAATCATGTCTGATACCTTCAAGATCAACAAGTTCAGCAACATTTTCTTGCGTTACAGCTGGCATTATCTCATCAATTTTTGACTGAACTTTTGGATCAAGCTCCCAGTCATCAATACGGATACGACCTTCTTCATCAACAGGTACTTTACGGTCTTCTGTGTATAAACGTTCTGCAAAAAGTCGTTCCATCTGCTCAATACAACCTTCGTGTGTACCATCAGCTTTCATAACTTTAAACAAAGCTCCAAGATACAATGCGATAATAGGAATAACTGCTGAAGAACGAGTTATAAGACCTTTATTTACCGAAACAAAAGCACCTCCGCCAATCTTTTTTAATTGCGCGTCTATATTATGGGCTTTTGCTTCAAGATCCTTTTTTGCTTCACCAATTGTACCGTCTCGATAAATCGCATGACTGTATTTTGGACCAATATATGAATATGCTACTGTTCGACATCCTTCTGCTAGAACATCAGCTTCAGATAACTGTTTTATCCAGCGTTCCCAGTCTTCACCACCCATTACTTTTACTGTGTTTGGGATTTCGTCGCCAACTGCTGGTTCTGCGGAAGACTGTGTGATTTTTCCGGTCATCATGTCCAGTGCAGCTCCGGCGTATACCTGGTTGATTGGTTTGATTACTGACTTGTACATTACTTTTGTGTCAGGGTCTGTGCGTACTGGGCTTGCAAGGGAGTATACGATGAGGTCTGCTTTTACGCCCCATTCTTTGAGCTGGTTGATTACGCTCTGGCGGCATTCGTCGCTGTAGGCGTCGGCATTGAATGTTACTGATTTGAGGCCTGCTTTTGCTGCTTCTGCGTCAAAGGCCATGTTGTTGTACCAGCCTGGAGTTCCACCCTTTGTCTGGGTTGGTTCTTTTTCGAAGGAAACGCCAATGGTGTCTGCTCCGTATTCAAATGCTGCTGCAATGCGGCTGGCCAGTCCGTAACCGGTGGAACAGCCAAGTACTACTACTGTTTTTGGGCCTTTTCCGCCTTCCTGTACGGATTTTGTTCCGCGCTTTGTTTTCTGGGATTTTACGTAGTTAATCTGGTTTACTGTTTCTTTTGCGCATCCGATTGGGTGGGCGTTGATACAGATATTGCTGCGGATCATTGGTTTGATTACTGGCATTTGGGTCTCCTATTTTTTATGCGGCTTTTGTTCCAGACTTTGTGAGGCAGTGAACTTTGGGCCGCAGTTAATTTGCTTTTTTGTATGCAATTTGATGCTTTTTTTGATTTTATCCATTATGACATTTTACGTCAATATGTCATCTTTATGTCTTATTTTTTTGTGGGAGTGGGGAGGAGGCGGGTTTGTTGACTGTGGAGGCTGGCCGGTTAGCTGTGTTGGCTGGCGGTGTGACAGGGGCGCCTGGACTGGCTGACTGTAGCTGGCTGTGATGCCAGGCTGGTTAGCTGACTGTGGCTGACAAACCTGTATTTACAGTGAAAACCTGTAGCCTGCGGTAAACTCCAGCCACTGGAAGCTTGATCCGGAAGTGTTTGTATTGGACAGCAAAAAATCTCCGCTTCCATCATTGCAGATGTAGGTGATTCCTGGAATATTGGCTGTGGACATGGCATCAAATCCTGCATATAGGCTGTGGTGGGAGTTGCCACAAGGAGTCCAGGTGGCTTTAATGGAAGCCTTTATGCCGCAGAAAAAGGACTGCATCTTGTCCAGAAAATAGGTGGATCTTTCCGGGTGAAAATCCAGGGACTGAATATTGGCATAGGGACAAAAACCCAGGGAAGTATTCAGGTTAATGTTTTTTACAGGTGTGTATTCTGCTCTGAATCCCAGCCATGTAAATACTGATATTCTTGAAAGCTCCAGAACAATATGGTCTTCCGCCCAATCAAAATGAGAGCTTGAGTCGCCGTCGCCGTTGTATTGCCCCTTATAATTTCCTGCAGTATTGTATTTTGTGTTACCCGCCCAGACTTCACCGCCCAAGGATGTATATTTGCTGTTGTTGTAGTCAAATCCGATTACTGGACTTATTACAAGTTCTGGTGTTTCTGCAACACTGTAGGAAAGCTCCAGTGACTCTATAAAGTTATAGTTCAGGAAGCAGCCTGTTTCGCTGTAGTTGGTTTTTATTCCAGAAATTTCTGGATCTAGCGAATTCTGCAGAGAAGCATAGTCACGCAAGAGATTAAGCCAGTCGGAATCGTAAACTTTTCCTGCTTTTCCGGGCAAAGCTGCCCTTGTGGTGGAAGAAATTTTAAGATTTTTCCAGCCTGCACTAAGGTTTATGCCTGCAAAGTTCAGCCAGTGTTCCTGCCAGTTTAGCTCGCTTAGCTTTTTTTCTTCATCCAGTAAATTTTCTACAAAAACATATTCGTTCTGGACTCCGTAGCGAAGTGAATAAACGGGACTTGCAGAAAAACTAAAATCTCCGGCAAACAAAAAAGCCCCTGGGAGCATTATGAACATTAAAATCGCACACAGGGACTTCTTCATTTTATACCTCTTCCAATGGATCTACTTTAAAAATCTTTGCCAGCTGCTTTCTTACTGCATCCATGTCCTTTGGGTAAGGAGCTGTAAATGTTACTCTTTCGCCGGTTTTTGGGTGGCTGAGAGTAAGTTTATATGCATGGAGCGCAAGGCGGTTAAGCAATGGGCGTTCTTCTTCTTCGTCTCCGTGCCAGTTGCGCTTAATGTCGCTCAGGCGAACGGGTTTCTGGTTTCCGGAATAAAGCGGATCGCATACGATTGCCAGATTGTTTGCCTGGAGATGCACGCGAATCTGATGGGTGCGTCCGGTATGGGGCTTTGCTTCAATCCAGCTATAAGGACCGCAGTTTCCAAAGTGGTGAAAATCCGTTACTGAAGGCTTTCCAAAGCGGCGGTTTACAGTTGTACGGTGGCGGTCGTCTCCATCTGGCATAAGCTTAAGATCCACATGTAAATCGTCCCACATAGGATGGCCATTTACCAGACAGTGGTAAACTTTCTGCACTTCCCGCTTTTCAAACTGCATGCTTATGGCACGATGAGCTTCCGGGTTTCTTGCGTAGATTACAAGACCGCTGGTATCCTTATCGATTCGGTGTACGGCATAAAGTTTTCCAAATTCCTTTTCTGCAAGAACATCAAGGCGTGGGGCTTCGGGATCATATCTGTCTGCGGCAATTAAAAGTCCGCTTTTTTTATTAAGAACAACAATGTCATCGTCACTGTAAATTACGGTGTATTCAGGAATTGGTTTCATACTACCTGCGTTCCTCCTTTTGCTGGGTGCCGTCAAGAATATAAACTACATGGTTGCACATTTCTACAATGCGGCTGTCGTGTGTAGAGAATACAAATGTGGTCTGAAGCTCGGAATTAAGTTTTTTCATCAGTTCCAGAATCTGTTCTCCGTTGGCGCTGTCCAGGTTTGCAGTAGGTTCATCGGCCATAATCAAAGGGGCTTTTGTAGCCAGGGCACGGGCAATAGCCACACGCTGTCTCTGTCCACCGCTGAGCTCTGAAGGTTTGTGCTTGCTCCAGTCTGTAAGTCCCACTGTTTCTATAAGGTATTCAATCCACTGAGCTTTTTCTGCCCTGGACATTTTTGCCACTTCTGGATTTAAATCGCGGTTTTTGCTGATTTCCAAAGGCAGCATTACATTGTCATATACATTGAGTACGGGAACAAGGTTAAAGTTCTGAAAAATAAATCCTAGATGTGTAGACCTGAGTTCCGTAAGACGCTTGTCCAGTCCCACTGGAACATTTGTACCATCAGGAAGCTGGCAGTCCTTGTATACATCTATTCCGTCAATAATAACCTGGCCTGATGAAGGAAGGTCAATGAGACCCATTATATTCAGGAGCGTTGACTTTCCTGAACCCGAAGGTCCCGAAATGGCAGCAAATTCGCCTTTCTGAATGCTGAAGGAAATGTCTTTTACGGCAGGAACAAACACCCGTCCCATCTGGTATTTTTTGCTTACATTATGAAGCTCAATAATATTCATGTCGTTATATTACCATAAGTTACCACAAAGATACAACCTTGTATTTAAAGCTTTTTTATGGTAGATTTTGTACTGTGTACGCATTCAGACTAGCATTTCGGAACGTAATTTCCAGAAAAAGTTCCATTGTAATTATAATTTTCATTTCATTTGCCCTGGCACTTCTGGCTCTCTCAAATGCAATTTTTGACGGCACAGACAGCGGAGTTGAAGACACATACATCAACAGTTTTACAGGAGATATCGTAATCAGACCAAAGGCAGAGTTTCCACTAAGCCTTTTTGGAGACGAAACACCTGTAACAGGAACTCTTTCGCAGGTACCAAGCGTTATTCCTTACACACAGGTAAGAGACCTGATTCAAAACACAGACGGCATTGAATCCATCACTCCCCAGGTTTCAGGAGTAGCAGCCCTTAACGTAAACAACAAGAAATTTGCATCCGCACTGTTTGGCGTAGATGCAGAAACTTATACAAAAATGATGCCTTCTATCATTATTGAAGAAGGAGAACCCTTTTCCAGCGGCAACAAGGGCATGATGCTCAATTCTGTAACTGCCCAGAGTATAAAAGATTCCACAGGCGAGGAACTCCACCCAGGCAACACCATACAGCTTATAATATCCAATGGAAGCTCCTTTACAATCCGCTCAGCTCCCGTTACAGCAATATTTTCATACAAAGTTCACAACGACATTCTGGATAACATTTCAATTGTGGATGCTGACACTGTCAGAGGTCTTATGGGAATGGCCAGCATAATGGAAGACGACTCTTCAATTGACGAAAATTCCATGGATTTGCTGGAGGATTTTGATCTGGATTCACTTTTTGGCGACTCTTCCGACTTTTGGGGCGAAGAAGCAGACTTTGATATGCTTCTGGAAGAAGAGTTCGGAGCAGACTCAATTCAGGATGATTACCTGGAAGAAACTCCAGTTCAGAGCACCAGCTGGAACTTTATTGTATGCAAAACTGATTCCAAAGCAAACCCTGCAAGAATCATCAGACAACTCAACAGGGAATTCAAAAAGCAGGGCTGGGACGTTCAGGCTGTTAACTGGAGAACAGCTGCCGGTGGAGCAGTTTATCTTGTTAACCATCTGCGCACCATGCTGAATATTGGTATTATTCTTATTCTGCTTACAGGTTTTATTGTTGTAAACAATACTCTTGTTGTTTCTTCTTTGAGTCGCATTCAGGAAACAGGAACTCTCCGCGCTATTGGTGCAAAACGAAAATTCATAGGCACAGAATTCTTTTTTGAAATAATTCTGCTTACAATACCGGCAGGTTTACTTGCATGCCTGTTGGGCTGGGGACTTACGGATCTCCTCAATTCCCTTAAAATCACTTTCTCCAACAAATATCTTATTCAACTTTTTGGTGGAACAGTATTCCATCCACTGTTTAATTTTTCTAATGCACTGCGTACCATGGGTATTTCTGTTCTTCTGGCAATCCTTGGCTGGTTCTATCCGGTTAGAGTTGCCTTGAGTACCAGCCCGGTAGTTGCCATGAGGGGGCAGTCCTGATGAACTATGCACACATTTCCGTAAACTCTCTGTTAACAAACAGAAAACAATACATTTCTCTTTTTCTGGTATGTTTTTTTGGAATCGGAATAATTCTTTTTTCTTCATTCATTTCCGACGGCATGCTTAGCTCAGTAAAAGAAAAGGCTGTTCAGTATTATGGAGGCCAGTTGCAGTTTTTGGGAGGCAATGGTCTTGGAACCACAAACGCCGATGAAGAAATTGAAGTGCTAAAAAAATATGTGCCACAGAATGTAAAATTCTTCAAAAGATTTGATTACGATGCCGCTACAACTTCCTTCTTCTATGAAGGTGAATGTGTGCAGCAACGAGTTATAAAGGGTGTAGATTTTGCCGAAGAACAGGAATTTCTTTCTAAATTCAAGTTTGAACAGGGAAATTCCATGCCTTCAGGTGACTATGACTGCATTCTTATTTCTTCAAAGATTGCTGCCATGCTTAACATAAGCGCCGGAGACAGCCTTACAATACAGATGGCAACCGTTAATGGCTACACAAATACAATGGATGTTGTTGTTCAGGGAGTTTTCATGGATTCCAGCCTTTTTGGAATGTATACATCATACCTGAACATTGATTCCTTGCGCCGAATTACCGGTTACAACAGCAATTATGTAAACAGACTCTGTATGTACTTCCCTAATAACGAGCCAGACAGAAACTTTACAGAAAAACTCCAGGAACAGCTGAAAGAAGAATACCCAATGTACGAGCTCTGCAGCGATAAGCAGGAATTCTACGATGCACTTTTTGCCGCAAATGCTCGTGGAGAAACTCTATACGGACTTATTACGCTGGATGCAAATATAAAGGAAGTTCAAATAATTAATGAAGCCATTAGAGCCGTTTTTATTCTGATTTCCATAATCTTGATTCTGATTATTTCAGTTGGAATCGGCAGCACAT
Organism: Treponema sp.; assembly: GCA_045641045.1. Taxonomy (GTDB): domain Bacteria; phylum Spirochaetota; class Spirochaetia; order Treponematales; family Treponemataceae; genus Treponema_D. Next base: position 9,282 of record JAZUGE010000027.1, on the reverse strand, counting down.
ACCGAGTTATTGTAATGAAACGCACCACAGAAATCGGTACTTACAGGGCTTTAGGTATGAAGCCATCCGGAATACGGGCCCTTTTCCTTACAGAAACTTCAATTCTTTTGCTAACAAGTCTTATTGCAGGAATTATACTGGCTTTTGCAGCTTCTTTTATCATCGCCCAGTTTGATTTTTCATTCATTCCAGCCTTTGGACTGTTCCTTACAGAAGGAAAGCTGGTTCCTGATTTTAACTTTATCAAAGTACTTCAGACAGCTGGAATTATTCTTGTAACTACACTGATTTCTGTTTTGTTTACAATACATAAGATCGTTCACCTGAGTCCAGTGGGGGCTCTGGCAACAACCAACTAGAAATTTTAATACACAGGGGTAAACCTTATGAAAAAATCAGCAGCTTTTGTTTTTGGCCTTATGCTTGCAGCCACAGCCAGCGCACAGACTCTTACTACAGCAGAAGCAAAGGCTCTTTTGCAGAAAACTGACGCATCCACTAATTTTTCAGACACAGACTTTGCAGCTAACTATTCAATTGTACAGGAAAAACCAGGACAGGGAAAAACAATTCGTGAAGCTCTTATGTACCGCCGCGATTCCCAGTCTTCTTTTACAATCATTATCACTGGTCCTCAGGCAGATAAGGGCAAAGGATATCTTCAGATTGAAGACAATATCTGGTTCTATGACCCTGCAGACAATCAGTTTGTGTACACAAGTGCAAAAGATAAGTTTGAAGGCACAAACATTAATAATGCAGACCTGGCACCACAGAACTTCAGCAGGGACTACAACATTAAATCAGCTACAAGAGTAAAGCTTGGCAATTTGAACTGTGTTCTTTTTGAGCTTGAAGCAAAAGTGAGCTCACTTCCCTACCCAACTATAAAAATCTGGGTAACAGAAGACGACGGTCTTTTGCGCAAAAAGGAAGACTACAGTCTTAGCGGACAGCTTTTAAGAACAACAGCCATTCCTTCATACCAGAAGTTTGGTTCACGCTCTGTTCCTGACAAAATGCTGATTGTAGACAATCTTAGGGGAAAGAAAATCAACAACCAGATGCAGTACGAAAAAACACAGGTTACAATTACAAATGTTTCTTTTGCAGCCCAGAGCGATACTGTATACACAAGAAAATATATTGAATCAATGAGTAACTAATGAAAAAGACACGTTTTATTCTTACACTTGGGGTGGTCCTGATGGGGACTGCCCTTCCTGCTTCAATTTATGCCCAGGAAAATTTTGCTTCGGATCAGGAAGAATCCTGGGATGAATGGAGTGAATGGGACGAAATGGATGACTTTGATTCCATTTTTAGTGATGCTTCCGACATTGAGGATGCAGAAGAATCTGTTCCTGTTACACCAGTTTCTGTTTCTACAGATTCAAAATCGGCAATTAGTTTTTCCGGTTCAGTCAGTGCAAATCTAGAGGGAATAGCATTATTTGCTCCCGCACAAAATCCTTCTTTTAGACTTACACCTGCTGCAAGTTTTTCTTCAAGCTTGAATTTTACAGCCCGTCCTTCCAGTGATTTAATTATTCATGGTGGAATAAGCACTTCTTTTCCAAACTTTAACCTTTCATTATCAAGCCTTTATGCAGACTACACAATGTTTGGCAAGATGTATATTACATTGGGTAACATAAAACCAGCATGGGGAAATGCATTCATTTTTGACACAAATATTCTGGACGATTCTGCACAAGATAAGTTAAACAGTAACGATGTTGTTTCTTTTATTTCAGGGCCAGGAAATAGTTCCCGTGCAAACTTTTCTGTAATTGCTACAGTTCCATTCAAAGCAGGTCAGTTTATTGCCCTGGCACAGCAGGAAGGAACAGCCCTTTCCAAAAATAATCTTTCTTATGCAGCTTCTGTTGAATATCCTTTCTTTGGATTCAGTTTTACTGCCTTTGCAAAAACATGGACTCAAGCTTCAAAGTCCAACGGAACCCACAAAAATCCTGCTGCAGGTCTTGCAGTAACAGGTGATTTGGGTGACTGGCATATAAATCTTTGGGGTGCAGCCAATGTTCAGGCAAGTTTTGCAAACCCTGAATTTAAATATGGCCGTTTTGTGGCAGGAGTTGCAAGATACTGGGACGCAAATCCAAAAATGGCAGTAAATGCAGAATATGAGTTCATATGCGACAATCAAGGTGCAGTTCCGGAATATTCCAATAGGCTTGGTGTTAAGTATGCATTGAGTCATTTGGGAGGATCCGTTTACTCACCAAGCTTCCAGGCATATCTTAATGTCAACAAGCTTTACGGAGCCGTTATTCCAGCAGTAACTGTTTCCGGCGTTTCTGGACTTCCATACGCAAAGCTTAATCTTACAATGCCTGTATTCTTTGGAAACCAGACTGTTACTTACGAAGGCATGTCCATTACTTCCACAAACAAAGCTCCTGCTATTCTCTTTGGAGCTGTGCTTTCAATTTCTGCTTCATACTAATTTTTTGCAGTTTTGCCCATTGGGTGGTATAATTTAGATACGATTACAAAATCAGAAAAAAACTTATACCACCCCAGGAGGCGGAAAATGAAAAAGATTATTACTATAAGCAGAGAATATTGCAGTGGCGGACATACTATTGGCCAGCTCGTAGCTCAAGGGCTTGGCATTCCATTCTATGACAAAGAAATCATTGACATGTCCGCAAAGGATTCAGGACTTTCTCCAGAATTCATTACTAAAACAGAACAAAATCTTTCCAGCGGATGGCTTTATACAATGCTTCTTGGAGCAAGCTATGCAACTCCGGGAACATCAAATTTTGCTGCAGGTTCCACAGTTACTTCAGCTCCGTTAGCAGACCAGGTTTTTAACGCACAAAGAAAAGTAATTATTGAACTTGCTAAGCAGGGACCATGTGTAATAGTTGGTCGTTGTGCAGACTATGTTCTCAAACATTGCGAAGAAATCAACAAAGAAGATATTCTGAATGTATTTGTATACGCTCCATTAGAAGACAAGGTAAAGCGAGCCATTGAACAAAAGGGGCTTAATCCAGCCTCTGCAGAAAAAGAAGTAAAACTCATAGACAAGCGCAGAGCCAATCACTACAACACATTCACTGAACGTACATGGGGTAACAGAAGCCACTATGATGTTCTTATAAACAGCTCCCTGCTGGGACTGGAAAAAACTGCAGCTTCCATTGTTGAACTTGTAAAGCGTAGTTAAAATTTAATTCCAACCCCACTGTCCGATTACAGAAATGTATTTCCGGTGGGGTTAATTAAATTTAATTCTTATACTCTGAATGCGCCTTGCACTCTGATCTTCAACAATAAAGATTATAGGGCCGGCTTTGTACACAGCACCAACAGAAGGAAGTTCTCCAATATTTTCAAGAAGCCATCCACCAATGGTTTCAAAATTTTCGCTGTCCAGATTCAAATTCAAAACATCGTTAATGTCATCAAGCTTCATATCACCAGGTACAAGGAATTCATTTGTACTTACAACAGAAATTCTGCTTTCAGGGCTAAGATCCACTGCACCATATTCATCTGTAATGCGCCCAAAAACTGCTCTCAATATGTCGTCCATGGTAACAATTCCAGCCATAGATCCATATTCATTTACAACTACAGCAAAATTATTATGCTCTTTCTTAAAGTGCTGCAAAAGCTCAATTGCACTAAAAGTTTCAGGAATAAAATCTGCAGCTCTCATACATATGCGAATAAAATCCTTGCTTTGGAGAATTGGACGAGAAGCAAAAACAACAGCTTTGTAATGCAGTATGCCAATTATATTTTCCGGATCATCTTCGTAAACAGGCAGCCTGGAATATCCTGAATCAGCAAAAGCTTTTATAACTTCTTCAAGAGAATCATGAACACTTATATAGCGTACCATGGAACGATGACGCATAATAGCATGAACAGTAAGATCCGAAAATTCAAACAGGCGATCAAGCATTTTGCGTTCATCCCGCTGCAGAGTACCTTCCGTTTCGCCAACTTCCAGCAGAGTTTTAAGTTCATCTTCTGTAAGCAAAGGTTTTTTGGACTTAAATGTATTGCGTTCAACAAAATCCAAAAACTTTGAAAACTGCTTAAACACCCAGACTACAGGAAAAAATATTTTCTGTATAAAAATAATTAATGATGCAGAACTGGAAGCAACTTTTTTTGGAGCAACGGCTGCATATGTTTTTGGAATTATTTCGCTAAAAATAATTACCAGTATGGAGACAATTGCAGTAGAATAAGTAACATATTCCGCTCCAATGTATCTTGTAGTAAATGCAGTTGCCAGTGCCGACACCAGTGACACAACAAGGTTTGTTCCTATAAGTACAGTAGAAATTAAGGAATCAAGATTCTCACGAAGCCTGTAAATTCTTCGGGCATTCTTTTTATTTTCCTTCAGCATTTGCCTTACTGTAATTTTAGAAAGTGAAGTATAAGCTGTTTCGGTGGAAGCAAAAAAAGCACCGCAGGCAATAAGAAGAACTTCTGCCAGCACTGTGCAGACAATAGGAATCACTCTATTCATCCTGGACCTCCTTTACTTCACGAATCATTACACGGCTAACACGCTTGTCATCCATTCTAAGAACCGTAAACTTGTATCCACTTTCCATAAGAGTATCACCTGGTTCTGGAATTTTTCCAAGACGCTCACTCAAATATCCACCCAGTGTTTCACTGCGGCGAGACTCAAGTTTAATACCCAGCTGTTCATTCAAATCAATAAGGCGGGAAAGCCCCTCAACTTCTGCATTGCGTACGTTACGAATTTGAACTTCAACACGGCGTGCATAAGGTTTGTATTCGTCTGCTATTGGACCAAAAATTTCTCTGGCAATATCTTCTGAAGTAAGAACTCCAGAAGTACCAGAATATTCGTCAATTACAACAGCCATGCTCTGTCTGTTTTCCCGAAGCATCTGCTGAATGCTGGACATCTTTTTTGTTTCCAGAATAAACAAAGGTGGACGCATAACTTTCTGCAGCGAAAAATCAGAAGGGTCTGCTTTGTAGAACAAAAGATCCTTTACATAAAGAATGCCTATGATATCATCAATATCTTTTTTATAAACAGGAAACCTTGAAAGCCGCACACGCTGTGAAAATTCAATTGCATCCGAATAACTTGAATCAATAGAAAGAGCCTTAATGTTTTTTCGGGGAACCATAATGTCTCTTGCTTCAAGATCCGAAAACTTAAATACACGGCGCATCATGTTCTTTTCATTACGCTCAAGAACACCCTGCTCACCACCAACTTCAATAAAAGTTTTTATTTCTTCTTCCGTAAAGGAAACTTTTTTTTCACCATTGTCTACTTTTAAAACCCTGAGTGCTGTCCTGGAAATTCCTGTAAAAACAAGAACAAAAGGAGTGAGCACAACTTCCAGAACACTGATAAATCCGCTAAAAGCAAATGCAATTGGTTCCGGATGATGAGTAGCAATTGTCTTAGGAGAGATTTCGCCAAACACCAGCAATACCATTGTTGTAACAAAGGTTGCAATTCCAACACCTGCATTACCAAAAAGCTCCATGGCAATTACAGTAAGAATGGAAGAAAGACTGATGTTTACAATATTGTTTCCAACCAGCAGAGTATTAATAAGCTTTTCCTTATCATTAAGGAGCTTCCATACACGCATAGCTCGTTTGTCTTTTTGATTTTTAAGAACCCTTACACGCAGCTTGTTAATTGCAAGGAATGCACTCTCAGCTGCAGAAAAAATCATTGATAAAATAACCAGGAATACAGCAACAATTATTAAAATCCAGATGGAATTAAAAGTGGGGTTGTCATCCATACGATATAAATTATTCTCCTGAATTTGTGGAATTTATTTTTACAACAAAGGCATACTGTTTTACGCCTGCAAGAATCAAACTTATATTTTTAGCATTTTCACTTTCTGGATCTGCATCAATTGCATTTTGAAGCAAATCAGACATCATATCGTAATTCTGAGAATCCAGATATGCAAGAACCATTGCAGCTGTATAATAAGCTTCCTGCTTTTGCTGCTGATCAAGATGACCATTGGCACAAACATCTGTAAATATACGGCACAGAGTTTCTTCATCCCTTGTATGAGCACACGCAAGTGCGTCCCTGTAGGCAGCTTCCAGTTCATACTTACCAAGAAGTCCTGTCTGATTATAGGAATCAAGAGCAAGAACCTGTCTTACAAGACCGTCATATAGAAGACTGTATTTTGTGTCACTGGACTCAATAAAAGTGTCAATCAGAAGAACCTTTTCCAAGCTTTCTGCAGAATTCAGTCGGGAAAGAAGTTCCTGTGTTTCATAGGAGTCCTCTTCCGCAGATTCAAGACTAGTCAAAAATGATTCGGAATCAAGACCTTCTTCATAAGGCAATCTGCCAAGAACAAAACCTTCCGCACTCAACAAAAAAGCACATGGAATATCAGAAACCTCTATAGCATATGAATCACGAACAAAATTCTTTTCATACACTTCTTTAGAAGAATCTTTTTCTGCATTTTTTAATTCAAGTTCATTGTAATCAAGATTAACAAGAACATATTTTTTGGAAGCCTTACGTTTAAAGGATTTTTCTTCCATTATATTTGACTTAAAGTTGTAACTGTTGGAGTTCCAGTCATATCCGGTAAACACCAGAAGAATTTTCTTGTCTTCCTCAGTTGCCCTTTTCTTTGCAGCATCCAGATCAGATTCCCATTCGCCACCATTACTGCATGAAACAAAAAAAGCCGCAACAAAAAGAACAAAATAAAAAACTATATTATAAAAAGAACCTTTACGACCCACTCCAGTTTACCTGTACCTTTTTGTATAAAATTAAATCATTTACAAATAATCCCCTGAAGTAACTGCCAGATTCAGCATATAAAAACCAGAAGGTTATTCATGCTGCTGCTCTAGTATCTGTACTTCAGAGGATATTTCTGAACTTACAATCAGTTAAAATAAGTAACACCAGCGCGGAAAATATTCTGGCAAGTGTTTTCCTTATCGTTTGCAATATTCTTAATCAGATCAATACTGCTTCCGCCAATGTCTGTACCCATTGTACGTTCACTATGACCCATCTTTCCAAGAACATGGCCATCAGGACTTGTAAGACCTTCAATTGCATAAAGACTTCCGTTTGGATTGTCTGGTTCTGTAATTGCAGGCACACCATTTTCGTCAACATACTGAGTGAAAACCTGACCGTTGGCAAAAAGCTGTGCGGCAGTAGCTTCATCAATATAGATGCGTCCTTCACCGTGGCTAACTGGAACCAGGTGCAGTCTTGGATCAAGAACAGTTTCGTTCAATGCCCAAGGAGAAGTTGCACTTACCATTCTTGTGCGAACAACACGGCTGATGTGGCGGCCAATCTTGTTGAATGTAAGGGTTGGAGCCTTTTCATCTGGCTGGCGGATTTCTCCATAAGGAACAAGGCCAGTCTTAATAAGAGCCTGGAATCCGTTACAAATACCAAGAACAAGACCGTCACGATTCTTAAGCAGGTTCATGATGCTGTCAGAAATACGACCTTCGCGGATAACATTTGCAATGAACTTTGCAGATCCGTCTGGTTCATCACCCATACTGAATCCACCAGGGAATGCAACAATTTGGGAATTATCAATTTCCTTCTTAAATGCATCAAGACTCTGAGCCAGATCTTCAGGTGTTCTATTCTTAAATACAAGCACCTTTGTTTCTGCACCGTTAAGGTTGAATGCACGGGCCATATCAAATTCACAGTTTGTACCTGGGAATGAAGGAATGATTACCCTTGGCTTTGCAAAAGAAGTAATTGCAGTAAAGCTGGAGCGTGCCTTTGCCAGTGATTCATGTTCCTTAAGAGCAAACTCAGGAAGAGCAGGCTGAACTTCTGCCCCGGAAACTGGTGGGAATACCTTAGCAAGCTTTTCTTCCCAAACGCCTTCAATTTCGCAAAGATTAATTTCTACATCTTCAATAACAATCTTTGCATCAGCAATTGTAGAACCAATTCTGCAAAGAGTTCCAGGAACAAAGTCAGCTTCGTTCAGTTCACCCTGGCATTCAACAATAATCGAACCGTACTGTGGAGTAAACAGATCTTCAATTCCAGCAGGTTTTGCAATACCAGCACCAGTTGCACTTGCAGGAACATCTTCAATTTCAACACCAATTCTGTTTCCAAGAGCCATCTTGCTAACTGCTTCCGCAATACCACCTGCACAAACAGGATACATTGCATCAATCTTTCCGCCAGCATTCAAAGCATAAAGAACAGCAGCATTCTTCTTAAAGCTCTCAAAATCAGGAGCAAGAACGTCACTGTAAGGAACAGAAACAATATAAACAGAAGAACCTGCCTTCTTAAACGAACCGCTGGTTACATTTTTTACGTTTTCAGTATCAACAGCAAAAGAAACCAAAGTGTGTGGAACGTTAAGGTCTTCAAAGGTACCAGACATACTGTCCTTACCACCAATGGAACCTGTTCCCATGCTGATCTGTGCATCAACTGAACCAAGCAAAGCTGAAGCTGGATAACCCCAGGTCTTTTCGCTTACTGCGCGGCCAAAGAATTCCTGGAATGTAAGACGGCAGGCTTCTGGCTTACCACCCATACAGGCAATCTTTGCAAGAGAACTAAGAACAGCAACCTGTGCGCCATGCCATGGAGACCACTGAGCAACACGAGGATCATATCCGTAAGACATAAGACTTACAGTAGAAGTTTCACGAGGGCTAACAACTGGAATCTTTGCAGCCATACCAGCTTCTGGAGTTCCCTGATACTTTCCACCATAAGGGAAAAGAACAGAAGAAGAACCAATAGAACCGTCAAAGCGTTCACCAAGACCACGCTGAGAACAACAAGCCAGATCATTCATATTTCCAAGCCATGCAGACTTAAGATCTGGAGTTGCAGCATCCTCTGCAAGAACAGCAGCAACACTATCCAAAGGCTTAACCAAAGGAGACTCACAAGGACTGGCAGGACTTTCAATAGAAGCAACTGCATGATGTTTTGCACCGGCAGCATCCAGGAAAGAACGGTCAATATCTACAATTGTCTTTCCGCGCCACTTCATTGTGAGCTTATCTGTATCAACAACTGTAGCCACAACTACAGCATTAAGGTTTTCATCGTTACAAGCCTTAATAAACTTGTCTACATCGCCCTTACGAACAACACAGGCCATACGTTCCTGGCTTTCGGAAATTGCCAGTTCTGTACCATCAAGACCATCATACTTCTTAGGAACTGCATCAAGATTAATATCCAGACCAGGAGCCAGTTCTCCAACAGCA
>JAZUGE010000026.1:0-41230 GCA_045641045.1 Treponema sp. | reverse complement strand
ATGTACCCCTTTTACTGGACAAAAGTAAAAGGGGTACATATCAATCTGCGAAGTGCTTTTTTTGTTTTAAATACTTTCGACTTTTGTAACGTAGTCTTCCCAATATTCGGCATCTTTTTCATGTATCCCGTCTTTTATTTGAATGCCAGCACTCTTCATCATCATAGTGCTGCCGCAAACTAAAGGATGCCAATGGGGTAATGGTCGGTTTGAAGCCAAAAGTCTGTATGCGCATGTATCGGGCAGCCAGTTAAACTCATCAACATTATTTTTTGTTAAATGTGTACACTCTTGATTTTGCTTAAAACGGCTTTGATAGCAGGTACAGAGACCTGTATCTAAATCAAGATTGTCACAGGCAATACGTGTGTAATAAAGTTTTGTATTTTTGCGGTGTCCTTCAAGATATTTGCGAAAGCAGCATATTCCGCAGTTATCACAAACTGCTTCCCATTCTTCATCAGTAAAATCAGTTAAAGGTTTGTTTTTCCAAAAATCTTTTTCTAAAGCCATGTAATGTATTATACATAAATTGCAGCATTAATATATATCTGAATAATTTAAAAGAATGTATGTAATGTGTTTGATTATTGTTTTATCATTAAGATAATCTGTCTTTGTGTGACCTAAACAGTCAGGAGGACAAGATATGTTTGAATTACAGAATGTTGAGTTAGTGTTGGAACTTATTGGATTGGTTTTTGATGTTGTAAACAAGGCTGGTTCAGTAATCGTTACAGTAGTGACAATTGTTCAGCTTTTAAAAAGAAGTTCATTCCATGATAAAAGTGAGCAATTGAAAAAGGCTTCATAATGTCTGCTTATTTAACAAATCGGAGTCCACTGGAGCAATATAAATATTCACACTTAAGACAGATTTTTTTGTATATAAAAAAAGCGGCCAAGGTTATCTTGACCGCCTGTATCATTAAGACTTTATATGTTACTGAGCCTGAATTGTAGTGTTTTTAACTACAACGTCATGCGCACTGCCTTCAGAGATTGTTGTACTTGATACAAGTGTAATCTTAGCCTTTTCCTGAAGCTCAGGAATCGAAAGCGCACCACAATTACACATTGTGTGTGTTACCTTGCTCAGTGATAATGTTACTCCGTCATGAAGCTTTCCGGCATATGGTACGTATGAGTCAACACCTTCTTCAAATGCCATACCCTTTTTACCGCCAAGGTCGTATCGCTGCCAGTTGCGTGCACGGTTTGAGCCTTCGCCCCAGTATTCTTTTACATAGTTTCCGTTTACTACAAGCTTGTTTGATGGTGACTCATCAAAGCGTGCAAAATAACGTCCAAGCATTACAAAGTCTGCACCCATAGCAAGTGCAAGAGTAATGTGATAGTCATGTACAATACCACCGTCTGAACATACAGGTACGTAAATACCAGTTTCTTTGTAATAATCATCACGAGCTTTTGCAACATCGATTGTTGCTGTTGCCTGTCCGCGGCCAATACCCTTTTGTTCGCGAGTGATACAGATAGATCCTCCTCCGATACCGATTTTTACAAAGTCTGCACCTGCATCAGCAAGGAACTTAAAGCCTTCTGCATCAACAACGTTACCTGCACCAACCTTTACATCTTTACCAAAGTTTTCATGGATGTCTTTAAGGGCTTTTGCCTGCCAGTACGAGTAACCTTCTGATGAGTCGAGAACAAATACATCACATCCTGCTTTAAGAAGAGCTGGTACACGTTCCATATAGTCACGAGTGTTGATACCTGCACCTACGATATAACGGCGCTCTGAATCAAGGAGTTCTTTAGGATGAGACTCATGGGCAGTATAGTCCTTGCGGAAGATGAGCGAAAGTAAATGACCGTCTTTATCAACTACAGGGAGCTGATTAATTTTATTTGCCCAAATAAGTTCGTTTGCCTGTGAAAGAGTAATGCCATCCTGTGCTGTAACAAGGTCTGCAAGTGGAGTCATGTACTCGCTTACCTTTGAGCCTGGTGCACAGTGTCCGATGCGGAAATCGCGGCTTGTAATAATACCAACAAGCTTACCATGAGCTGTTCCGTCTTCTGTAACAGCTACTGTTGAGTGCCCTGTCTGTTCTGTAAGAGCCATTACCTCTTCAAGAGTCTGATCAGGACGAATGTTTGAGTCTGATGTAACGTAGCCTGCTTTATAAGCTTTTACACGCGCAACCATGGCTGCCTGATCTTCGATTGACTGGCTTCCATAGATAAAGCTGATTCCGCCTTCCTTAGCAAGTGCTATTGCAAGCTTGTCATCTGAAACTGCCTGCATAACAGCAGATACCATAGGAATATTCATGCTGAGAGGACTTTCTTCGCCAGCCTTTTTGTTAAAGCGAACTAAAGGTGTGCGAAGACTTACTCTGTCAGGAACGCATTCTGCAGACGAGTAACCAGGTACCAGAAGATACTCACCAAATGTGTGAGAAGGCTCTTCAAAAAAATATGCCATGATTGGACTCCCTAAAAAATAAATTAGACTAGTTTAGGAAAATATTTGAAACGTGTCAATAAGAAGATTCTTAAAGTATTATTATCTTTTTATACATAACATATATATACTGTCGTAATCAGTCTAAAAAGCGTCATTTTTATGTTATATATTTAGACAGATATAACGTATACTAAAATATAACAATCTGTTTATGGTTGTAATGGAGAAAATTATGAAAAAATTATTACTTGCAGCAGCTGCAGTATGTGCAATGTCTGGAGCTGCATTAAGTGCCCAGACTGCTGCTATTGCTGCAAACGAAAAAGTTGAAAAAGTAGAAGCTATTACATCGATTGCTGATACAAAAGGAACAAAGCTTTACGTTGTAGGTGACTCAACATACAGTTCTTTTAATGATCCATATTATTATCCACGCTATGGAATTGGTACTAAACTTCAGCAGTATCTTAATGAAGATAAGATTGAAGTAATTAACCTTGCTATGAGTGGTCGTTCATCAAAAAGCTTTACTACAGAAGCAAACTATCAGACTTTAAAAAACAGCATTAAAAAAGGTGACTATCTTATCATAGGTTTTGGTCACAATGATGAAAAAACAGAAGAAGCCCGCTATACAAATCCAAATGGTTCAAAGGAAGAAGCTGGTTCATTTAAAAACTCTCTTTATGAAAACTATATTAAACTTGCTCAGAGCGTAAAAGCTACACCTATTCTTGCAACACCAATTGTACGTCGTGCTCCTGGTAAGGCATATGAAGGTGCATATGTTCACTCAACAGCTGATGTTCAGGGATTTCCAGGTGGAGATTATGCAAAGGCAATTCGTGAACTTGGAAACGAAACTGGTACTCTTGTAATTGATAATACTTCATATACAAAGGATTTATACGAAAAGCTTGGTGATGATGAAACCGTAAACTTACATGCATGGCTTGGTCATAAGAGTGGTTCTGTAGATAATACTCACTTGAATGCATATGGAGCTTCTGTTTTAGCTTACCATGTTGTAAACGAAATTGCTTCATCAAATAAAAAGTTTGGTAAGCTTGTTGCAAAAAAGGTTGCTGAACCTGTAAAAGTTCTTATTCTTGAACCTAATCCTTCATATGTTATTCCAACATATGAGCAGTTTACTGCTGACAAAAAGAGCTCAAATTTTGAAACAACAGCTCCTTGGTTTGGTACAGTATTCGGTGACTGTGGTGGAGCTGAAAAGATTTCAAATCCTGAAATTTTTGAGATTGTTGAAAATGGTAAGACTGTAAACATGCACTCAGGTTCAAAGGATACAAAAACAAGTGCAGGAAAAATTGCAGCAGGTAGTGACGGTATTGCTATGTATTTCCAGCAAATTCCTGCTGATAAGGACTTTACATTTACTGCTACTGCAAAAGTAAATGGAGTTGCAAAAAATAACCAGGTATCGTTTGGTCTTATGGTTCGCGATGATATTCACATTGATAAGTATGATAACACTATTAAGAGTGATTATGTTGCTTGTGGTCCATTAAAGATTACAAAGGGAGATGAGTTTAGCTCTTCATATGCACGCAAAGATGGAAGCCTTGTTGAAACTAAAAACGAAGGTGAAGCTGTTCCTTCTTCTGGAACAACTGTTAAGCTTCTCATTACAAAATCTGGTAATACATACACTGTTAAGTATGGTAACTGCCCTGAAGCAACATATGAAGCAAAGCTTACAGAAGTAGACAGTGACTATGTATATGCAGGACTCTATACAGTACGTGCTGCATACGTTGACTTTAGTGATATTAAAATCTTGGTAAAGTAAATTAATACTAGCACGTATTAGTTTATGGCGAAAAGGCTCTGCTGTTTTTTGGATCTACAATCCATTTTCAGCAGAGCCTTTTTTTCATAACAAAATAATAAAAAATTATTACAAAAAGCTTAAGATAATATAAACTATTTGTTGCAAAATTCACAGTATGACTTCATTATAATCTTATGAAGCATAGTGTTACGATTTTCAAAAAGATTTTACTCATAAGTACAGTTCCTGTAATAGTTCTTACATCTCTGTTGTGTATTGGATTTTCTGCGTTTATTGACAGTACGCTTAAAAAAAATCTTCAGACGATTGCATGTTCTTATGTTGAAAATATCAGTCAGGAAATCGACTCGATTTTTGCAAGTTATACTAATACAGTTGAGCATATTTCTCTTACAGCTGAACTTCATCATAGTAAACAAGAGATTGACAGGGCTATACAGGATTATAATACCAAAATTAAAAATGATTATATGATTTATTATAGTACTGAAGCATCTCGTTTTACTTCAGATGGCTTTTTCTTAAATAATATAGGTTGGATTCCTGCTGAAAACTGGGCACCCAATACCCGTAGTTGGTTTATGCTTGCAAAGGCAAATCCAGGCCGTATAAACTACACAGATCCTTATGTGGATGATATGAGTGGTGAAGTTTGTATTACTTTAAGCAAAGGTTGTGCAAATAAAGACGGCTTTTTAGGTGTTGTGGCTGCTGATATTACCTTAAACTGGTTAAGTGACCTGGTAGGTGAAAAAAGTATTTCGCCAAATGGTAATATCTACATTTTAACTGATCAGGCAGTGTTTATAACAAATGATGATCCTGAGCTTATTATGGGTCGCAACTACTTTTATACAGTAGATCTTGATAGTGAAAAACAGGATGAGTATCTTAATGGTGCAACTAAAACTATTATAAAGGATGGTATGTATTATACCTTTACAAAAGTTGGTTCAAGTCCATGGTACATAGTTGCAGATGGTCCTGTATCTGATTTTACAGGTAATTTTGTAAAAATTCTTTATTCAATTGTTTCTGTTCTTGTCTTTTTAGTTATATGCAGTGTTTTGTGTGCAGTGTTTATGAGTCGAAAAATATCAAAGCCACTCAAAAATGTTTCTTCTCTTTTAAAGGATATATCTGAAGGGGATGGTGACTTAACACAAAGATTGCCTGTAAATGGTTCTGATGAAACAGCAATGCTTTCTTTATATTTCAATAAGACAATGCAAAAGATAAACTCTGTTATGGTTTCTGTTAAGGAAATCTCCAGTGCAGTACAGATGCAGATCGAGCAGGTTAGGATATCAAGTCAAATGATATCAGAGGGTGCTTCTACACAGGCAGCTAGTACTGAAGAGATGAGTGCAACTATAGAGCAAATGGCGGCAAATATCCAGCAGACTGCAGATAATGCATATAAAACTGGCGAAATTGCTAAGGCAGCCAGTCTTAACAGTGGTGAAGGTGGTGAAGCTGTAACTAGTAGTGTTGAGGCTGTAAAGAAAATTTCGGATAAGATACAGATTATTGGAGATATCGCTTATCAGACAAATATGCTTGCCCTAAATGCAGCAATTGAAGCAGCCAGGGCTGGGGAAGCAGGTAAGGGATTTAGCGTTGTTGCAAGTGAGGTTCGAAAGCTTGCAGAGCGCAGTCAGACCAGTGCCGTTGAGATTGTAGAAATTGCAGACGAAACATTAAAATCTGCACAGGTCGCTGGCAACAAGATAAAAAGTGTTGTGCCTCAAATTGAGCAGACTAGTGACTTAATTGGTGATATTGCAAAAGCATGCGGCGAGCAAAATAATGGCTCTCAGCAGATTAATCTTGCAATAAATCAGCTGGATAATATTGTTCAAAAAAATGCTAGTGGAGCAGAAGAGTTGCGGTCTATGGCCCAAGAGCTAAGTGTTAACTCAAATAAGCTCACTGAGCTGATTAACGGGTTTAAAACTGAATAAAAAAACGCTCTGTCTGAAATGTACTTCACTTCAAACAGAGCGTTTTTACTTTATGGGCGAACCAAGCATTTGGCCGTGTAGTTATTTTTGCCCGTATGTATGTGTTAAATTACTTTTTCCAAGGATTTTTGCGGATAAATGTCTGATCTCTTTCATAGCCTACAGAGATGATTCCTACAGGAACCTGGCAGTAATCTTCGATGAACTCAACATATGCACGAGCCTGTTTTGGAAGCTTACGGTATGAACGGCAGTCCTTAAGACTTGCTTTCCAACCGTCAAATTTTTCGAGGATTGGCTTTGCATTTTCCATGTCTTCAACGCCAGCAGGGAAATCTGTAACGATTTTTCCGTTAATGTCATATGCTACACAAGCTTCAATCTGTTCCATTGTATCGTAAATATCAAGGTGTGTTAAAACAAGAGAATCAATTGAGTTTACACGACATGCATAGCGCAATGCTACTAAATCAAGGTAACCGCAGCGGCGAGCTCGACCAGTAGTTACACCGTACTCTCGGCCAGTCTTACGAACGTATTCGCAAAGCTCGCCTTCACTTTCGTTATTGAATTCTGTTGGCATTGGACCATTACCAACACGTGTTTCATATGCTTTGAATACACCAAGAATCTTATCAAGGTCATGAGGACCTATGCCACATCCAGTAGCTGCTCCTGCAGAGCATGAAGCTCCAGATGAAACATATGGGTATGTACCTGAATCAATATCAAGCATAGCACCCTGTGCACCTTCAAAAAGAATGTTTTCTTTTTTTACTTCGTGCATTTTTGCAGTAAGATCTACTCTCATCTTAATGAGCTGATCTTTGTATTTGTTAAGGTATTCTAAGTCTTCGCCTTCAAACTCGTCCATCTTAACTTTCCAGTCAAGGTCTGCAAGTCTTAAGCCGTCACGTTCTGCCTTTTCTGCATAGGTAATACCAATACCACGTCCTGTAGTACCGATTGGGCGTTTACGAGCTGCATCACGATCTTTATCCATCTGGCGATAACGTGGTAAAATGATGTGAGCACGGTCTGAAATAAATACACGACCTTCCCAGTCAATGCCATTGTCTTTGAGCATCTGTAATTCATTAAAAAGTGCTTCAGGATCGATAACCATTCCTGCACCAAGGAATACAGATTTTTCAGGATAAAGAATTCCAGATGGAACCTGATGAAGCGCATACTGCTTTCCGTCTACAACAATTGTGTGACCGGCGTTTGGACCACCTGCATAACGAACTACGTATTTAGCGTCTTCTGCAAGGTAATCAACTATTTTACCTTTTCCTTCATCACCCCACTGGGCACCAATAACAACGACCTTCATAAAAGCCCCCAAGTTCAGCTATATCGAACTGTATTATTTTTGCATTCGCGGGACTTATAGTATCATATTTATACAGTTGTATCAATGTAAGATGCTGCAACAAACCCATGTTAGTTGTAGTTGTCCTTTAGTTACGAGTAAGCTTTTTAAGCCATGTGTATTTTCTGTAGTGCACAACGATTGCAGGTATTTTAATGATCTCGTCAAGACTAATAATTATAAAAACAAGCATGACAGGTGCATTAAAAATGAAAGCTGCTGCAGCACCAAAAGGTATACATATTACCCACATTGATACTAAATCCATGTACATACTGAACTTTGTATCTCCACCTGAAGGAAAGATACCGTTGTTTGTACACATGTTACATGATTTACCGACAAGAGTTATTGAAGCTATTATCAGCATCCATTTCAGATAGTACATTGATGTTTGTGTAAAGCTGTGCGCGTTAACAACAAGTACAAATGGCGAGAGCAACAAAATTATGCATCCCATCACAACTCCTGTGAGTAATGCAATAATATATAGCCGCTTACTGTATTTTTTTGCCAAATCTAAATAGCCTTTTCCAAGTTCGTTACCAAGGATGATACCAGTGCCAGATGCAACTCCTGAACTAAAGCATGTTAAAAGATTTCGGACTGTATTTGCCATTGCATTTGCTGCTACTGCATCGCTTCCAAGGTGTCCAAGTATTACTGAATATGCAGTAAATCCCGAACCCCATATTATTTGATTAAGTAAAAATGGATAGGATACTTTCCAATAATCAGCTCGTAATACAGAAGGATTTTTGATTATATATTTTGCTCGTAATCTTATAATACAGCCCTTTAATAAAACTAATATACAAAGAGCAAGTTCTGCAATCTTTGATATATCAGTTGCAACGGCAGCTCCACGGATTTCGAGCCGTGGAAATATGCATACTCCATAAATAAGCAGATAGTTGAGTAATATATTTAATAATACGCAAAAAGAACTTATTAAAGCTGCATGCAACGTTTTACTGGAATTTTTTAATACAGTAATAAATACCTGGTTTATTCCTGTAATAAAATACATAGGGCTCACATACCTTAAGTATATGATTCCTGAGAGAATAAGTTCTTTATCTGATGTAAAAATCAGCATTAAATATTTAGGAATAAAAAGGGCAGCTGCTCCAAAGGCAATTGAGATGTATGCTGTTATTTTAAATACATATCCAAATACTTTTTCAACCGAATCGTAGTCTTTTTTTCCCCAGTACTGACTTGCAAATATACTTAGCCCCGAAGTGACTGACATTATTATCATGTTGTAGATAAAACTGATTTGGTTTGCAAGGGCAACAGATGATAATGACATCTGACTGAGATTTGAAAGCATAAAAGAATCGGATGCATTTGCAGCTGAAAGCATAAAAGCTTGTATTGCAACTGGAAAGACAATTGATGCTAGTTTTGTGTAAAAAACTTTTGAATCATAAATTTGGTCTGATTTTTGAGAGAATGTATTACTTTTATCCATATATCTCTCATTATATCACGTCTTAGACTTTGCATATAAAAAAAAGACTGTCCGATACGATTTTACTGCTTTTAGCAGGATGCTTTCATATAAGACAGTCTTTTTATGTTAGTTATTTGCAAAAATTGTCTTTACCTTTTTTTTGAACTGATTGCCTCTGTCAAACTCATTTTTAAACATACCAAATGAAGTTGCTCCCGGGCTAAATACAACAATCTGATCTTCTTTATTTTCAGCATCTGCCTCAAGCTTAGCTTTAAGTACGTTAAGCATATCATCAATTGAACTGAATGGTCCTTCAAAGTTTTCTTGAAGCTGCTGAAACATTGGTATAAGTTTTTCTGTTGCTGAGCCTTCCAGAAAGTAAACTTGTTTTGGATGCAGGTTTGTTTTGTTGTGTATTGCCTGTGGCAGTGGATAAAGCTCAAGACCTTTGTCTGTTCCGCCTGTTAAAAGATAGATACTTTTACCAAAGGCCTGTGTCGACTCTGCCGCGGCTTCTGGGACAGTAGCTGCACTGTCATTGTAAAAACGAACGGTGTGATTACCGCATTTCCATTTGTAAAAGTACTCAAGACGGTGTTCAATGCCATTCCAGTTACCAAGTATGTTTATAATGCGCTCCTCTGATACTCCCATTATCTTTAACACAAGAGCTGCATTAAGGACATTTAATCTCATATGCTTACCTGGTACATTCAGCTCTTTTAAAACAATTGACTCTGTATCATTTTTACTCAGCTTAACATGCCCTATACCTTTATTGTCCTGCCATACACCATATACACCTTCTGGTAGCTTTTTTTTGCTGTAACGCAGTACAGTTCCTTTAGTTTCTTTCGCAAATATGTTGCCCCAGTTACTTATTAAAGTCCCCCCGTCAGCAGCTGGATCTTCATCAAAGTCAAGTATTGTATAATCCTTTTTGCTTTGATCTTGATATATAAGTTTTTTGTCCTGTACATATGCAAGCATACTATGATAAAAATTCTGGTGGTCAGGGATAATCTTAGTGATGATTGAGATATGTGGTTTTAAAGCTTTTCGGCCTTTTAGGTCTGCAAGCTGCCAGCTTGACAGCTCAAGAACTACTGGTGTTGTTTCATCAGTTGCATCAATAAAAGTTAACGGGCTTACCGTAATGTTGCCACCTAAAAAGGCTGTGAAACCAGCTTGCTTTAAGCCATAGTAAATTGCACTTACTGTGCTTGATTTACCTTTACTGCCTGTTACTGCAATGACTGGTGCCTTTGAAAAGTGTAAAAAAAGACTTATATCTGTTTCGATTGCTTTTGCCTGTGATAGAAACTTGTTTCCGTCATATTTTACACCAGGGTTTTTTATTACACAGTCTGCATCTCTAAAATCTTCAATCCGATGCTCACCTAATACATATGTGAGACGTGATAAATCAAGTGATTTATCACTGGCGATAGAGTCTATTGTCGACTGTAACTCTTGTGAAGTTTTCATATCAGTTGCTATTACATAAGCACCACGCTTTAGTAAAAAACGTACTGTAGCTTCACCACCTCCGTTTAGGCCAAGTCCCATTACAGTAACATGTTTGTCTTTTATATCTTCCTGAGTGTTAAAACAGCAGCCTTCAGGATATGTGTGTGGTACAGGTGGCAATAAAGCTTGTGACATAAAAACGACTCCTTGTATTAGCGAGATGTCTGTAAGTTTCGAGTTGCGTTAAAGCGACAAACAGCTTCTGTAAGTAAAAGCTCTGTAAGTTCTGTAAACTGTAAACCGGCTTTTTCACACATCTTTGGAAACATACTTATTGAAGTAAAGCCTGGCAATGTGTTTATTTCGTTTAAGTAAAGTTTGTTTGTGTCGCGGTCTATGAAAAAGTCAACTCGACTTAATCCGCTTGCATCAAGAGCTGAATATGCTTTTATTGCAAGGTCTCTGACATTTTCAAGTTCATCTGGTGTAAGAGCAGCTGGTATTAAAAGCTTTGCTCCTTCAGGATCATTGTACTTTGCATCATAGTCATAAAACTCATGGGTTGGTGCAATTTCTCCTGGAATATATGAAGTAACAGATTCTGATTTTTCGCTACCGTTGTCTGTTGTCGAGTTTCCTGTAACCGAACACTCAACTTCACGGGCATTAATTGATTTTTCGATTAATATTTTATCATCCCACTTAAAGGCTTCTGTTATTGCTGTATTAAGCTCATCAATCGTTGAAGCCTTGTTTGCTCCGTCACTTGACCCTGCCGAACATGGTTTTACAAATAAAGGTAACCCTAAATTCTTTATTGCGTTGTTTATTTTATCGTTATAAGACTTTGTGTCTTTGAGGTCACTGCGTTTAATACATACATATGGTACTACTGGCAGACCTGCATTTTGCCATATAACTTTTGTTTTCTCTTTATCCATTGTAATAGAGCCTGCCATAACACCGCACCCTACGTATGGTATGTCTGCCATTTCAAAAAGCCCCTGGATAGTACCATCTTCACCAAATGGTCCATGAAGGGCAGGAAAAGCTACATCAATGCATAAGTCTTTTCCGTTTGCAATAAACGAGTGATTTTTTGCACCTGGTATTATGCTAACGATGTTTGATTTATCTTCCTTTATAGATAAAGTAGCTTTTGTATCATTTTTGATTCGGTTAAGTTCGCTGCTGTCCTGTAAAAACCAGCGGCCGTCCTTTGTAATTGCAATAAGTACCACGTTGTGTTTTGCTGAATCAATATTACGTGCGATAGATGTGGCAGATACTAATGAAATTTCATGTTCCCCCGATTTGCCACCATATATTAATGCTATATTCATCTTGTTTGCTCCTGTGTGATTTACTTTCATAAACAGCTTTTTGTTTATTTGTAGCCTAATTCGGCAAGTGCTTTTTGAGCTTCTGCTATTTCGTCATAAGGCATTATATGATCTTTGTAGATAATGCTGTTTTCATGTGATTTACCAAGCAGCAGCACTATGTCATCTTTTCGTGCTATTTTTAATGCCTGGCGTATAGCAGTTGGTCGATCAGGTGTTATAAACAGATTGTTGTCCATAACTTTACCTTGTTTTATTGCACCTTTTGCTATCTGCTGTAAAAGCTCAACTGAATCTTCTCCTCGTGGATCTTCATCTGTCAAAATAACGATATCGCAATACTTTGCTGCTATTTCGCCTTGTAAAGGACGTTTTTCTGTATCACGTTCACCACCTGATCCAAACAAAGCAAATATTCGTCCATTACATCTGCGCTTTATTGGAGGAAAAATTGTTTCAAATGAAGATGGTGTGTGTGCATAATCAACAATTAGTTCAAAAGGCTGGCCTTTATCAATTACAGTCATTCTTCCTTTTACACACTCTAGTTTTTGGGCTAACTCCGCAGTTTGTTCAACCGGTGTATTTGTAAGGCGGGACACGGCTATAACGGCTGCCATTATGTTATATGTGTTAAATGCTCCTGGTACTGCTGTCTTTACATGTATTACTTTGCGTGGTAATGGCTTTTGTCTGTCATCAACGGTACTCATCTCACTCATGTCAAATGTAAGTCCAAAGCGGGCACTTGCAATGTTTCGGCCTAATACAACAGGAATATGTTGTGGAAGTGGTGGAAGAGGAACACTGTCTTCTCCTATAGCAGCTCCCTTTCCGGCTTTGCCTTCTGTCGTGAAGCCTAAAACTGGACTTTTAGTGGCTGCTATAAAGTAACTGGCACTAGGATCCTCGAGATTTACAATACCAAAAGCTGGTATTTTTACTTGAGTTCCATTGATCATTTTTATATGATCGTGCTGATCTAATTTTCTGAACAGGTTTGCCTTATCATCACGATACTGCTCAAAGGTTTTATGAAACTCTAAATGTTCAAGAGTTACGTTCATAAATACACCGCAGTCATATAAAAGGTTTCCAGTTCGGTTTGTCTTTGGTGACAAGCCGTGGCTTGAAGACTCTATAACTGCATATTCACAACCCGCTTTTACCATTTCGTAAAGATGATGTTGAATAATGGTCGCTTCAGGTGTTGTCTGATGCTGAGGGTTTGCTATTGCATCGTCTCCAAGTGAGTATTGTACTGTTGAAATAAAACCAGCTTTGTGTCCTGTCAGTCGTAAAAGCTGCCATATAAAGCTTACAGTTGAGCTTTTACCTTCGGTTCCTGTAACACCTATTACCGCAATTTTTGATGAAGGATTATCATAAAATGCTGAAGATACTGGTGCCATTGCAAAGCGTGCGTCTTCAACTTTTATGAAAGCGACAGTTGTTTTTATCTCACTTAGAGCCTGTGAAACTTTTTGTTTAATTGCATCATCCCAGTCGCCCTGGTAGATAACTGCTGCACAACCAGCCTTTATTGCTGCCGGTATAAATACATTACCAGTTGTATGGGTACCTGGCAATGCGAAGAATAAATATCCTGGCTTTACATCTCTTGAGTCAAAGGCTAAGCCTGATATATCTGGATTTGTACTGTAGCTTATATCTGTAATAATTTCACCGTCTGTGCGGGTTTTAACGTGTTTAATTGTGAGCAGGAGCTCCGATAATTTTTTTTCCATAGGTGTAAGTTTACATCTATTAAAGGGATAATTCAACTGTAACAAATTTCATAATATGATATAATCTCCTCCATTATGTTTGAAGTTAGAGTAGAAACAGATTTTGCTGCAGCACATTTTTTACGCGATTATCATGGAAAATGTGAAAACCTGCATGGACACAATTATAAAGTTTACGTTCATGTAAGTGGCAGTCGTCTTGATGAAGGCGGAATGCTTTTAGATTTTACACAGCTAAAAAAGGCTGTAAAACAAGTTTGTGGGTTGATGGATCATACAAATCTTAATGATATAAAAGAGTTTGATGATAATCCAAGTGCAGAGCGTATTGCTTATTTTATCTACACACATACAATCAATGTACTAACTGAGATGGGAATAGAGTTAAGCGGTAAGAATGGCGGGCCCAAAATTAAGGCTGTTGATGTCTTTGAAACAGAGCATAATAGAGCCCGTTACATTGCTGATTAATCAGTTATTTTTTCGTAGGTATTAATCCATCTGAGGATACTGTCATACCAGTCATCCTCAAATGCGCCTTCGAGTAAAAATCGTTCGTAGGTAAAAGCAATATGCTTATGGATTGCTTGTTTATCTTCGTCTTTTATATCAGTTGCCTTTGAAAAAAGACAGGATGTAAAGAGTATTGCATCCGATGGTGACATAAGGTCTTTAAAAAGCTTTGTCACCATATAATATGCACCAGCTATACAGTTAACACTATGTTGTTTTACATATAAAACTGTTTCGGATATTTCAGTTGCACCGTCAAATAATTCTTTTGACCAGGCTTCCTTTTCTTCTTTTGTGAAATCTTCAATTGCAAAAAGCTTTCTGTAAAAAACAATAACCATAGCGCATATAGAAATATGCAGGCTTGGTACACATAAAAGATGAGGATCTAAAAAGTGAACCTGTCTGAACTGCAGGGTTTCATTGTAGTCTGGTCTGTTTGTTGTGCTCATACAATGCCGGTACATACGGCTTGCCTGCGAATAGGCTAGTGTTATTGCATGTAACCACTCAAGGGCATAAGGAGCTGCTCTTTTTACTCCAATTCGTTTAATAAGCATTGAAAGAGGTCTTATCCAAAAATTAATAAAATCTAGATACACATCCATTTTTGAAGGATCAAACGGAATCTTATCATCCAGAGGGTGATCTACATGTACAACTGTTCTGTGTGTCAGTTTTATTGCTTGCAAAAACTGTAGTAAAAAAAAGTCTTTTACAACTACATACAGAAATTTAAATATAGCAATACTTGTCGTTGGTATTAAAAATAAAACCCCGTATGCTATTAATGGACTGTAAGATTTGATTGGTTTCACAGTATCATTAGTTTTCACCAAATACTTCCTTTGCAATTGCAACAGATGCCATAGCATCTTTTGCATAATAATCAGCTCCTATTTTATCGGCATAATCCTGTGTTAATACAGCTCCTCCAACCATTATTCTCGTTGTTAGCCCCTGTTCAGAAAGTTTTTGTCTGAGCAGCTTTATAGTTGTTTCCATATTACCGACTGTAGTTGTCATCAGTGCACTTAAACCAACAAGTTGGACTTTTTTATCGATTACAGTATTAATTATAGTCTCATACGGAACATTTTTTCCTAAATCAATTACTGTGTAACCGTAGTTTTCAAGCATTGCTTTGACGATGTTTTTACCAATATCGTGGATATCTCCATAAACTGTGGCAATAACAATACTGCCTTTGCTTTTTTGTTTGACACCGGTTGCGGCAAGATGTTGCTTTATTACTTCGAATGCATTGCTTACCGTATCTGCGCTTAATAAAAGCTGTGGTAAAAACTTTACACCTTTTTCATAGTCCTGTCCAACCATATCCAGAGCAGGCACTATACATCTATTGATTATATCAACACTTGTTTTTCCAAGAGCCAAAAGATTTTTAGCTAATTGGGCAGAATCATCTTTATATCCCTTGTATATGATGTCTATAAGCTTATGTTCATCATCTGACAGGTCCTCGGCAAGTTTTACTTTTGATTGCGTTATGTTTTTAGACTCTTTTAGTTGTGCTGGTCGGGCTTCCTGCTGTGGCACAGATGCGTTTTCGTACACAGGAGCTTGCGATCCTGTGTATTTATCGATATATTGAAGACAACTAGTGTCAAAGCCTGCTAGCGCTCGATAGCCGTTGTAGGTTTCCATCATAGGCTGGGACAGCGGATTTATAATACACGCATCAAGACCTGCATATAAAGCCATTGCAAAAAAACGGCTGTTTATAATATCTCTCCGTGGTAATCCAAAGCTGATGTTTGATACACCTAATATAAATCGTAACCCCTTATCTTTATACTCATTTTTAAGTATTGTAATTGCTTTTAATGTTTCAAGGGCCTCTTTTTGCTGAGAGCTTACAGTTAGGGTAAGCGTATCGATAAGTATATCCCGTGGTTCAATTCCATATTTTGCTGCTTCTGTTATAATTTTACGGGCTACATCTGCTCTGCCTTGGGCTGATGGTGCAATACCTGCTTCATCTATGCACAGTGCAACTACGCTTCCGCCGTAATGTTTAACTAGCGGAAAAACCTTATCCATAACATCCTGACGACCGTTTACACTGTTTATGAGAGCTTTTCCGTTGTAATATCTTAAAGCCTTTTCAAGGACAGGAGGCTCACTAGAATCTAATTGTAAAGGTGTATTAAATGCGCTTTGTAATTTTTTTACAGTAGCTTTCATCATTTCACCTTCATCAATACCAGGTAAGCCCACATTTACATCAAGAATCTGAGCTCCAGCATTTATCTGGCTTTCAGCTTCACCGATAAAAAAATTGACATCCCCGTCTAAAAGAGCAGCCTTAACACGTTTTTTCCCTGTTGGATTTATGCGCTCTCCTACAATCATAGGTCCTGCACTGGAACCAATTTGTACTGTCTGATTGTAAGAACATATAAATGTATCTGTTGGTGTTATAGGTTTAGATGGTTCAATATATCCCATACTGTCTACAGCTTGTACCATTGCTCGTATGTGATCTGGTGTTGTACCGCAGCAGCCTCCTAAAGCAAAAACGCCTTTTGAACGAGCTTTTGCTTGTGTCTGAGTAAAAGTTTCGGGGCTTACAAGATATACAGTACGTCCATTTTTTAGGATCGGTATATCGGCATTTGGTTGTGAGAGTATAGGAGTGTGCGAATATTTACAAAACTGTTCAATAAGCTGCTCGTCCTCTTTTAAAGAGCCTCCGCAGTTAAATCCAAGTATGTCTACATGAAGACTTTCTAAGTATGTAACAACAGTCTGAACATCTGCTCCTGTCAATGTTCGAAGATTATTTTGAAAAGTACAAGTTACAACTGTAGACATGTTTGTATTTTCTTGTACTGCAAGAACTGCTGCTTTTATTTCATATAAATCACTTTGAGTCTCAATTATTGCAACTTGCGCACCTGCCTTTTCAGCAAGAACTGCAGCCGTTTTATATGCTTCGTATGCCTGATCAAAGGTCATATCTCCCATAGGTTCAATAAGACGTCCAATCTGACCTGTGTCCCAGGCGGCAAATAACTGTCTTGTATTACCTTGTTCTTTAGCTTCGTTTATAGCTTGCTTTAGCACTGTCATTGAGGCTGTAATATACTGTTCAATTGTATATGGTGTAGATTCCAGCTTTAATGGATTTATCCCAAATAGGTTTGATGTAATGACATTAGAACCTGCATCAATGTATTGTCTGTGAATATTTTTTATGAGGTCTGGATGAGTTATGCTCAGATCTTCGGGAATATTATATTCAGTAATACCTGAGGACTGGATCATTGATCCCATTCCTCCATCAAAAAATACAGGTAGCCCCTTTGACTGCTGCTTTTTAAGATACGTTTTAAAATCCATTATACATTCCTTGTCTAAATCAAAATCAGAGGTTGCTTGCTGTTATAATACTATCTATGTTTTTCATTATGGCTTTAGCAATTTCAGGTTTATTCATTGTATAGATATGTATACCTCTAACGCCATTGCTGATGAGGTCTATAATCTGATCGGTTGCATAGGCAATACCTGCTTGCATCATAGCTTCTTTGTTGTCCCTAAAGCGGTCACAGATGGCTAAAAGCTTGCGTGGTACAAAGGCATTTGACAGGTCTATCATACGACTGACCTGATTTGCATTTGTTATAGGCATAATGCCAGCAAGCACTGGTACATGAATACCTGATGCCTGAAGCTTATATAGATATGAGTAAAGCATATCATTATCAAAAAACATCTGAGTTGTTAAAAAATCAACTCCTGCATCAACCTTATATTTTAAGTTATCAATATCAATATTACGGTTTGTACTTTCGGGATGTCCCTCTGGATAACATGCTCCTCCAACACAAAAACCTGATTCTTTTAACATTGGAACTAGGTCACTAGCATGCTTAAAACCAGAAGGAAAAACATCCTCACCTTCAAAAGTATCTTTTGGTAAGTCACCTCGAAGTGCGAGAACATTTGAGATATTTTTTGATTTCAGCTCATCTATGCAGTCTTTCAGTTCTTCTTTTGAGGATCTAACACATGTTAGGTGATTTAAGGCTGTGACGCCGGTTTTTTCAATGACATTTGCGAGGTCACTGGTGTTTGTTCTGCTTGTTCCACCTGCACCATAGGTAATCGAAATAAAGTCTGGGTTGAGAGCTGTAAGCTCTACTGCAGTACTTTTTACTGACTCAAAAGCGTCTTGTTTTTTGGGAGGGAAGATTTCAAAACTTACTGTTAATTTTTTTTTATTTAGTATCTCACTTATTTTCATTATAACCCCTCTGCACATATATATGATTAAGTATTTGTAATTGTATATAATGTGATTAGCTTTTACAAGTAGACTGAATTTTTGTAATTTTTATAAACTGTGTTTATCAGCTATCTATGCGGATAATATCTGTTAAGGCAAGATTTCGATAAACTAAATCTTCTCTGGCTGTAAAACCTTGCTTTTCCCAAAATGTATTCCCGGCAATGTTTTTTTCAAAGACTACAAGAGCAACTTTATTTATTCCTTCGGCTTTGAGTGAAGAGATAGCTTGTTTTACAAGTTGAGTTGCAATCCCCTTGTGCCTGTGTAAAGGACTTACTGATGTGTGATATATAAATCCCCTCCGGCCGTCATGGCCTGCCATAATAACCCCTATTATACTTTTATCTTGTGCAACAAAGCAAGTATTTGGATTACGGTGTAAAAATCGGGCAATTCCATCCTTTGAGTCATCAAGGTTATTTAATCCCATACCAGAACAATTTTTCCAAAGTTTATAAACTTCGTCATAATCTGCAATAGTCATTTTTCGTACAGTCACTACTAAATTCCTTCCTGTTCCTTTGAAATCTCGTCTAGTCGCCTGAGTTTTGTGTTATCAAGTTCGATATGGAGATTTTTTTCGTTTGTAGGTAAAACAAGCCCCTTTGGACCATTTTTAGCACGTCTAAGATGTTTAACCTGTGTGTAATATAAATCAGCACTACCGTTTTTTCGAGCTTTTGAGTAATAAACGGCCAGGTTTCCGGCATAAAGTAAAATGTCTAAAGGGATTGTTTTTCCAGGCCTGTTTTTAATAAAGATATAGCCCCCTGCATAGTCTCGCGTGTGCATCCACATGTCAAATCCCTTTACATAATGTCGTAACAGTTCGTCGTTTTCATCTGCATCACGGCCTACAAGAATATACCATCCGTCAATTGTGTAGCTAAGTCCTGGGTGGGTTCGTTTTTCCTGCTGACGAGGTTTTTGTGTTTTACGGATAACCTGCTCAAGCTTGATTGGATTTTGTTCTTTCAGCATCGACTGGTAAAGATTTTCAAGGTCAATTAATGCTTTTTGAGACATTGCTATGTCATGCTCAAGATCTTCAAGACCTGATGTCTGCTTTTTGTATGTGTCGTAGTATACTTGAGCATTTTGCTGAGCAGAGAGTTTTGGATCAATTTTTATACTTATTGTTTTACCAGTATCATAATCTTCACACTCTAAAAAGTT
Source organism: Treponema sp. (assembly GCA_045641045.1). GTDB lineage: Bacteria > Spirochaetota > Spirochaetia > Treponematales > Treponemataceae > Treponema_D. Next base: position 21,608 of record JAZUGE010000026.1, on the reverse strand, counting down.
TGAATCCTTTTGGATTAAATATGAGTATGATAATATTAAATCACCCTGGTGTTTCCAGGAATCTGCATGTAAAAAGTCATTCTTTTTTTGAATAAGTTTGTCCAAAGCATTTTTTTGCTTTGAGTGTTTTTCGTTATACCATTTGCCTGCTTGCTCTAATAAAGACTCAATTGACGACTGAGCTGCATTTGTTGAGTACCATAAATCAACTTTTTGATTAAATGAAAGCTCAGGATAATCAGGATGTTCTTTTGCGTATTGTGCACTTAGTTCAGCAAAATCACGTATTGGCCATTGTTTATCAGTTTGCTTAGGCTCTGGAATAATAAATACTTCGCCTTTCATCTCATTTTTTGCAGGTCGGCGATAAAAGGAGTCTAATATTATATTGTTTTTATCAGTGAGAAATATATTTGCAGCATTACTCCATAGTCGTATATATAAATAATACTCTTCAGTAGTGTCTGCATCAGGATCTGGTGTGTGCCTTTTTTTTTTTGCAAATTTTTCCTGGGCTGCAGGCATAACAATGATTGGTCCTTCTTTTACAAGTGAAATCTTTATAATTCGGTTATCATTGATTTGTTCTATACTTGTAATACGTGCACCTTTGATTTTTGATCGTAAAAGTTCCATAAAACGAAGTGGCTTATCATTTTTGGTTATTTTTTTTCGTGTTTCATTTATGCGGCACGATGATGAGTTAAGACTTACAAAAACAGTTTTTGCTTGAGCTGGTTTGTATGTATAAAAGGCAATAGAGTCGTAACTTGGTTGTACAATCTCCTGCATAAAGGTTCCGGCTATATTCAGTTCGTTTAATATAAGGTTAATTTCGTTACAGTTTAATGACATACCTTAAAATGTATCAGAGCAATATGTATCTTTCAAGATAGAAATATAAATAGCGTATTACACTTTGAAACTTCAATTTCTGATGTGTTATTTTTATTGAGAAATCTTTTTTATAATTTGTTGTTTTAATTTACAGCGATATATTTTTCGATAGTATCATTTAACAGACGGAGTGTGTAATGAGAGTGACATATCTAGGTATAACAACTTTACTCTTTGATGATGGTACTGATCAGGTTTTGTTTGACTGCTGTATGAGTCGCCCAGGCATTGCAAAGTTGTTGTTTAGTTCGATTAAGACCGATAAAAACTGTATTGACCGTTTGTTTGCTAACTTTCAAATAAACAGGTTAAAGGCTGTTTTTATTTCGCATACTCATTATGACCATGTTCTTGATTTAGCTTATATTGCAAATAAGACAAAATGTGATACATATGGGACATCATCTGCCGTCAATGTAGCAAAAGGTGGATGCGTGAGTGATAAACAGGTGCATGAGTATGACTATGAAAAAACTTATGAAATAGGTGATTTTAAAATTAAAGTCTTAAAAAGTATTCACTCGAAACCAATGTGGTTTAACAATGATATCGGGGATAAAATATTGAAGCCACTAAAACAGCCTTGTTCAATGCGCCATTACAAGGAAGGTGGTTCTGTTGACTTTTACATTGAACATAGCGGAAAATCATATTTAATACGACCTAGCTTTAACTATTTGCAGGGCGAATTGGATAGTATAAAAGCTGATGTAATGTTTCAAAGTTTTACAAATCTTTCCAAATGTAAAAAAAAAGAAGTATCAGCTTTTTTTGATAACACTTTGGCAAAAGTTAAGCCTTCTGTGGTGATACCTGTTCATTGGGACAATCTTTTTAAAAGTTTTTATAATGGTGTACGCAGTCTTCATCTGCCATTTGAAAATACTGATAAATCTTTTTTTATGACTGGAGTATACTGTACAGCCCATGGTGCTTCTTTTGTAATTGTACCGCCATTATCATTTATAGATATATAAAAAAAGTTCTGCCTAATCAAAAAACTGATTGAGCAGAACTTTTTTTATAAGCTTTAATTAGCAATATATCTTAGTTTTTTGGAAACTTTGCCTTGAACTCACCAAGTACAGCTTCTGGAGCTGGTTTTGCATCAACATCAACAAGATTTCCCTTTTCTTTGTAGAAGTCGATAAGAGGTGCTGTTGACTGACGGTAAACTTCGAGACGATGCTTGATTGATTCAGGTTTATCATCATCGCGAGTGTAAAGATCGCCATTACATTTATCACATTTTCCCTCAACTTTTGGAGGATTGTTCTTTATATGATACATCTGGCCACATTCTTTACAGCAGATGCGTCCGCCAAGACGGTCTACAACTGCATTGTCTTCGATATCAAAGTTTACAGCTGCATCAATCTTTGCAAATGTTTCAAGAGCCTGTGCCTGTGGGATTGTACGTGGAAATCCGTCAAGAATATAACCATTTTTTGTATCATCTTTTGAAAGACGATCCTTAACAAGGTCAATAGTGATTTCATCACTTACAAGTCCGCCGGCATCAATGATAGCCTTTGCCTTTTTACCCAGTTCTGTCTGGTTTTTAATGTTTTCACGGAAGATATCACCAGTTGAAATATGTGGGATTGCATAAGCTTGAGCAACTTCCTTTGCAAGTGTACCTTTGCCTGCACCTGGTGGGCCTAAAAAGATAAAGTTCATTATTTACTCCTAAAAATACCGCGTTACACGGCAATTTACGCACATTGTAGCATAAATTGTCTGTGCAATGCAATTTATACTTCTCCAACTGTTAAATATAGAACTTCGCTATTCCAGTTAAAAAGCTGTTTTTGTGCATAGGTTTTAAGAAGGTTTTTTATTTTTTCTATTTCTTCGCCAGAAACATTTTGAATTAGTGCTTTACCATATGCGCTAGTATTTGTATCAAACCATCTGTCTATTTCAATATCTGTAATACGTCGTTTTTCTGTTAATATCTGTAAGTCAGCTCTTACTGCAAAACCTGTATCACTAAAGATTTTACAAATTGTCTCACTGTCCCAGTTAAATAACACATTGTCACATGATGTAAAAAATGATTCTTCTGCAGTTTTTATTCTGTCAGCAATATCAAAAATAGCTTCATTTGGTGCATTCTTTAATATCTGGTCTTTGATAATGTCTGAAATGCGCTGTCCGTTTCGCGGTATACGCTGGGCAATTACTGCAAGCCATGAAGGTGATAAAGGTTTATCTGTGTCTGCATTTTTTTTATCGTGCTGCGGGTCATCAATTTCGTCAGTAAAAGCATAATCCCTTTCTTTAGGAACAGGCTTAGTTACAGTTAAAAAGGCTTGTGCCAAAGCTTCGACAGCCTTAACAGATGCAAATGGATCTCTGAAAAAGATTCTGTCTAATACAGCACCTTTATACTGAAAGGATTGCAATATATCTTTAAAACTTTCAGGGGACAGATATCCGGCTTTATCAGTAGGGTATGTTAAAAGAATTGGTTTATCAAGCTCATTTAATGTCCGTCCATACTGATCTAAAACTTCGAGCCCTTTTTGACTTCGACACAGACCGCATGTAACGCCTTCAGGTGTTTTTCGTGCGATTTCCCATAAAAGCAGACCGTCATCTGCGTTCCATACAAGAGACCTGTAGTGACGGCATAGATTTGCCATTTTAGTCATATTATTGCGTATACTTAAAAGCACTTCAGTTCTGTTTGTGTCTAGACGTGCTCTCCATGATCTGTCAGCTTTGTCTAAAGCTGATTCTTTTCGATTATCTTTGGGACTAAAGGTTAGTTGTTCACCTTTTGCTTCATGTTCTGTCTTAAAATGATCAGTTACCCACCATTGTGCTATTGGGTTTGATCCAAACTCGCTTTTATCACTTTTTTCAGCGTTTTCCCTAATACTGTTTTCGAGAATCTGTGTAATCTGTAGTTCTCTGCGACTAAGTACATCTTCGCGTATTTTAGCTTCATAGCCCTGATTAGTCGGTGTATAAAATACTCGTCCTACTAATGCATCCGGCAGGTACTGCTGGGCAACCCAATGGTCTCGATATGCATGTGGATAAAGATACCCGTCTCCGTGTCCAAATCCCTCTGAGTCTCTATTTGCATCTCTTAAATGATTTGGTACATCTGCATCTTCTTTTTCGACCGAAGCTAGGGCATCAAAAAAAGCCATTGAGCTGTTTGATTTAGGGGAAGTTGCAAGATATAATGCTGCATGTGCAAGATGGTATCTGCCTTCTGGCATACCAACTCTGTCAAAAGCCTGGGCACAACTTGTAACAACACTTAGTGCATAGGGATCTGCCATACCGGTATCTTCGCAGGCCGATATAAGCATACGTCTAAAAATAAAATCAGGATCTTCTCCTGCACGTACCATACGGGCAAGCCAGTACATTGCTGCATCGGGATCTCTGCCTCTTAAACTTTTTATAAAGGCACTAATTATGTCGTAGTGATAGTCTCCATCCTTATCGTAAAGTACAACTTTTTTTTGAATGGACTCTTCACAAGCCTCTTTACTGATATATATTGTGCTGCCCCATTCTGGTACAGGCGGTGTACTTGATGGAGACCATTTTTCAGGTGTTGTTTCAACAGCAAGCTCAAGAGCATTTAAAAGGGATCGTGCGTCTCCATTTGCAGTGTCGATGAGGTGTTCAAGAGCTCCCGTTTCAAACTGAATGTTCCAGTGTCCGTAGCCCCGTTCTGTATCTGTTAAGGCCATTGTGCTGGCTTTTTTTAAATCATCACTGGTTAATGGTTTTAACTGAAAAACTCGAGAACGGCTGACTAAAGCTTTGTTTACCTCAAAAAATGGATTTTCGGTTGTAGCGCCTATTAAAATTATAGTACCGTTTTCAACCCATGGTAAAAGGGCATCCTGTTGTGCCTTGTTCCAGCGATGAACCTCGTCAACAAAAAGAATCGTATGACGGTTATAAAGATTATAATACTCTTCGGCCTGCTTTATTGCAGCTCTTATATCTGCAACTCCTGTTAAAACTGCGTTTAAAGTTATAAAATTTGACTTTGTGTGGTTAGCGATAACCCTTGCCAATGTTGTTTTACCTGAACCTGGGGGACCATAAAAAATAACAGAAGTAAGCTGGTCTGCCGCGATGGCTCTACGTAAAAGTCTGCCTTTGCCAACGATATGATCTTGTCCAATATACTCATCAAGATTACGGGGCCTCATGCGGGATGCAAGAGGTTCATGCTGTGCTTTTGCTGTTGAAAATAAGTCTTCCATAATGCATATACGATTATACATTATGGACAGTTTATGTTAAAGATTTTAATAAAGCATCTGGTATACAGTTTGCCATGGCCTTATATGCAAGCTCTGACGGATGCAGGTGATCACCTGAGTCAAAACCTAGAGCAAACTGTTCAGGATGTTGAGAGTCTCGTACAGCCTTATCAAAATCAATGCAGCCATCAAATGATTTATTGCTCCTAATCCAATTGTTAAACTCGGTACGTATAAAATCACGTTCAGTTGTGTACGTTCTCCATCCTTTTATCGGGAGTAATGTACCACAATATACCTTATAACCTTTTGATTTTGCATAGGATACATATATGTTAAGTATGCCATCTGTTAAGTCTTTTACATCTGGCATATCACTCCATGGTCTGAAGGGGTTTACTTCACTGCCTACAGGATGAATAATGTCATTTATGCCGTGTTGTATTATTACAGTATCAGCACCTGCACACTCCATTTCAATGGGAAATCTGACTTCGCCCTTTAAGCCATATGCTTTATATGTAATACAGTCATACTGGCGTAAAATACGAGTCCCACTAACTGCTCGGCGGATTATTGCTACAGTATTATAATCCTGCTCTTTGCATCTTAAAGTCAGATAATCAGGCCAGCTTTGTGCTGTTATAGAGTCGCCGTAGCATATAATAGCTCTGTTACAGCTTTTTGTATAAATATCTATCGTATTTAAAAAATAGAACCAGTTTGTGTTTCGTGTAAAGTCTAGTGGTAACTGTTTATTAGCAGCGTAATTGCCATAACTGTACTTACCTGTAGACAAGGGACCTGTGATTAAAGTTCCTGAGTTCATCTGGGTGTAATCTTTTAAATAAAAGCTTACGTCTATATAGTCCCCAGCATGGATGGATATATCAACCTCATCGGTTACAATTTCTTTACCTTTCGGTATATGTATGCTTGTCTGGCCGTTATTACGTACAGGAACTGGTGTATAGGTAGGAGAGGACGATAAAGCGACAAAAACCTGGTCAATAACAACATCCTGAGACCCCGTTAAGTTTGATAAATGAAGGCGAATCTTATTTCCGTCAAAACACATATAAACAGGATATCGCAGCGTTATGTCTTTTGAGTAAAGGGACTCTTTTTGATCTGTAATGGAAGTGGCATTGCCCCAGCAGGCAACCCACTTTGTATAATTTTTTGATAAATCTTTCATTACAGTTTAGTTTATCAGTTATTCTCTGTTCCAGCTGCCACGACTTGCGTAGTAAGCCCACAGACCAACATTACTAAATGTTGCTGAAGTACTAGATGATGAACCTTCATATTCAGTTGTACCGTAGAGGATTCCGGCTGTTTCGCTTGTACCAGGCTCTACTGCAAGTACATTATATATTTCATAGTAGCTTGATAATGTTGTTTCAGCATTTGTTGAAAAATCTGAAGTACCTGATGTTGATGTTAATGGTAGAGAAGCATGCTTAATGCCAGAACTTGTACCTAAAACAATATAATCAGCTGTTAAGGCCATTGAGTATATAACACCTGTGTTTACATCTGACTTGTTGTCGTTTGTTGAAAAAGAACCTGTAAAAGTTGACTTAGGCTCCCAGTATATTGTATCAGAGTTTGCTGTATAAATTATATCAGCATCATCTGCTGCATAGCTTGTACCGTTTGTTTCGATAGCGTAGTTGTTGCTAAAGTATACATTACCATTAAAATATGCACAGCTTAATGTCGAAGTACTTGCAGTGCCGGTAGGGTCAGCTGTTGATGTATTGTATACTAAAGTTGCTGATGAACCATTTAGCTGATAAATAGCATATGCTGAAGTATTTGTATCATAACTTCTGATGTAGGCATATCGTCCCTGTGCATAAACAGAGTTTGTACAGAATAATATAGGTGAGTAAGATGATGAAATGCCGGTAAAACTATCTGAATCAGCCCATGTAATGCCACCATCTGCCGAATATAATACAGAGTATGATGACACGACATTTTCACCTTCGTCGGAGTCCTTTTTATAATACAAAGCAAGAGCATAAAGGTAGTTTGCATCAGCTGCCAATTTTACTATTGTTGAAGAACTTTCAGGTTTACCTAAGTTTTCCCAGCCTGACGAGTCTTTTGAAGCAAGTTTTCTGTATATCTTACCATTTTGAACAAAAAGATACTCGTCGCCATTTACTGTCTGTCGTACGATAGAGTGTATATCACCAGTTACCTGGGCTTTTTCGAGCTTTACTTCGTCTCTGATTGTATCAAAAATAACGCCATGGCATGATGAAAATAAAACTGAACTAAAGATAACGGTTAAAAAAACGGTTTTTAATAATATCTTACTCATACAACTGCTCCTAAAAATGGTATCTTGCTGCAATCATGAACGAAGCAAAGTTACCGTAGTCATCGTATTTAGAGTTATCATAGTGTTGTGGAAGGTACATAAAATCACCTTCAACACCAAATGACCAGCCAGGACTTACACGATAAAAAATACCTGCCTGAGGCTTAAGCACAAAGCCTGGAAAATATGTTCGGTTAAGGTAGTTTTCCATAGCAAAGCCCAGTCCTAATGTCATAGGAAACTCTAATCGGTTCCATGTAGGCTGGTATGTTACACTGAAAATAAATGGAACATAAGTAAAAATATTTTCACCGATAGTAGGGTTATAACCAAACTGCACGTCAAAACCTGCTGCAATTTCACTTGTTATAAATCTGTGGTAGCCAAGGGAACCTGCTCCACCGGTTGACAGCTGTCCGTCTCTGTATAAAGGAAAATCACCTCCAAAATTAAGAGGAAAAGTCACCATAAGACCAATTTTGATGAACTGGTCGCCTGGCTCATTCATTCTGTAGCTCATTAAGTCCTTTTCATCAGACTGCTCATCTTTTAATAAACTGATGTTTTGTGAAAATGCCTGTGTACATAATAATGCAAATGCACAGAAAATTGCGGCTATGCGTTTCATGTTTCCTCGCTTTTAGTGATATCTTTTTTTATTTCAGATAGCAATTTTGTAAAAAATCATGTATATTCAGACCGACGCTGTATATTTTGCCGGGCGAAAATACTATACATTTAAAATGCAAAACAGTCTATCAGGTTACAGGTATACAGAAATTAAAATAAAGGTAAGAGGTGGTTTTATGAGCGCTACAATTATTGATGGAAAAGCAATTGCAGCAAAGGTTAAATCTGGTGTTGCCCAGAAAGTTCAGGAACTTAAGACAAAAGGTATTAACCCTTGTCTGGCAGTTATTCTGGTAGGCTCAAATCCTGCAAGTGTCAGTTATGTTACCGGTAAACGTAAAGCTCTGGCTGAAGCCGGTATGATTGATAAAAGTCTTGAACTAAGCGAAGATATTAGTGAAGAAGAGCTCCTTTGTGTAATTGATAAACTTAACAAAGATCCTGAAGTTCACGGTATATTAGTTCAGCTCCCTCTTCCAAAACATATAAATGAAGACAAGGTCATTATGGCTATTGACCCATCAAAGGATGTTGATGGCTTTCATCCTGTAAGTGTTGGTAATATGGTTATTGGCCGGCATGGATTTTTACCATGTACACCTCACGGTATTATGGTAATGCTTAAAGAAATGAACATAAAAACTGATGGTGCCAACGTCGTTGTAGTTGGTCGCAGTAATATTGTTGGTAAACCTGTTGCTTTACTTATGCTTCGCAAAGAATATAATGCTACAGTTACAATCTGTCATACAGGTACAAAAAATATGGCAGAATATGTTAAAAATGCAGACATTATTATTGCAGCAGCAGGTCGTCCAGGTACAATTACAGCTGATATGGTAAAAGATGGTGCTGTTGTTATTGATGTAGGTGTAAACCGTATCCCGGATACAAGTAAAAAAAGTGGTTTTCATCTTGAAGGTGATGTAGATTTTAATGCAATTAAAGAAAAAGCTTCGTTTATAACACCTGTTCCAGGTGGTGTAGGGCCTATGACAATTGCAATGCTTATATATAATACACTTGAAGCTGCTGAAAATACTATCAGACAGTAAACTAATAGTGGACTAAAATAACAACGAGGTTAATATGATTGATGTACAAAATACCCCTGATACGAGAGCAGTTCCTTTACAAAAGGTTGGTGTCAAGGGGTTATCGTATCCTGTAAAAGTTCTTGATAAAGAGCATAAAACCCAGGACAGTACAGCTGAAATTGATCTTTTTGTTAATCTTCCTCATGATTATAAGGGTACTCACATGTCCAGGTTTGTTGAGATTTTTCATAAATATCATAATAACCTGGGGATGAAACAGTTTTTAGTGATGCTTGATCAAATAAGGGTTTCCCTTGATGCTCAGAAAGCATTTGGTACTATGAAGTTTCCTTTCTTTATGGAAAAAGAAGCCCCTGTTTCAAAAATGAAGAGCATGATGAGTTATGAGTGTACATATGAGGGTATTGTAAGTGAAGACCATAAAGATTTTTATGTTTCAGTTGCGGTTCCCGTTACTACAGTTTGTCCTTGTTCAAAAGCTATAAGTGAGTATGGAGCTCACAATCAACGAGGAATAGTAAAAGTAGTTTTACAAAATACTGAATTGTTTTGGATTGAAGATGTAATTAAAGCTGTTGAAAACGCTGCTTCTTGCAGCCTTTACAGCCTTTTAAAGCGAAGTGACGAAAAGTATGTTACTGAGCATGCTTATGAAAATCCTCGTTTTGTCGAAGATGTTGTCCGTGAAGTTTATCTTGCACTAAAAAACTTTGATATTGAAAAACCATTTACATATTTCAGTGTAGAGTGTACAAACTTTGAAAGCATACATAATCATAATGCCTACGCCTTTACAGAGTACAGGCAGTAGATGCTTGCTGTAATATAAGCTGCTGAAGCATCCGTTGTGTATAACGTATGGCAGTTCAGCAGCTTATACAAAAAAGTTCCGATTAAGCTTTTATACTTCCGTGGGTTATGTATCTGCCGCTCTTACGGTCAAATAAAAGTACCTGACAGCCCTGAATTGAGAACTTGTGCTCAGAACCAATTGCATAAGTTAAGCTGCCAAATATAACACCTGTCAAAAGATACTCGCCAATCTTAATTTTTATTGTTGACTCCATACCAGTAGGCATTGCACCACTTATTTCACAGTTAAATAAACCATCATCCTGTATTTGTATGTACTCAGGTCTTACAGCTATTACAAAGTCTCCGTTTTGAGCAGGAGACTCTTTTGAGCCTCCAAACACTTGTTCTTCATTAACTTTTGCAATGTGGTACTTAAATACATCGTCTTTATTTGCTTTTTCGACATAGCCCTTTGTCTGCGATAAGGTGTTAAGCACTGCTGCTTCTTTTTCAATGCTTTCATCCCTTTCTTTGTACCATTGCTCAAGGTTAAAGTCACTTTGTGGAACAAAAGTGATTGTTTTATCGTCAAAAATTTTTAATTTAAGACTTTTATCACTTTGCTGCTCCCCCTGGGCATTAATAAAATTGATTGAAGGATTACCAACAAAATCAGCTACAAATAAATTGTTTGGCCTGTTATAAACATCAAGAGGTGCATCATATTGCTGTAATACACCATTGTTTATAAGACATATTTTTGTTGCTAATGTCATAGCTTCCATCTGGTCATGAGTTACATAAACAAAAGTACTGCCTGTCTCAATATGTAGTCTCTGGAGTTCGAACCTCATTTCAAGTCTCAGTTTTGCATCAAGATTTGATAATGGCTCATCCATAAACAGTACACTAGGCTCAGGGGCTAAAGTTCTGGCTATTGCAACACGCTGCTGCTGTCCACCTGAAAGTTCAGCAGGATATCTGTCCATAAACATACCGATTTTTACAACTCTTGATACTCTGCGTACTGCAAGGTCAATTTCTTCTTCAGAAAGCTTACGCTCTTTTGTAAGAATTTTACCATCTTTTAATATGGCAAAGTCTTCGTTAAGCTCAAGCCCCTTTGTTTTGTACGTATTTTGAATATCAATGAGTTTTTTTGCGTATTTTTGCTCCAGTTCTTTTACCTTTGCAAGATAGTTACTGTCTGAATGCAGATTAAAGCCAAAAACTTTTTTTGCAGTCATCATTGAAACTGTATATGTATCAACCAGTTTCATAAGAGCCTTTGTTTCATCAATCTTATTGTCCTTGTCCCTGCAGCTGTTAATAAGATCAATAAACTCAGGACTTGTACGTAATATCGTCTGTATTTGCTCTGTAGTTTTAGCTTCAAAATCATATAAAGGTAATTGTTCCTTTATGTTGCTTAAACCAAATGCAATGTTTTTATAAACAGTCATGTTTGGCCACAATGCATAGTTTTGAAACAAAAAACCAACTTTGCGTTTATTTGCCGGTATATTAATCCCCTGTTCAGAGTCAAATACTACTTTGTCGCCTATCTGTATACGTCCGCTTGTTGGTGTTTCAAGACCTGCAATCATACGCAGTGTTGTAGTTTTACCACATCCAGAAGGACCTAAAAGAGTTACAAATGCATTATCATCTATTGTAAGATTGAGGTTATCTACAGCGTAGAATTTGCCCCATCTTTTTGTTACGTCTGTAAGTTTAATTTGTGGCATATCAGTTTCCTCCCACGCCTTTATCAATGCTTGCCCCTGTAAGTTTGTTAACAAGAGCGTTAAAAATCAAAATAGTAACAATAAGAATAAGGTTCATACCGCTTGAAAAAGCGTATAAGCCCATTTCGTCAAAATAGTCCATGGCTGTTGTCATGATCTTAAACTGGTCGCACAAAAGCATAAACAGTGTGAGTTCACGCAGACAAGTCATAAATGGCAGCAAAAAGCCTGATATTATTGAGCTTTTTTGTATTGGTATGATTATGTTAATCATACGCTTAATCCATGGTATATCCTGTATAAGAGCAGCTTCTTCAATTTCACCGCTGATTTGAAGCATTGAGTTAAGTGCACTTCGGCTGGCAAATGGTATATATTTTACAGTACCTGTAATAATAAGAATCAAAAATGATCCACCGATTGACAGGTGTTTACCAAAAATTAAAAAAGCAACACCAACTGAAAGACTTGGCATAAGATAAGGTAAAAAAGCTACAGAGTTTACATATGCCGCCCATTTGCTGCGTCTGTTTTTACTTACTGCATAACCTGTGAGGGTTCCTATAGTACCTGCAATAAGGGAACAGCATACTGCAACAAACAGCTGGCCTAAAAAGGCTTTGCGTATCTGAACATTGTAAAGCATACCAAGCTGTCCAAATAAACCGTATTCTCCTAAAGTATCTGAAGTTGTCCACCATTTAGTTGTCAGGTGTGTTAGGCTCATTGTTTTTATAAAGCTGTAGTCACCAGGATTAGGTAAAAATGTTTCGATAGCAAAAGAAATAATAGGATATATAGCAGTAAAAAGTGTAAATACAAAATAAATAAACGCAATAATGTATTTGCCTGCAGATCCAAGATTTGTTTTACTTATCTGTCCTGATTTACCTGTAACTGTTGTGTAGTTTTTACGGCTTGATGTACTTTCTTGGTTTGCAAGGAGTATAAGTATACCAAATATCATCATTATTACAGCTATGATACTTGCTTCACCTGCTCGTGATGAGCTTAAGCCGACATATTTAGTTGATAAAGTTGTAAAGTCAAGGTAATGAGGTACCGGATATGATCCCATTGCACTGCCAAAAACTAAAAGAATAGTTGATAATATAGCAGGTTTTACAAGAGGTATTGTAACACACATAAAACACTTCCATTTAGGAGTGTCCAATATGGTTGCTGCTTCTTCAAGATTTGCATCCATATTGCGAAAAATACCGCCTATTAAAATATATGCAAAAGGAGCATAATGCATGCCAAGAACAATTGCACAGGGAAATAAACCCTGACACCACCATACAGGCATGTGTATATTAAAAAGTGAAGCCAAAAGACCGTCTGAACCATGGGTTACTGCATTTGAGTAAAATGCGTTTCGCCATACCATAGCCAAAGTCCACTGAGGCATAATATATGGAAATATAAAAATTGCACTGAGATACTTTTTAAAAACAAGGTTTGTTCTTGTTACAAGATATGCAAAAATACCTCCGTAAAAGATAGATATTACACAGGCTAATACTGATAAAACAAGGGTATTAACCAGTGGTATCCATAAATTAGATTTTGCAAGACGGCCGGTAAAAAGGTCAACCCAGTTATATAAGGTAAACTGACCTTCTTTTAACCCTGTTCGTAATGCATCTACTGTACCGGCATGTACGGCTATTGTGTCCTGAAAAAGGTATACAATAGGAGCTATTGTTGTAATTGATAAAACAATACCAAATGCCAGAAGAATCAGATTTTGAGGTTTTGAAAAATATGTTTTTAACTGATTTGTCTTAAGTGTAAGAGCCGTTGGCTGTAATGTTATACTTTGTGACATCTGAACCTCTTTTTGAATGAAATAATACAAAATGCCCCGGCCAATAATCGTGATAAACAAACTTTATCACGACATTGACAGAGCATTTTGCTATGTTTACTTATATTTTGAAAAGAAAAAGTTATCTGCCTGCGCGGATAATATCTATCCAGTCACCGAGGTCAAGTGATACTTCTGCACAGTACTGAGGGTCTTCAATTACAAGCTGTCCGCCATTTTCACCAGCCCACCAGTCAAAGCCGCGGTCGTTTTTAGCAGGGAACTGTGTGCCACCTGCTTTACTGTGGTTAAACTTAGCTTCATTTTCTGCAGCAAGGGCAGGGTTAGCTGAATAGCCACCCATATCTTTACCCCATGCAGTAAATCCATCAAGCTTTGTAACCATGTATGAGATAAATGCACATGCAGTCCATGGATATGGAGATGAGTCAAGAACTTCAAGGTAATGACAGTAACCGTATCCACCAATACCAGTATAATCATCGCTGTATGCTGCAACTGTAATGTTATTAACACTTGCTTCAGCAGTTTCAGTTACTGAGCGGAGTTTTGAGTATACAATAAGAGCAAACTCACCGGCAGCAGACTTTGTTACAAGCTCATTACAAATAGGACCATCATCTGTTTCGGCATGATAGTTTTTAACCCATAACTGTACCCATGCAAGACCATATTTTGCATTGCTGCTTTCAAGACCATATGTTTTTGCAAGCTTGTCGCATTCTTCGATAACAGGCTTAAAATAAGCCTGCTTTGAAGCATCAAGTTTGTCAAATGCATTTTTAAGCCATGTAGCATATTTATCTTGTGTAAGCATGTATAAAAAGTTTTTACCAACAAGCTCAGAGTTTACATCCATGTAAAGACCTGAAGTATCTTTTCCAACAAAGTCCCAGCAGTTTGTAAACTTTGTTCCATTAACATTGTTGTACATAAAAATTTTATTTAATGTCTGTAATGGTAAAAGAGCAGGATAGTCTTTAGCTTCAAGTTTATTTGCTTCAGCCCATTCTTTAGGGATAAAAGTACGTAAGACACCAGTATCCATCATTTTGCTCTGGATCTGGTTACCATCCTGAATAAGGGTCATAAAATACTCAGGATTAGTTGATTTATAATCAACATTTAATGTTGTAAAAATTGAGTTGTTTTTTGGCTGTGACCACTCAATTGCTCCTGCATAGCTTGGGTCAAGTTCTTTCAGATACTTAACAAACGAAGCTCCTGCAGTTTTACCACGGCTTGAGTTACCAATACCCTTTAATGTGGCATTTTTAGACTCTTCAATGGCTTTCTTACAAAGTTCATCAAAGCTCATGTTCTGTGCCTGTGCAATAATTTCCTGTACAGGTGATAAAGCTTCTGTCTGCTTTTTACCGCCGCATGATACGCAGAGCAAAGCAAGTGAAGCTGCCGAAATTACTAATAACGATTTTTTCATAAATCCTCCGAATGTATGTAAAACTTAAAATGTTCTTAATCTATTGTAGTTTAGGCAGATAGCATTGTCAAAAAATCAAAAATAAAATTTTGTTATGTTTGTAATTATGTTCTTGTCTTAATACAATGAGTAATATATTGATTTGCAAACTTTTATGATTTCGTGTAGTATCAACAGACTATGACTTACTTTTTTGAAACATATGGCTGTCAGATGAATATAGCGGAGTCAGCTGCAGCTGAACAGAGATTTATTGAACGCGGATGGACAAGAGCTGAAAATGCCGAGGTTTGTGATCTTGCAATACTTAACACATGTTCTGTACGCGCTACTGCAGAAAACCGCATATTTGGACGTCTTGGCTGGTACTCAGGCTTAAAAGCTGTTAGAGCATGCAGACCAGATGCAAAGTATCGCACACTTGAAAAGGCTGCCGCTTATGTAAAGGATGGACCAAAGCCTATAAAAATTGCCGTTATGGGGTGTATGGCTGAACGTCTTCAAAAGTCATTGAAAATCAAATATCCTGTAGTTGACTATCTCGTTGGCTCAAATGCAAAAACACACATTGATGATATGATTGATGATGTAGAAAATGAGCACGGACTGCCGCATAAAGAACTTAAGTTCAACAAGAGAGACGGTGTTATTACTGAAGATCCTGTTTATCAGTTCTCTCCAATTTCAGCAGAAGCAGGAGCATTTAGTACATTTGTTCCTATTATGAACGGTTGTAATAACTTTTGTTCATATTGTGTTGTACCTTATCTTAGAGGTCGTGAGGTTTCACGTCCTGTTGACCAGATACTTAAAGAACTTGATGAGCTTAATAAGCGTGGTGTACGTGAGGTTATGCTCCTTGGTCAAAATGTAAACAGTTATCATGGTAAAATGTCTGCAGAAGACACATCTGATACGACAATTAACTTTGCACGTCTTATGCAGATTGTCGCAGATCATCTAAAAGAAACAAAATCTACCATTGAGTGGGTTCGCTTTGACTCAAGCCATCCAAAAGATTTATCTGAAGAACTTATCGATGTAATTGCAAAAAATGATGTTCTTTGTAACGGTATTCATCTTGCAGTACAGCACGGCTCTGATCGTGTTCTTAAGGCAATGAACCGTCACTATACAAAAGAGTATTATCTTGGTCTTGTTGATATGATGCGTAAAAAGCTTCCAAATGTTTCAATTACAACAGACCTTATGGTTGGTTTTCCTGGTGAAACTGACGAAGATGTTGAAGAGTTACTTGACCTTATGCGCAAGGTTCAGTTTGAAAGTGCATTTATGTACTACTTTAACCCTCGCGAAGGTACACCTGCTGCAGTTATGACAAATCAGATTTCTATGGACGAAAAAAAGAAGCGTCTGCAAAAGGTTATAGATCTTCAGCTTGAAATTACTCAGACCGAAATGCAAAAGCATGTTGGTGCTACTGAAAAAATTCTTGTTGAAAAACTTAGCCGTGATGACGAGTCTGAAGTACTTGGTAAAACTTATCGTGATGAACGTGTTGCGTTTAAGGCTGATAAATCTTTAATTGGTACATTTGTAACAGTTCATTTAGACTCATTGAACGGAAACACATTTAAAGGTACACTTGTAAAGTAAGGTTTTTGCCTTAAAGGAGATGCGCTATGCCATTAAAACTTATGGGTACTATGATACTTTTAGTTATTGTTACAATATTTTGCGGCTTTAACCTTGATAACAAGTGTGATGTTAGCGTTATCTTTTATACCTTTGAAAGTGTACCTGCATTTTTGACAGTCCTTATTTCGTTTTTTGCAGGCATAATTGTAATGATACCATTTACAATTGGTAAATCAAAAAATAAGGAAAAAGGCACTGGTAAAAATGCAGTCAAGCAAACAAAAAAAGGTGTATCACAAACTGCTGATACACCTAAAGAGCCAGAATCAAAAATAAATACAAACAACTTTTAGTCTTCAACAAAGTCCTGTCTGTATGGAGTAAATATGTCTAAAAGTATACCAGCTTCAAGACATGTACAGCCGTGCTCAACACTATTTTGTTTGAGCATGGTGTCCCCTGCTGTAACAGTCTTTTTAACGCCGTCAATAGTAAACTCAAACTTACCGCTTACAACATATGTAAGTTGAGTATGAGGGTGATGGTGCAGTGATCCTACGGCACCTTTTTGAAAGGTGTTTTCAACGCACATAAGTTCTTCACCGTAAGCTAAAACTCTTCGTTTTACCCCTTCGCCTGCATCCTGTGCTTTTATATCCTGATGAAATACCCATCGATCATTTTTCATTTATTTATATACCTCCTTTAAAATATCGTTTTTTTAAGTTACAATTAGTATAACGTAAGAAAGTCCAAATATGAAACTAAAGTTATTTATTTTATTATCAATCACATCACTGGTATTACACTTTAATCTGACTGCTCAGGTTTTAACCGCAAAACAGGCAGTTGCTCACTCGGCAAAGCTTGAGTCTGTTACTGAATCAATTGATTATCTTACAAAAACAGCAATGACATTGACTGATAATGCCGAAAGGCGCAGTCTTTTAGCTTTTACAGGCAGTATTGAAGAACAGATGGGGTTCTATAAAAGTGCACAAAGCTCATATGCCCAGGCTGCTTCTATTGCTGCAAAAGATGGCGAGGGTATGCCTAAAAAAAGCAGTGAACAGCTGGTTATTGATGCAGTTCGCTGTGCTTTATCCTGCGGAGACAGTATTAGTGCTGACAGTTACTTAAACTCAGCTGTGCGTAACTCAAAGGATGATGATATTATTGCCCATATAAAACTTTATGAGCAGTGGAGTAAGCTTTGTACTCTTGAAAAAGCAGAGGATCTTAAAGACAGTGTTACACTTCTTAAAACTTATGTTGAGCTATCGTCAATGAAAAGTGTTTTGCCGTCTCTGCTTCTTACTTTATGGCATATAACAGGTGAAGATAAATATGCAGTACAGCTAAAGAATAACTGTCCTAAAACTCCAGAAGCTGCAATTGTGAAGGGTGAGATACAGCTTTTGCCGGCTCCTTTCTGGTATTTTGTTCCAAAAGCAGGAGAGGCAATACCTGAGGTAACAAAAGAAGCTTCGTCTTCTCCTGTTCAAGAAACATCTTTATCATCTGAAAAAGTAACAAAACTTCAGCTCGGCCTTTTCAGGGAAGAATCTAATGCGAAAACTCTTTGTGACAAGGCTAAATCTAAGGGCTTTGATGCAAAAGTCATCAGTGAAAAACGAAGCAGCGGAAGTACATACTATCTTGTTGTTGTAGATGAAAAAAGTGACGGTTCTGTTGCAGCAAAACTTCGTACTCAGGGATTTGAGTGCTATCCTCTCTTTGATTAGTATGGTGTATTGATGCATAACTGTGCGTATTGACTTGTCATATTGTATAAATATTCTATTTTTAATATACTTCTACAATTATGAGTAACGATACACAAAGAGATTCTAAAGAATTATGTCACTGGGCAGACCAGCAGGCTGCAAGAATCATTAAAGAAAAGGGTGATTTAGACCTTTATACATGTGCTTCAGGTATTACACCTTCAGGAACAGTTCACATCGGTAATTTTCGCGAAATCATTACTGTAGATTTAATTGTTCGCGCATTACGCGACCGCGGTAAGAACGTTCGCTTTATTTATTCATGGGATGATTATGATGTATTCCGTAAGGTTCCTGGCAACATGCCAAAACCTGAGGTTCTTGAAAAATATCTCCGCTATCCAATTACAATGGTACCAGATACATTTGACCGTAATGAAAACTATGCCCGCCATCACGAAACAGATATCGAGCAGCAGCTTCCACGTGTAGGTATCCATCCAGAGTTCCTTTATCAGGCAAGCCGCTATCGTGCAAACCGATATGCCGAAGGTATGAAAAAGGCTTTACAGAACCGTGAGCTTATTAAGGAGTGCTTAAATGCATACCGTGATGATGAGCACAAGATGAAGGCTGAAGATGTATACTGGCCAGTTGCAGCATTCTGCTGTAACTGTAACAAGGATACTACTGAAATTACTGATTATGACGGCGAGTACGGCGTATCATATAAATGTACAAGCTGTGGACACGAAGAACACGGGGACCTTCGTACATCAAAAGAGTTTAAGCTCGGCTGGCGTGTTGACTGGCCAATGAGATGGAACGAAGAAAAAGTTTGTTTTGAACCAGGTGGTAAAGATCATATCAGTCCAGGCGGAAGCTATGATACAGCTAAGCTTGTTTCAAAAAAGATATATGGCTGGGATGCTCCTGTAACAATGAAGTATGACTTTGTTAAGTTAAAGGGTGTACCAGGTAAGATGTCTTCATCAAAGGGTAAGGTTATTTCTTTAATCGATGCTCTTGAAGTATATCAACCGGAAGTATTACGCTATATCTTTGCACAGAACAAAGTTGACCATGAGTTTAGTATCAGCTTTGACCTTGATGTAGTTACAATGTACGAAGCTTATGACCGTACTGAACGTATTGCATGGGGTGTTGATAAGGCTAAGAGTGATGACTTATTCTTACGCGAAAAGCGTATTTATGAGCTTTCTCAGATTGAAAGCGGTATGCCTAAGGTAATGCCATATCAGGTTCCATTCCGTCTTCTGACAACATTGCTTCAGACATATTCTGGTGATATTGATGCTGTTATTGCAACACTTAAGGATATTAAACCTGAACAGGTTGAAACATTGCGTCGTCGCTGCAAGTGCGCATGGTACTGGATCAACGAAAGTGCTCCTGACTGTGCTCCTGATTTTTGCTTTAAGATCCGTGATGATCTTTCAAAGGCTGAAGATATTACAGGTGATATGCTTACTGCAGTACAGCGCGTACGTGACGAAGTTGTAACTAAGCTTGATACCTTTGCCTTAGACAAAGAGTGTCAGCAGGCTATGTATGATATTGCAACAAGCCTTGGCCTTGAAGCAAAAGCATTATTTACAGCAATGTACCACGCTATTATCAATAAAGATCAGGGTCCTCGCCTTGCAAACTTTATGAAGATTATCGGTAAAGAAAAACTTTTAAAGATTTTGAGCGTATACTAATTAACTTTAATTAAATATACACAATAAGCCTCGTATGCATTAAAAAATGTGTACGGGGCTTTTTTATTTAGATGATCGGCTATACCGGTTCTGTCCTAAAAAGTGCTTGGGTCACAGGTGTAAAATCTATACAGATACATGTTAAAAGTCTTAAAAATGCAGTGTACAGTGAGTTTTATTTGTGATATTATGCAGCTCTACCACTGTACTCTTTGTCAAAGCTCTGCTGTTGGTATTATTCTGAAGCATGTAATACTTATATAGTATGCATAGCCAAGATTATTGAGGTGTTACCTAAAAGATTTTTTCGGGAGCTTTAAATTGAAAAACTTCTACAAAATCCTTGCTGCTTTTTTTGCAGTATTCTGTATCATGAACCTTAGTTCTTGTGGAAAAAAGAACGAAAGAGTTTTGTATCTTTACAACTGGACTTATTACACTCCAGAGTCCCTTTTACGTAAGTTTGAACAGGAATTTAACTGTACAGTTAAAATGGACAACTACTCGACCTGTGATGAAATGTATGCAAAGCTTCGTGCTGGTGCAAAAGGTTACGATATTGTTGTTCCTTCAAATGACTACGTATCGATTATGCTCAAACAAGGTATGATTAGACCTATCGATCAGAGCAAGTTTACAAACCGCGACAAAATTAATCCTGTTATCCGCGAAAAATGTGATTTTGACCCTGAAATGAAGTACGCAGTACCATATGCATTAAGTGCAACTGGTGTTATCGTAAACAAAACAAAGGTTACAAATCCAAACTACTCACGCAGTTATGACATTTTTGCAGACCCACAGTTTGCAGGCCATGCAACAATGATGGACGAAATGCGCGAAGTAATCGGTTGTGCTCTTGTAAACAAAGGTTATGATCTTAACAGTACAAATGAAGCTGAGCTTAAAGATGCAACTGATATGATCCTTAAGGAATGGAAACCTAATCTTTCAAAATTTGATGCAGAAGGTTTTGGTAAGACATTTGCAAATGGTGACTTCTGGCTTTGTCAGGGTTATCCTGAAATTGTATTTGGTGAAGTTGATGAAAGCCGCTGGGATGATACAATTGACTTTTTTATCCCTGCCGAAGGTGGTCCTGCAACAATGGACTGTATGGTAATCTTAAAGGATGCACCACACTATGAGCTTGCTAATGAGTTTATTAACTTTTTTCATAGACCTGAAAACTATGCTGTGTTTATTGACCAGTTCCGCTACCCATGTGTAGTTAATCTTGAAGCTTTAAACTATACAACAGCAAAACCTATGTATGATGCTTCACAGGCATTTACATGTACTTTAAAGCAGGATCTTGGTGAAGATCTTGATAAGTATAACGAAATGTGGCAAAAGATTCGTTTTGCAGAGTAGTAATATAAATCATAGATAATTTAAAACCTGATATCACCTAAGTTAAAAACTTTGTGGTATCAGTTTTTTTTTTTTACAAGTAAAACGAGTTTTTATCTAAGTCTTATATATTTTGTAAATAAGCCTTTTAAACTTTCTAAATAAGCAGTCTTTTTTTTGTAAACCCTAGGGATTTATAAAATAAACCCCCCCTGATATAGAAATA
>JAZUGE010000025.1:0-28637 GCA_045641045.1 Treponema sp. | reverse complement strand
TATTTTGTAATCCCTGTATTATATTTTTATCTGCCCACGTATTTATATCTGTTGAACAAAATTTTGAAAAATTATCTATAGTTTCATATACACTTAACTGGCTTTTCCCTCTAAAATATATTACATCTAGTATATCTGAAGTTTTACCAAAACTCACCTTTGATAATATGTTTTGTTCATCGTCCATTATAGTAACACTGGTGCATTGATTGTCATCCAGTGCAAACAAATGCCAGTCCATTTGTTTTGATGAACTTTTTTTTACATCACATACTGTTGTAAACATTTTTATCAATGAGTTTATAAAGACTTCATCACATAATACTGTACTAAAACCATCAGTACAAAACCAAAGTCCAGCTGAGTTTTGGTAAAGTAAAAGACTTGAACCTTGTTTTTCAACCTGAATCTTACTTATTGATTGTACGTATTTTGGATTTAACAAGATACTATGAGAGCTAACACTTTCAACTGTTTTATACGGAGTATATATAAAAGAAAATACTAGAAATATAGCAGAGACAAAACACAAGATACAAAGTTTATGATTAAGACTACTCATTGCGGTTCCTTAATTCTGTACTTTAAAGAATCAACAAATATACATATACCGTTAAACACAATAAAAAATACAGGCAGAACAATAAAACTCATAATCAACGTAACTAAATAATATTTTGAAAACTCTTTTTCATTTGTAATCTTATCTAAAGAAGGTGTATCAATGTTTTTTTCAATAAGTCCTGCAAGATCACTTTTATTGCGTAACATAAGTAGAATAGAACATATATAGTCAAAATTTCTAAATGAACTATAGCGATCTGAATATGCATATCCGGTCATATATGAGTCAATAAATAAAGGATTACTTATTACTGTTATATCACTTTCTTCGCCGAAACT
Source organism: Treponema sp. (assembly GCA_045641045.1). Classification (GTDB taxonomy): domain Bacteria; phylum Spirochaetota; class Spirochaetia; order Treponematales; family Treponemataceae; genus Treponema_D. Next base: position 27,734 of record JAZUGE010000025.1, on the reverse strand, counting down.
AGTACAATAAAGTCCACTAAAAATACCTGTTTTACGAGCCTGAACTGTATAATTTCCATGCCGTTGAGATGATGATTTTTTTAGCTTTTCTACAACAAATGGATTAACTGCATACAATTCGCCATTTATCAGCTGTTCATACTCTAAATAACTATTATCTGATGTCTGTATTACACTTTTACAACCGTCATACAAAAGTAATGGACTTGCCCAATAAAAACTAACTCCCTGCTTAACTGTATTATCATTCTTTATATTAAGCCAGAAAGGATACTTTACAAAAGTCGCGTTTTCGCTATCAGCTTGACGGGCTAAAGACAAAGATAAACAGTCATCATCTTTTATAAGTGCATTTTCAAAATAAAAGCCCCAGTTATTAAGACTTTTAAGCAAATAATCATTTTTATTTTTTATAACAGCCCAATCGTCTTCAATATTGATTTTGTAGGGACTAGCAAAAACAATTGTCTTTATTCCCTTTAAAATAAGCTCTTCTATAAGAGCTGCTTCATGCTGACTAAAAGCTTGAGTTCCAGCGATTATTATCTGATCATCCTTACTTACTGTACTATATAAATATTCAAGCTGTTCTTTTGATACTTCTACAGTATTAAAGCCCCTGCCTTTTAACCACTGAGTAAAATACTGATAATGATTATCTTGTTTATAGTCTGTTCCACTTACCAAATAAACAGTCTTTTGATTATGTTCAGTCAAACTTTCTACAGCTCGACATAAATCATACTCCAAAGTATCTGCTGAAATAACAAATGGAAGTTGAACTCTAGCACCTTTATACTCCAATTCAACAACAGCATACAGGTCAATATACTCATCTTTTGTAAAGGACCTGTTTTTTATAGTCTGGCTCTCAAATCCTTTTTTCTTTAACTCTGTTTCAGAGGCTTTTACAATCTGAAACGCTATATTCTTATTTGTAAGACTCCAGTCTGAAATAAACTGTATTACCTCTGATGTTCTAGGGTAGTACGATGATAATTGTCTTGACTGCCAGTATGTTACAGTAAAATTTTCATCAATTGCCTGAGTATATTTTTTTGAAATACTAGATACTGTGTATTTTTTTGTTGCTGACAAGTCAAACTGAAAATAAAGTCTTTGAAACGATATTAAAAAGGATGAAAGAATAATAGTAAGAAGTATTACTGTTGTCCTGTTATTTTTTTTCTCAAGATGCTTATTTGTAAAAAAAACGGTCAATAAAGCAAAAACTATTGTAAGTAATACAAAATAAAACAGATTTTTTGTGTTAATTAAACCGTATGTAAATGGAATAAAATGATTGTTAACTGAAAAAAAGCGAAAAACACGGCTCTGTATAGTGTCAGATGCCATATAACTTGAAATATAGTACATCAAGTTCAAAAGCAACAGTATACTAACCTGTAAAATCAAAGGCAAAATAAAGCCCGGCGAAAAAATCTTATATACTAGAAGACTAAAAAAAGTATAGTACATAGTTAAAAAAACAACACCTATGTATGCACTAATTACTTGTCCTACACTTACAGCACAAAAAAGACTAGCCATAAATACGCATACAAGCAAAAAGCATAGGTTAGCAAATGAATATAAGGAAACTGCAGAACCTAAAGCTATTGTTTTATTTATTTCGCTAACTGGTAAAAAATCATCTCTAATTAAACTTTTCTGACTGTACATATACAGAGGTATAGAAAAGCTCAATAAATACGGAATAGAAGAAAACAAGCATCTTATATCCTGATTACCGGAACCGTAAATAAAAAACTTATGTATAAAAAAAAATACAAAGCCTAATATCAAAATATTGCTAACTGATATAACTATTGCAACAGGACTTTTTAGTAATTTAATTAACGCAAGATAAAACAAAGAATATGTACGTCTGTTCATACATTATTTTCCTTCAAAATATTAACAAAAGCTTCTTCAAGTTTATTTGCATTACCCCTTTGTAAAAGAGCATTCAATGAACCTTCTGCAATTTTTTTCCCATGGTCAATGATACAGATTTTATCACATAGTGCTTCAGCTTCCTGCATTATATGTGTAGATATAAGTATTGTATGATTTTTTTTCAATAGTGAAATTATTTTACGGTAATTAAGAATTTGAACAGGATCTAGACCGTTTATGCCTTCGTCAAGGACTATAATACTAGGATTATACACTAGACAGTTTGCAAAACTAACTCGTTCAGTAAAACCTTTCGAAAGTTTTTTTATTTTTTTCGTCCAAACTTCATCTAGATTGAATAGTTTTCTTACATATAAAAGTGCCCGTTCAATACTTTTTTTATCAAGTCCATGCAAAAAAGCTGTATCATACAAACACTGACAGACAGTTTTATCACCGAAAAGACTTGACTGTTCATCCACATATCCGACTATATTTTTTACATCAGGTCCGTTAACCACTGTATCAAACCCAGACACATTAATACAACCTTCTGTCGGAAAAATAATTGAACATACTGCCTTAAGAATTGTGGACTTACCTGCTCCATTAGTTCCTAAAAGGCCTGTAACTGTCGAAGAAGGACAGATGAGGTCAAAATTCTTCACAGCAGTTGTTCCGTCTTTATATGTTTTTGTAAAATTACAAATCTCAATCATCAATCAACATATGGTATATCAAAAATCATTCTATCCTTTGTTAAAAGAGTCTGAGGATATACCTCTCTAGCCTGCTTTAAAAGAACATCAAGATCATGATCTGTATAACGAGGACTGTAATGAATCAATGCCATTTTTGCAACATTTGCATCTTTTGCAATTGTTGCAGCCTGACGAGATGTCATATGTTTTTTTTCTTTCGCCTGATCAGCACAGTCATCAGCAAACATACCTTCACAAATTAAAAGATCTGAACCTTTTACCTCATTTGCAATTGAAGGCAGATACTGTGTATCGGTAACAAAACTGAACTTACGGCCACTACGTTTTTTGCCCATTACATCTTCAGGTGTAATTACCTTACCATCTAACGAGGTGACATTTTCACCCTTCTGTAACTTACCCCATAAAGGACCAACGGGTATATTAAGCTCCCTTGCTTTATCAGGATTAAACTCACCTGGCCTGTCTAACTCCTCAAGGGTATAACCCACACAAGTTTTTGTATGCGACAGTGGAAAGGCTCTTACATAATAACCGTCTCCCTCATGTACAACACAAGGAGCCGTAATTTCTTTTACAATTACAGGATAGTTAATATACATATCAAGAACTTTACGGCTAGTCTCGACATATTCTGCAATTTTTGGCGGACCATATATGTACAACGGCTCTGTGCGATCAACCTGCGCATTGAGCATCATAATGCCAGGTATGCCTGTCACATGATCAGCGTGGGTATGAGACACAAATATTGCATCAATCTTTTTCCATTTTAGGTTTAACCTGCGCAAAGACACCTGAGTACCTTCACCACCATCAAACAAGAAAAGATCTCCATCTCTTCGCAAAAGAACTGATGTCAAATGTCTGTACGGAAGTGGCATCATTCCACCACAACCTAATACAAAAGCTTCCATATTCATACAGGCTTATCTTCCTCTAATCTTTTTAAGAACCTTTTTATGCCAAAAAGCACGAATATTTTCAGCAAGTATATACAATTTATAAAGCTTACTTACTGGCACATCAAAGGTTCCTGGTCTATGCACGATTTTACCACCAAAACCTGTTTTAAAAAGATAAAGTCCGTGCATAGGATGACTCGGATTATCTACAGGTGGAATACCATAAAAATCATATACTTTACTGCCAAATGTTTTAGCATCTTTTATTGCGGTCCACTGAACAAGATACGCCGGCATTAAATTTCGCTTAACATTGCCAGAACAGCCGTAAAGATAAATAGACTCATCCTTATTAAACAAGGTCACAATAGCAGCAAGATCTTCATCTTCGTGGCTGGCAATATATAGCGAAATAACTGTATCACTATTATTTTTATCACAACTACCACGACATAGTAAATCTTTATAATAAGCTAACGGATGGATACCAATACCATCCCGCTGTGCAGTCGTTTTATAGAGATTGTAAAACGACTGTAAGTCCTTTTCAAAATCAGCATCTCCAGCATGTACACATCTGACTTTTACTCCATGCTTATCAGCATAACGTATATTGTACCGCCATTTGTTTTTCATCTGACCTAAAAGTTCATCTTCAGACATATCAAGCGGTAAAACTACTGTATCAGGAGGCTGAACATCAACTCGAGTCTTTAAGAGCTTTACTTTGGCCTTTTTCGCAATACTCTTTAACTGGTTTACATAATCATTACGTAACTCGTTATCATACAAATCAATAGGTAAATCATAACGCACACACAACGTATGCTTTGGTAGCAGAGGCTTTATCTCACCTGCAAAATCTGAAAGCTTTTTTACATATTCCATTTCGCCATCTGATTTTTTTTCTAATGCCATCGGAATATATGCAATACTAAACTTTAAAAATGATTTGCCAAAGGTTCTGTATAAAACTGATACATCATTATAGTTTAAGCTTACCCAGCCGTGGGCACATTTAAACTGTGCCCAAAAGTTTGACTGTTGAAATCTTTTTGACTGCATTTGTATTTATCAGCCAATTTCGCTATTTAAAGCACTTACTGTCTTAATTTCTTTACCGTCAGCTAAAAGCTTAACACCAGCAATTTGAACAACACCATTTACGGCATTAATCTGAACGCTAAAGAACTCGTCTCCAGTTATTTCACACTTTTTAGCTTTATTAACATCACTACCTTCGAGAATAACCTTTGTACCAGGTTTTGCCCATGAAACATCCAGAACTTCAACACGGTCCTTACCGTTTTCATCCTTGTAATCACCAGCTAAAAGCATACCACGACTCTCAACACCACGCATTGTACGAGGAGCAAGATTGGATGCAATAACAACGTGTTTACCTAAAAGATCTTCTTCTTTCAGGTACATACGAAGACCAGACTGAATTGTTCGAGAAGTTCCACTTCCATCATCCAGAGTTTCAATATAAAGCTTTTCACCCTCGGGATTAGGCTTAACATCAATAATCTTTGCAACAGTAAGCTCTATATTGTCATTAAAAAAACTAACCTGGTCAGATGCTAAAACTGGTGCAGCAGGAGCCTTTTTAGTCTTTTTTTCTTTTTTAGTTTTTTCAGCCTTACGGTCATCCTGTTTACCAGCATATCGTGCACGATATGCATCAGTAGTTTTGTTATCAATTGGAGTAAAGTAAACTGAAGTTTCACTTATTGTATCAAGACCTTCCATTTTTCCAAGGTCTGCCCATGTAAGTCCATCTGTGTTTATCTCACAGCCAAAACGACTATCTTTAATTGTTTTACCAAGATAGCCTGCTACAACCTGTGTATACTTTGGCAAGTATGGCTGAGCCATAATCATAAGATCTTTGATTACATAAACAAGGTTATAAAGAACATTATCGCTAACTTCTTTGTTCTCTTTTATTGCCTTCCAAGGCTCTGCTGCCTGAAAAGCCCTGTTACAAATATCAGATATTTCAAAAATCTCATGGAATGCATCCTTAAGCTCTGCCCATTCCAAAAGTTCAGTAACACGCTTTTCTTTTGCAATTACCTGTTCCCATAAAGCCTCATCTTTTTTGCCTTGAGGGATTTTTCCACCATAATTTTTATTAATAAATAAAAGAGTACGGTTAATAAGGTTTCCCATATTACCAATAAGCTCTTTATTGTATTTTTCCTGAAAGTCCTTCCATGTAAACTGATAATCCTGCTTTTCAGGTCTATTGTAGTATATGTAAAATCTCCATGCATCGCTAGGAATACCAGATTCTTTTGCATCACTACCAAATACACCAACACCTTTACTCTTTGAAAACTTTCCATCCTCATAGTTCAGGAACTCAGTGGAAGACATATGATAAAGTTTTGTCCAATCTTTACCTGTTCCAAGCTCAGAACTTGGGAATACAACAGTATGGAACGGAATATTATCTTTACCAATAAACTGGAATAAATCTACAGGATTTTTCACAGCTTCTTTATCACTTGATTCACTAGGTAACCACCAGGAACGCCAGTCAAATGATGTTTTTCCATCGGCCTTAAGTTCGTCTTCAAGCTGTTTTGTTATCGACATATAACCGATTGGAGCATTAAACCAAACGTAAAATACTTTATTCTCGTAACCAGCTTTAGGAACTTCAATACCCCACTTTAAGTCACGGGTAATTGCGCGCTCATTAAGACCATCGCGAATCCATGCTTTTGTCATCTGTATAGCATTAGCAGACCACTTACCCTCAACAGAAACTTTTTCCATCCACTGTTCAAGTTTTGGAGCAATTGAAGGTAAATCAATATAAAGATGCTTTGTTTCACGAACTTCAGGAGTAGAACCACAGGTATGACATCGAGGTTTAATAAGCTGTGTTGGGTCTAAAAGAGTACCACAGCTGTCACACTGGTCTCCTCTTGCATCTTCAGCACCGCATTTTGGACAGGTGCCGTCTACATAACGGTCAGCAAGGAACATATTACAATGAGGACAGAATAACTGTTTCGAAGTGTGTTCCTTAATATAACCATTGGCATCGAGTTCCTTAAAAATTTCCTGTGTAATTTCAGTACATTCATCATTTGATGTGCGTCCAAACTTATCAAAGGCAATATCAAACCACTGATAAATATCTTTATGAATAGCGTAATAATAGTCACAAAGTTCGCGAGGAGTCTTTCCCTCCTGTAAAGCCTTTGTTTCAGTTGCAGTACCATACTCGTCGGTACCACATACATACATAGTTTCATAGCCACGGCTACGACAAAAACGTGCAAAAACATCTGCACTAAGCATTTGAATGAGATTTCCCAAATGAGGGATATTATTAACATATGGTAAAGCTGAAGTGATTAAGCGTCTGTTCATATCGCGTATGTAATCCATTGATATATAAAAGTAACGCCAGAAAAAAAATTCCGACAATACATCATTCTATAAAAACAAGTTGAAATATGCAACCACATACACCCAATGGATGCGCACATATCGCGAATATGAAAAATAAATCACGACAATAACAGATTTTCTTACTTTTTCACATAAGCAAGGATAACTTTAGACAACTGCTGAATATCAATAGGCTTACTGACAAAATCGTTCATACCACAGTCAAAGGCCTTTTTCTGATCTGTATCAAATACATTAGCAGTCATTGCAATAATCGGTACTTTATTTTTTTTACTATCTGAAAAACTGCGTATAAGCTCTGTAGCCTTGTATCCATCCATATTTGGCATCTGTATATCCATAAACACTATGTCATAATAATCGCTATCTGCATTATTAAGCATATCCACACAGATTACACCATCACTTGCTACATCAACTTCAAAGCCGTATTCTGAGAACATCTCTACTGCAATTTCCGCATTAAGTTCATTATCTTCTGCTAAAAGAATACGCTTTCCTTTATACTCACCTGGTAAAATCTCGCACACTTTATCTTCAAGCGTCTTAGTTTCCTGAGCTTTTTTATCTGCAATTCGGTGTGGAATTGTCACTATAACGGTAGTCCCCTTTCCAACCTGACTGTTTACTTCAATAGAACCATTCATTGATTCTACCAGATTCTTGACAATACCCATACCTAGTCCAACACCAGGTACTTTTGAATCAGTAGAGTTTCGCTCACGAGTAAACGAATCAAACATCATAGGTAAAAACTCTTTACTCATGCCAATGCCTGTATCACTTATAATTGAGCGTATTAAAGCATAGCCTTCTTTAGGACATTCAATTTCCTCAATACGGGCATTAATTTTTCCTCCTTCAGGAGTATATTTTATAGCGTTACTGATTATATTCTGAAATACTTTTCGAAGTTTTACAGAGTCAACATACAAATGATCATGCACAACATTTATTGAGTTTGTATAGTAAAGTTTCTTTTTGTTGATTTCTTCGGAAAAAACAAGATCAATTGATCTGTCAAAATCAAATACATTCCATAACTCATCATCATGCAATTCTGTTTTTCCAGATTCAATGCGTGACATTTCAAGGACTTCATTTATCAAACTCATAAGTTGAACACCCGAGTCCTTAATATTTTTTACATAGGTATTAAATTTTTCAGGGTTTCCTTTTTCCTTTTCGAGTAATCCAGTATATCCAATTATTGCATTCATTGGCGTACGAATATCATGTGACATATTGAACAAGAATCTTGTTTTTGCCTCATTTGCTTCTTCGGCTTTTTTTAAAGCTTCATGCAGCTTATTGCTACTGTATCTGCTGTATTTTGCTTTTGAAGCCTGCATGTATAAAAGAATAATAACTGCAAGAATGTAACAGGTAAAGACAAACTCAATGAGTATAATTATACCGCGCATACTGTTGGTTTCCTGCTCGGTAAGACGTTCTGTAACATTTGCGGGAAACTGCTCTACAAGCATCCAGGCATTACGATTAATAGGAGTAACATACCCTACAGATTCAACACCTTTTGAGTCTTTGTAGTTAAAAAACTGAGGACTTTCATATGTAAATGCATCTCTAATGTCATTATATACGTCGCGCTCAACAGAACATGAAGGATCTTCCCTAAACATTTGAAAAAGATTTTTCCAGGTCGAAACTTTTACAGTAGAGCTTGCAATAACAGACGAGTCTTTTGAACACAGATATACATTGGCACTTTCGCCATACAAAGTACTTCCAAGCAATGCCTCTATAGAGCTCTGGTCTGAAAAACCTCCCATTATGCCGATTATTTTATCATCTTTATAAACAGGAGCATAATGGCACAAAAGTCTTTTACCTGTAGTACGGGATTTTTCTATAAGAGCAAAACCTGAGTGTCCAGCAATACCATCTTTAAAATACGGACGGTCAAAGCAGTCCGCTATAAGGCCATCTGTTGTATACTCAATACCTACAGTATTAAAAAAGCGCAGATAATCAAAAGCTGTATTTTTTTCAAGCAGCCTTAAAAGATCAATATCCAGATTCTCAGACTTAACAAACTCACCATATAGCGCAGCTGCATTTTGAACCCAACCTATACGTTCTTCAAGCCCTGCTTTTAAAAGCAAAGCTTTCTGCTTACCAGTCTCTTCCAGATAAACACGATTTTGTAGTAATATTTTTTTATGATTACTGTGAATAAAGAGAGTAATTGAAATAACGATTCCGAGAAATAGCATCCCTGTACAAACAACAGTAATGATAATACCTTTGTTTGAGTTAGATACCTTATCGTTATGATTTTGTTCCATCTAAAAAATCCTTAAACTAATTATAAGACTCAATACAGACAGAGGCAAACTAATTACATGATAATGACTCTATTTAACAATAATTTATAATTAATAGTCCTGATACTTTTCAATATTACCACTCATAGCCTTGTCTATATCAAAACCAAAGCTACACAAAAGTCTGTTACGTTCATGCCTCCATTTTTCATCTAAATGGTCAGCATCAGGATAATAACAATGAACAAGCTCATGACACATTACAGTTATAAGTTCCTGTTCAGACAAATAAACGCTGCTCATGTTAAAACCAATACAATATCCAGAATCTTTTTTTAGTGTAAAAGCAAGATATCCGTCATCAACTAAAAGACAGTTTTTTTTATCAAGAACATCATCACAAAAAGGACCTGTAATATCAACACAGGGGTCTTTATCATTAAAATAATTATGTACACAGTAATTTAAGATTTTACGATATATTGGCAGTTCAATTATTGAAAGAGTCATCGAGTCAACAAAGGTTTCATTTTTCTTTGCATAAAAAGTTCTAAGCTTAACATCATTACTTGTAACAGTAAGCTTACAGCCTGTAAAAAAAAAGGACAACAATAAAACACATGTAGTAATTTTTTTCATATCGACAATAAATTATTATGCATAATAAAAAAAATCAACCTTGAACAAAGCCCTTACACAGAGTAAAATAGCCATCCTATGAGTCAAAGTTTCGATTTATCAAAGATATTACAGTTAAGTCCACAACTTTCATTAAACAAAAAAATCAAATATGCATGGTTTTTAAGTGTCCCAGGTATTATGGCTCAGATATCTTCCATAGTGATGCAATATATTGATACAGCTATGGTAGGTCATCTAGGCGAAAACGCTTCTGCTTCCATCGGTCTTATAATATCATCTACCTGGCTTATCGGAAGCATAATATCTTCCTCATGCATAGGCTTTTCAGTACAGGTAGCACAGGCAACAGGAGCTGGAGAACAAAACAAAGCCAGACAAATCGTTACTCAGGGAATTACATTCTGTCTCATTCTAGACGTGCTGCTTATGACCCTGGCATCATTTTTAAGCCCTTACATACCTCAATGGCTTGGTGCAAGCCAAGCCATTGCAAAGGATGCTTCCATTTATTTTTTTATATACGCACTTTCAATTCCCCTTTATCACATAGTCTACCTTTTAAGTGCATCACTCCAGGGAACTGGTGACATGAAGACACCAAGCATACTAAATGCCTTAATGTGTCTTTTCGATGTAGTGTTTAACTATATATACATATATGTACTCAAAAAAGGAGTCTTTGGGGCAGCTTTAGGCTCTGCTAGTGCAGCTTTTGTTATAACACTTTTTATCACCTATTATACATTTCTCAAAAATGATTATCTTAAGCTAAAAAAACAAAAGTGGTCTTTTTACAATTGCTATGTATATAAAACAGCAGTTAAAATAGCTCTACCAGTTGCAGTTGAATCATCAGCTTTCACAGGAGCATTAGTCCTAATTACAAAAATAATAGCTCCATTAGGTAGCGCGGCTTTAGCAGCAAACTCATTCGCAGTAACTGCCGAATCACTATGTTACATGCCAGGCTATGGTATTCAGGAAGCTAGTACAACAATGACAGGACAGAGTATAGGAGCAAAACGAACAGATCTTGCAAAATCGTTTGCATGGATAACAGTGTCTATGGGTATGATTATAATGACCTTGACAGGCATAGTAATGTATATAATCTGTCCCTGGGTAATGTCAATTTTAACACCGGTACGCGAAATAAGAGATTTAGGCGTAAAAGTACTGAGAATAGAATTATTTGCTGAGCCACTTTATGGAGCCGCTATAGTATCTAGCGGAGCTTTGAGTGGTATTGGAGACACTCTTATTCCAGGTATAATGAATCTTGTAAGTGTATGGATAGTAAGATTAACACTGTCCATTTTACTGGTAAAAAACTATGGACTTACAGGCATATGGATTGCAATGACGAGCGAGCTTTGCTTCAGGGGTATAATATTTTTAATCAGGCTTACGACAAAGTTAAAATAGTTGTTCATAAAGCCCAGGTTCCTCTTCAGATAGTAAAAGCTCATCATCCTGAGTGAGATTACCATCTGAAAGCCTAGTGTATAGATCTTCATAACTCTCATACTCTTTTTCTTTCTGTAAAGCAAAATCAGTATCAGTCAACTTTCCCTCCTTATCTGGGACATAAGAGTGATAAGATTTATTTTGATTTTTTTTGTCTGAACAAAACATAACAATAATAAAAACAATCAACAAAATAAAAAAACAAATCATCGTCCACAATTATAACACCATAATGGAAACAAAATCAAAAATCTGTTATGGTATCAAATTACACTATGGAAAAAGACTTTTACATAAAACAAATGAAGTCAAGCGATGAACTTTGTTACGCACATGCCCTTACTTTAGATGAACAATACTATTCTCTCATGAGTCATGACGAAAAAAATACACTAAATAAAGCCATCGAGTATTGGGAACAAAACGAAGCGTTCGATGACGAAGAAAATTTAAAAGATCAGGTAATAGAACTATTTGACAAGTATTACAAAAGTTCTATTGATATATAAAACAAACACAATAGGAACGAAAATGGATTCATCATTATTTTGGAGTAAAGTAAATACGACGCTCCTCAAAAAAGAAAAAACAATAGAGTGGTTGTGTAAACAAACAGGATTATCTTTAAGGACAATGCGAAACCGCATAAACAAAGGCATACAACCACGCCTTGATGATGCTGTAAAAATTCTTGAAGTTTTTGGAGTCTCTCTTGAAGAGTTTTGTGAAATTGACAGGTTCACATTTAAGACAGACAGCAACTCTGTGACAGTTCCGGTATACTCACAGCTTTTTTCAGCAGGCCACGGTCAATTTTTGCCTGATGAAGACCAAATTTCAGGTTACGTAAATGTACCTGACTCACTCAAAAGCATAGCTTCTCATCTAGCTGCAACAAAGGTTCGTGGGGACTCAATGGAGCCAACTCTTTATGACGGAGATACCATTGTATGCGATAATTTGGGATATGACGGCAACGACGGTATCTTTGTAATACAGTACAAGGGTATGGGTTTTGTAAAAAGAATTCATAAAGGGGCAAAAACAATAAGCATAATATCAGATAATCCATCATATAAAATCATGGAAGAAAGTGTTCAAAGTGAAGATTTACGCATAATAGGTAAAGTAAGATACGTAAAGCATGAATAAAATTACTTTGAATGATGTGCAAAATAGAAGCTAATATTACAAAAAATTATCTTAAAAAAATAAACATAAGCTATATCATATAAAAAAGAGGTATAGCTATGAACTTTTCAAAGACAAAACTTGGCGGATTATTCCGCACTATATTTATGGCATCTCTTTTATGTATGCTTATTCCTCTGATTATTGTCAGTTTTATTTCTGTCAGAGCTTTGTATAAAAACCTGACCAGCACAGCTGAAGACAATCTTCAGCAACTTTCCATCGAAAAGGTTAACGAAGTCGACTCTATAATCCAGGATCAAATTGTTTTGACAAAAGCAGTTGCACAGTCGACCTTTATTGCCGAAAGTGTTGCAAATGAAAATAACGGACAGATTATAGCTGATTATCTTGCAGCTATAAACAAAAATGCAGGTAATATGTATGAAAACTTTTTCATTACACACAATGAAATGGGATTCGCTGACTGTCTTAACAACAATACCCTGCATCCTGTTACAGGAGAGCCTTGGTATGAACAATGCAAAAAAACAGGAGAGTTTATTGGAAACAATATTTCGCCTGTTACAGGCAGACCTGTGTATGTTATCTCATACGGAGTATACAATGCAGGAGAATTTGTAGGAGGCCTAAACAACTCAATTGACCTTGCCACAATGACAAAAAGTATTACAGGATCAATAAAAAACAAAGATACAAAGGCTCTAATAATCGATACAGAGGGGTTTGTTATTGCAAGTGATAATGAACAACAGATACTAAAGACAAATTTTAACGATGAAAACGCATCAACAAAGTCTTTAATGAAAGAAATTCTTGCACAAAAATCTGGTAAAGCTAGATTTGTTTTTGATGGTACAGTAAATATCGGTTCATATGCTACAATCGGTTCCATGATTACCCTTGTATATATGCCAGAAGCTTCATACACAAAGCTTATATCAAAGGTTATATATCACATATTTAACGTTTTTGTAATTTGTATTGCAGTTGTGTCATTTATAATCTTCACAATATCACTTTCAATTTCAACACCAATCACTGTTGTAGACTCATCAATTCAGCACATTGCAGCAGGTGATGCAGATTTAACACAACGCATCAACGTTAAATCAAAATATGAAATTAAGTCCCTCGTTGAAGGTTTTAACGCCTTCGCAAAAAAGCTACAGAATATAATCATTGAACTAAAAAAATCTCAAAGCGAGCTTTCTAATGCAGGTGAAGAGCTGAAGGAATCTACATACGATACAGAAAGTTCAATCACAGAAATTTTAGCAAACATAGGTTCTGTAGATGAACGCATTAAAACACAGACTGAAGTTCTTGATGGTACAGCTTCGGCAATGAACGAAATAAGCAGTAACCTGAATAACCTTAAAGACATGATTAGCAATCAAAACACAAGTGTAAAGACAGCTTCAAGCGAAGTTGAAAGTATGCTTGATAATATTAATCTTGTAAACAGGCTCAGCAAACACCTTACAGAGGATTTTAACGCACTTCAGACAAATGTTGAAACAGGAATGATAAAACAAAGTGATGTTGCCCAACTTGTTCAGCAGATTGAAGAACAGTCAAAAATGCTGCAGGAAGCCAACGTTGTAATATCAAACATTGCAGCTCAGACAAACCTCCTTGCAATGAATGCAGCAATTGAAGCTGCGCACGCTGGTGAAAGCGGAAAAGGATTTAGTGTTGTTGCTGATGAAATACGAAAATTGTCAGAAACATCAACACAACAATCAAAAAAAATAAGCGAACAGCTTAACGCAATTCTTAAATCAATTTCAGATGTAGTAACTGCATCTGTAGACTCAAAACAATCTTTTGAAGACATATCAAAGATGCTTGATCTTACCGACAGTGCAGTGAAAAAAATTCAAGATGCTATGAACAAGCAGCAGGAAGGCTCTAAACAAATAAATGATGCACTTAAAGATTTAACAGAGAATACGGGGCTTGTATTTAATTCCTCATCACAAATATCACAAAACAGTGCTAACATTCTTGAACAACTTTCAACACTACAAATGGCAAGTGAAGAAATGACACAGTGCATGAGTGAAATGACTATCGGTGCAGATAAAATTAATAAAACAGGTATAAGTCTGGCAGAAATAGCCCGAAAGGTCGACGAATCAATTACAAAGAACAATGAGCAAATAGCAAAGTTCAATGTATAACACAATTTACAACTCCAAAAAAAGTATAGTCTCTAATTACTCCGAGACTATACTTTTTTTTACACTACGTACAACGGTTCTACACTTTTGTAATGACAATTTTCATAATCAAACTCATGAATTTGAACCTGTACATCAAAAGATTTACGCATATTTGGCACATTGATTATATCTTGCGTAAAACCAAAAAGACTTTTATCATTTTTATTAAGAATCAATGCCTTAGTTCCGATTTTCATTGCATGTGAAGGAAAATGGGTGTTTACTATTGCACAGATTTTTTTTTCGCGTGTCAGTTTTTGTATTACATCCAGTATTACAAGCTGATTTTTAAAATCAAGATTTGACTCAGGCTCATCAAGCACCAAAAGCTTTGTGTCTGAAGTAAGGGCCCGAGCTATAAGAACCATCTGTAACTCCCCTCCGCTCATCTGTGTACAAAGTTTATCTTTCAGCCAAAGTATTCCACATTCATCCATAGCCTGCAAAGCTTTTTCTTCTTCTTTTTTTCCAGGCTCCAAAAACAATGATAAATGACTTGAACATCCCATCATCACCATATCCAAGGCTGTAAAAGCAAATGTAGATGCCTTTGCCTGCGGAACATACGATACAATCTTCCATAAATCGTTATCGCGGATACTATTTATATTGACTCCATCAATTAAAGTTTCGCCCTTGTCCCATTTGTTAAATCCCATCATACACTTTAAAAGAGTCGTTTTTCCAACTCCATTTGATCCAAGCACACAAAGAATTTCACCGCTTGAAACATCAAAGCTAATTTCATCAAGAATAGTTTTGCTGCAATATGAAAAGCTGCCGTTTCTAACTTCTAATTTCATTTACTCCCCCCCCCTTAAAAGCCATTATTTGATTTTCGCAGAAGTATTATAAACACTGGAGCTCCAATTATAGCAGTTAAGATTGAAATCGGAATTTCAGCCGCACTGGCACTTCTTGCAAACGTGTCTACTAGAACCATAAAAACAGCTCCAACCGAAATACTTAAAGGCACTACAGAGCGGTTGTCACTACCAAGTATTAAACGTGCTATATGTGGTATCAAAAGACCTATCCAGCCAATTTGTCCACACATTGAAACACATGAAGCAGTAATCAAAGATGATGAACCAATAATCAAAAGACGGATAAGTTTTAGGTTTACACCCATAGATTTAGCTTCCTCTTCTCTCAAAGAAAGAATATTAAGGCGCCATTTTAACAGAAAAATAATTAGAACACCTGTAACAATAAATGGCAGACCGAAAGCCAGCGTCTTATATGTTACTGAAGACATACTACCCATAAGCCAGTATGTTATTGACGGAAGATCATCTTCAGGATCGGCTACATACTTTAATATAGATACTAATGCTTGAAACAATGATGATACTACCATACCGGATAAAATCACCATTATAATTGAAATTTTCCCCTTTACCTGACCAATTACGTATGTAATAAAGCAGGCAACCAAACCAAAGAAAAAAGCCAATATCTGTATTCCAATAAGATTAAAATGAAGCATCATCGCAAATATGGCACCAAAAGATGCCCCGCTTGCAACTCCCAATGTATCCGGAGTAGCAAGCGGATTCGAAAACAGCGATTGAAAAGCAGCTCCTGCACAGGCAAGTCCAGCGCCTACTGCTAGCGATAAAATAATTCTCGGAAGTCTTACTTTTAGTATTACAGTACAGCTCATTGTATCTTCAAAGATATTAAAAGGATTAATAAGATATCTGCCAAGTGCAAGACACAATAAAGCAGTAAAAGGAACTAATATAAATGATGCTGAAATAAAAATTTTGTGAACTTTTCTGTTTGCTACTATCATTTTTTACTTTCCGTAGGCTGCATCACGATTTGGATTATAGATTGACCGCAAATCCTCATCTGTTAAATTAAAACCATAAAATTCCTTGTAGTAGTCTTTTATTTCTTCATCCATATCTACATCGGCAAATACTTCACTCTGTATTGTTTTTGAAAGCCATCTTAATACCAATGGAGTATCAGAAGCAGGTGGAAACCATCTGTACATTCCTAAAGGGAACTTATATACTTTGCCTTCTTTAACGGCTTTTACAACGCTCCAGTCGTGACCTTCAACTGTATTATTAATTAAATCTTCAGGAAGTTTTGGGCTAAAGTTTGTAATAAAAATCATGTCAGGATTCCATTTGTATACCTGCTCCATATTGATTTTTCCCTGAGTCTTTATATCTTTAGCCGCATTTATTCCACCACTGCTTTCAATCCAATATGAGCTGAACCAGTCATCGCCACCAGCAATAATTCCGTTTTCATTATAGTTAAAGAGAATTAATACCTTTGGTTTATCTTCTTCTCTTATGCTACTTACTCTTGAAAGAATTTCTTTTTCAATCTGACGGCCTTTTTCTATAATCTTATCAGCTCTTTCGGATTGACCAAATATTCTGCCGAGTAAGTCAATCCAGTCTGCATAAGTTTCAACACAATTATAGTCTGACAAACTTACTGAAAATCCAATTGTAGGAATTCCTGCATTTTCATAAATTTGTCTTTCTTCACTATTGCTTGCATTGTAAAAAACAACATCAGGCTTAAGTTTTAATACTTCCTCAATATTTACAGCCCCATTTTGCACAAAAGAAGAGTCTACCTTTGTAATCTCAGGAAACACTTTAGCAAGATAAGAGTTTTGTGCTGCAGCCAAAGATGATGGATGCATACCTACTATCTTTTCACTAGACTGTGTAAACATGCAGTACACAGATGGTAATGGCAAAATAGACCCAATGAGGATCCTATTTATCTGAGCAGGTATCGTTACTTCTTTTCCCGTATGATCGATTATTATACGACTTTTATTTTCGTTACTTTTTTTAGAACATCCTGCAAGACAGGCTAACACAGTAAGTACTGAAACTGTTTTTACTAATGATAATTTCATTTTAATTATCTCCTTGTATAATTTTTATAATAAAATCTGAAAAACTTTTTGCTAAAAAAGTTTTTGATCTTTTCCAATATATTTTGCTTGAAACAGCTACATGCTCAAAAGCAAAAAACTGTACGCCAACTTGTTTTGTTTCCTCTTTTATTAAAAACTCAACTAAAGGATCTGCTACAACTTTTTTGTAAAGTCCTGAGTTTAATAGCCCCCTTAATTCTTTTTCATTTTTTACCACAATGTCTTCATCTCTCATAAGACAATTTGTAGCATCAAATAAAGTTGCAACCACTATGTTACCTTTTTTCACACCTCTATCTTCAAGTTCTTCTCTTAATGAGTTGCCTATTACCTGCTCTCCTGCAATAAGTATTTTTTCATCACTTAAATTATTATGTTCATATACAAAGCTTATATCCTTTTTAGCCAGGACTTTACTTAATATTTTTTTTCCGTTCCCCATAGGAGTCCCCACAACAAAGGGAGTTCCATATTTTTCTTTCATATAAACTGCAATGTCATAACCTGCCTGACTTACCACTACATTGAGACGTGAATAAACACTTTTTTTAAAATGTTCAAACGTACATCCCATCGTAAAAGCACAGTTTACTTTTATACCATTATCTTCAAACAGTTTTACAAAATCTGATGCATTACTACAGTTCTCACTGTTTTTATTAAAATCCAACGGTGTTAATCCTAATAAATTTATACCATGATTAACATCTTCTTTATTTATATTGGGAGGACATACCCTTTTCATTAAAGAAATTACTGCACTTGAAATACCTTTACCATAATATGAAAGCCCTCGTGTACTAAGTCCAATTGTGGGGATTCCGGTAACCTGTTCAATTTCGTGAGCCAAACCTTCAAAATCTGTTCCTATTACCATAGGAACGGGACTTCCTAAAAGGGCAATAAAATTGGGCTTTAAGCTTTCTGCTGCTTTTTGTATGCGCTCAACTAAAAGATAATCATTTCCTAATATTGCATCCATATGACGCAACCCAGAGCAAAATACCATTGCATCACTACCGAGCCAGCGAGGTTCATCATAGCTTGTGTAGTTGCCAGTACATCCTGATGCATCATGAATAACTATCATACCCCCCATTTCAAATAAGGCTGATGCAGCTCCTGAATAATCAGGGGCCAACGGAGGGAGTGTAATACAAAGCTTACTCATACAACTAGTTTTGCTCCTTCAATAATCTTATTTACATCTGTAATACTTTTATAAGCTGAAACAAGCTTTTCCATAAGTTTTTGAGTACCCCAAAATCCGTAAAGATGTTCATCTTCCATTAAGTCAACTACATGTATTGATTTTGTAAGATATCCTCCTGAAAACCCAATACAAAGACAGTCTTCTAATTTGTTTTCAAACTTTACACTATCAGGATGAAGAGCTTCGATGATTTTTAAGTCTGATACATTTTGTTTTAAATAGTTATATGATTCTTTTTCAAAGTCACTTACACCGTCACAAAAGATCATTTTCACATTAAATCCATTGTTTATGAGAAGACAAGCTAAGGAAAATGGCTTTAATACCGACTGATAGTCTATTACTAAAGGATATTCTCCTATAACTGACTGGGCATGTCTTATAGCCTCCATTGCACATTGTTTATATGGAGTCAGGTTTCCAAAGTTTATACCAAGGTTATGCTCAATACCATGATATATGTCCTCGATTTCATCTGGATCATATGTATTAAATGCAAGCTGCTTTTTGATACCAGCTTTTTTTTCCATCATATCACCCGCAATACTACCACTGGGATGAAGAATAAGATTAAGTTTGCTGTATTGCATTAAAAGGTAATCATCAAAGGTTTTACATAGTCCTAAATGATGCACCGTATAACCTGCATTTTGCATTAATATGTATATCTCACTTTCCAAACTTACATAGGCATTATTTCCAATCATGTTGATCTGATTTTTCTTCAGATAGTTTTGTGTAAATTGACTTCCCAAAAGTGAAATTTGAAGTCCGACAGCAGGAGGAACTTTAGTATCCATCTTGAATGGGTTCATATGACAAGTAATAAACTTAACAGTAGGATACAGTAGAGACAATTTTTCATTTAATGAGCTATGATCTGTACCTAGTAAATCATCCAGACATGAAACAAATATAAGAAGAGCCTTAGGCTTTTCGCTCAAAAAATCAAAAAGTTCCTTAACTCCATCAGGAATAAGGTTTTCATAGTTTCCTGATACAATATCGCTTTCATCAATATAAAGATAATGGATACGGTCTTTTATACCGTTCATTATGCCGCCTAAAGCTCCATGACGACCACATGCTGACGGACAAACAAAAAGCTGATGACTTTCGGGTAATAAAGCAGCAGACCTAATCATCCCCCAACCACCATGGGCTGGTGAGACATATTGAAGACTTTTTTCAAAGGATGGGCAGATACACATTATGCAATCTCCATCACTTTTCTAGCAAGCTCAAGATATACTTTAGCCATATCGCTTTGAGGATAAGCTTCGACAACAGTTTTTCCCTGGTTCTCAGCTAACTGTACAACACCATCACGAGGGACTATTTGAACAATTCTACCACCAATTTCCTTTAATGCTTCATTTACAACATCAACTTCGTTTTTAACATTACGTGAGTTTAATATTACGCCTGCATACTTTGCATATCCCCGGCTGCCAAAGTTTTTTACAGCGCTTACTATATTGTTTGCAGCATATAAAGCCATCATTTCACCACTGGTAACTACAAAAACCTTATCTGCATATCCATTGCGTATTGGCATTGCAAAACCACCACAAACAACATCTCCTAATACATCATAAAGAACAACATCAGGTTTATAAGTTTCAAAAGCATTAAGCTCTTCAAGTTTTTCAAAAGCTGTTATGATACCTCTACCAGCACATCCTATCCCCGGTGTAGGACCTCCAGCTTCAACGCATAATACACCATTAAACCCTTCAAACACCAAGTCATCTAAGGTGATAGATGAAGCTTTATCACTTCGAAGCATATCTAAGACTGTCGAGATTTTTTTTCCGTTACAAAGATTTTTAACTGAATCTGATTTTGGATCACAACCTATCTGCATAACCTTTAGGCCTAGCATACTTAAGGCTGCAGAGAGATTTGAAGTGGTTGTAGATTTACCGATTCCACCTTTACCATAAATAGCAATTTTAGTCACTTTTCTACCTGCTTTAAAATTTATGTTAGCTTATCCTAACTTATTAGTTAGGATAAGCTAACATAAAACAGTAAAACAGTTCAATAAGAGAAAATGAGAATAATAATCAGTAATAAAACTACATGCTACCAAGCTTTGCAATTTCATCAATTGCCTTTGAAATGCTGTCTGTATTTTGCGAAGCACTTTGCAGCTGAGTCGAAATCTCCTGAGAAGATGATACCTGCTTATCAATTTCGCTTCTGATATTTTGTGTCAATGAAGCAATTTTTTGCATACCTGAGTTTGCATTTTCAATATTCTTCTTTGTAGCGGTTACGTCTTGATTATTTTTTTCTACCATCTCAAGAATTTTTGCAGTAGCATTTACGGTCTGAGCGGCAAGCTTTTTTACCTCTGTAGCAACTACACTAAAGCCCTTGCCTGCTTCACCGGCATGAGCAGCTTCAATTGCAGCATTTAATGCCAGTACATTTGTAGTCTCAGTAATATTATTTATCATATTTATTGACTTTGAAATTTCATGGGTACTGTCTGACAGGACTGTAATTGCATCATTAACATTACTCATCATAAGGTTTGTTTCATCTACGATATTTCCAACAGTCTGTATGCTTGATGAAACATTTTTTATATTTGATGCAACATTACCCATAGATTTTGAAATTGTATTTATGCTTGAGTTTACTTCATCACTGCTTTGAGCTACCACATCAGCCTTTTGTGTCATCTGGTTTAACGTAGCTTGTACTGCAAGTTTTGATTTTTCAAGTTCTCTTAAAAGCAAAGCTCCATATAATGAGCTTGAAAGCTGATCGCGCAAAGCTGCATAAGGACCTCCTGTATGAGGACCTTCCTGATATACGATATAACCAATATATGAGTTTTGAAAATGCAGAGATTCAACCACAAGTGAATAGTATGAACTATATGGTAAATACTCTTCAGGAATTATCTGAGTTGTATTAAATACAACACCCTCTCTGTCTTTGAGTTGAACTTTTTTGTTATCTCTTACAGCAAGTATAAGACGACTTTTTTCGGGCACTAAATTGTTTTCTCTTGTATATTTACAATCTTCATATAACACAACATAAACACTAGGAATATCAAGCTTTTCTAATGAGTTTGTCAAAATATCCATTAAAGTATCTACATCATAGCTTGCAAGCAAGCTTGCGCTCAATGCTCGTAACTCGCTTTCATGCCTAAGCTCAAGAGCCGACTTTTGTTTTTGATAGCGAACATCAAACTCATGTATTAATATACGTGCCTGAGTGATAATATTATCACTTACTGAAGCATAAACAGATTCAGCAATGCTTGCATAACCTGCTTTACATAGCTTAGACAAAAAATCCTGCCAAAGAATAAACTTATCTGATATCTGTATAAATCTTCCAAGCTCACTTGAGACATAGTTTACAAACGGTGAGTTTACAGTTATTTTATTTTTCAGAGACTCTACATAAAGCTCCACTAACTTTTTTGTACATCCTTCAAAAAAAGTTAGCACATCATCGGATATATCGATACCATTTTTTATATCACTGAACAATACGGCAGATACTTGTTCCTGCCACCTTTTATCTCCTAAAGTTTTTGTTATATCATCAAGACGATATTTTTTTCCCATCAATGTTCTTTTCAATAATTTTACGCGCAGTAGCATTATCTACAGTCTGACTTTTACATCCACAGGACTGTCCCATAGTCAAACTTGACACAAGCTTTTGCTCAAGTTTACGTATATCACCTGAATAATTTTCATAAAGCATTGCATAAGCTTTTTTTCCTAAATGCGTAAAAGGCATATGTACCGTAGTAATCGGAGGATTTGTACATGAAGCTGCATCTGTACCGTTAAAACCACACACAGCAACATCACCTGGCACTGCATAACCTTTGGCCTGTAAATACTCAACTGCACCAATGGCAACATTGTCTCCTACACAACATATTGCATCAATATCGCTTCCAGGTTTTAAGCCTCTATCTAACAGCTCTTTTACACCTTTTTCACCATCTTTTATACCCCAACCACCAGGCTCTGTTATAAGGCTTTGATTTATTGCTATATTGTGATTATTTAGGGCTTCGATATATCCGTCATATCGCTCATTAGCATAAACATGAGATAAAGGACCTTTAACAAAGGCAATTTTAGTATATTTATGATCTTCAATTAAATGGTTCATTAACTGAACCATACCGCTTTTACAATCAGTTGTTACAGAATGCCTGCCAGGAACCCTAAAAGTCATTGTTATAACTTTTGTATTTTTAAACTTTTGGTAAAACTGTATTACATCAGGGGTTGTATTAGACGAAGCCCAGGATATAATACCATCATATGTGTAGTCATCCAAAAGCTCATATATAATTGTTCCGTTTCCTTTGTTTAAAAGAGGCCCTCGAAAAGTAATCAATGGCTTATTATTTGCTTTACACTGTTTTTTTATTCCATTCCATATACTAATGCCTGTAGCATCAACCAATGATCTTGTTAAAAATGCAACTGTTCCTTTTTTCATATATACCTAATTATACAGCTAAATTAAAGAAGTCATACAATTTTCTTTAGCCATAATTAAGAATATTTTATTATATAGTTACGCTTATTAAATTAAAACCATCTAAGAAAACCTTCAGTGAAGTAAACTTTTCCTAGATGGTACAATGTTAATTTTGCTATTTAACAACTTCTTTTAAAGCTGAGATTATACCAGAAAGATTTGCAATATCAGTTGGAACTATAATCTTTGTAGCATTTCCGTCACTTGCTTTTTCAAAAGCTTCAAGACTACGTAAACGAATAACTGCATCATCAGGACTCGCTTCCTTTATCATCCTTAAGCCCTGTGCTGTAGCCTGCTGTACGGCAAGTATTGCTTCAGCCTCACCTTTAGCTTTTTGAATTGCAGATTCTTTTTCAGCCTCTGCTTCAAGTATCATTGACTGCTTTTTACCTTCTGCTTCAAGAATGGCTGCCTGCTTGTGACCTTCTGCAATAAGGATCTGTTCACGCCTTTCTCTCTCAGCTCGCATCTGCTTTTCCATTGCCTCCTGGATAGCTTTTGGTGGATCAATGTTTTTTACTTCAACACGAGTAACTTTTATTCCCCATGGATCAGTTGCTTCATCAAGGATTGAACGCATTTTACTGTTAATTACATCTCTACTTGTCAGAGTCTCATCAAGCTCAAGTTCACCTATGATATTACGTAATGTAGTTGCAGTCAGGTTTTCTAGAGCATTCATTGGATTTTCAACACCATAAGTATAAAGTTTTGGATCTGTAATCTGACAGTATACAACAGTATCAATCTGCATTGTTACGTTATCCTTTGTAATTACAGGCTGAGGAGGAAAATCCATTACACGTTCCTTTAATGACATTGTATTCGCTATACGGTCAATAAACGGAAACTTTACATGCATTCCGACCTGCCAGGTAGAACAATACGCACCTAACCGCTCAATAATATAAGCAGACGACTGAGGCACAATACGAACATTTGCTATAATAAGCAAAAGCACGACAACAAGAATAACCATAAACACATAAGTCATTTTATTCTCCTTTTTTATGACAACTTTTTTCTTACAACAAGTGTATTGCCTGTAACCTTTTCAATAATACAAATGCAGTCTTTTTCAATATTGTTATCATTCGAAGCAGTTACAGCCCATATTACACCATTTGAAGTTTTTCCCTCACCTTTTTCAAACTTACTAACAGCTTTAGTAATTATAACTTCCTGACCTTCAAGACTGTTTACATTTGTTACATTTTTTCCAAGTTTAAGTTTAGTCATTACAAAGGGCCTGGTACTAACCATAAATGCAATCGTCAAAATTAAAAATAAAATCAGCTGCCACTTAAAGGACATTTGTGTCTTACTAAAAAAAATCATAATAAATGCACTTATTGAAGCCCATACCGTTGTGAGGCTTAATGTCATGGCTTCTATAACAATGCAGGCTATCATAACAAAAAGCCAGAACCACATAAGATGATTCAATAAAAAAACTACCAATCCGCTCACTTATTTTGTCTCCTGAACTTATTATATCATAAATCGTTTTACTTTTCCAAAAGCATTGGGTTATAATTTAACTATGTCAGACCGTACCCAAAGCATTTACAAATGTATCTCAAACCTTCAAAGTCTTAATGATAAACTATCTAAGCTGGAAAAGGACATGAAAACGGAAGAGATTCTCAAACTCACTGATGAAGTTCAATTTAAGATAAACCAAGAGCTGTATCTGCTTAAGTTTTGGTTTGACTCTTTATATACCTACAATGGTAAGTCCACTAGCAAAGTAAAACAGATATCCAGCAGATTAAACGGAAAAAAAGGTGGTAGACCTCCTAAACATATCACAGAAGCAAAAAAGCGCATCAACGAAATTGAAAAAAATATTAAACCAGAACTTGAACACAGCATTAGTATCAGCGAAGATAAAATTGATAAAGAGTCTCTTAATACAAAGTTGCATTTAATTGAACAAGAACTAAATGATCTTTACAAACTGGTATCAGATTATAAAACAAACAAAAATCAAAAAGAGTAAAAACAAAGCATCTCATTAAAACATAGCAAAATATTTTGATGTTTATTTAACTTTTGTCCATAAATGAAAAACACTATCAAATAAAAAGCTTCTTGTTTTTACAGCAAAACAGATTTAAAATAGTTGGTGCAATAACTAGTAAAAATGCTGGTCTACAGGAGAGCTATAAATGTTAAACATTAACAATAATGCTACAAACCTTAAGAGAGAAATTTTAGTACGCATTGCAAAATGCCAGCTTGACGGACGTCTTGAGGAAGGAGTCCACTATATACCTCGCGAAATGGCTCCTACAGGCAGTGAACCTATACGCTGCTGTATTTATCACGATAGAGAAATCTTGCGTATGAGAGTTTTGGCAAGATTAGGACACTCTGTTGAAAACTATGTAGAGGACAAACCTTTATATATGTACGCTAAAGATGCACTAAACAGAGAGAGTCCTACATGGCCAATGCTTACAGTATTACACGAAGCATGCAATGCATGTGTTAAAACCCAGTATATGCCAACAAATGCATGTCAGGGCTGTCTTGCCCGTCCATGTAAAATGAACTGTCCAAGAGGTGCAATTGACATTGTAAATCATAGATGTCAGATAGATAGTTCAAAATGTATCAACTGCGGCTTATGTCTTCAAAACTGTCCATATCACGCCATAATTAAAATTCCTGTTCCTTGTGAAGAGGCTTGTCCTGTTGGAGCAATCTCAAAGGACGAATCTGGCAAAGAAAGCATCGATTACTCAAAATGTATTTTCTGTGGAAAATGTATGAGCAACTGTCCTTTCGGAGCCATGATGGACAAGAGCCAGCTTGTAGATGTAATAAAACACATGATGGCTAAAAAACGCAAAGTTGTTGCAATGTATGCCCCTGCAATTGGAGCTCAGTTTAAAATGCAGGCAGGTCAACTTGAAGGAGCTTTGATAAAGGCAGGCTTTGATAAGGTATGGGAAGTTGCAATTGGTGCAGACATCACGGCAGATAAAGAAGCCCATGAATTTGAAGAAAGAATGGAACGTGGGGACAAAATGATGACAACAAGCTGTTGTCCAGCATATGTTAGAGCAGTACAAATCCATGTTCCTGAACTTATTCCTTGTGTTTCGGAAACAAGATCCCCTATGCACTATACTGCAGAACTCGCAAAAAAGGCAGATCCAGACTGTGTTACTGTATTTATTGGTCCATGTCTTGCAAAACGAAGAGAAGGATACGATGATGCTTTAGTTGACTATGTACTGTCGGTTGAAGAGATTAGTGCTCTTTTTATCGCAAAAGATATCGAAGTTCCTAAAGTTAATCCACTGATAAATGCTGTATATACACCTACTGTCTCAGGTCGTAACTTTGCTAAAACTGGTGGTGTTGCAGAGAGTGTTAAGATCAGATTACAGGACCAATCAATTCTAAGACCGGCAGTAATTAATGGCCTTGATAAAGCAGGGCTTAAACAGCTTACAATGTATGGTAAAATCAATTCAGGCCAAATGCAGGCTCCAAAGGATTGTCCTAACCTTATTGAAGTTATGGCCTGTGAAGGTGGTTGTATTGGAGGTCCAGGTGTAATTACAAATCCAAAGCTTGCTCAGGGACTTTTAAACACATATGCAAACGCTGGATCTACCCAGTTACAGGACGGTATTCCACCTAAGTGTAATATGGACGATATTATCACTAAAAACGCTAAATCAGAGCAACAAAACTAACTATTTACAACAAATATGTTGCTTAATAGCGATATATAGATTATTCTATATATATAAACTTAAATTAGTTTGGAGATGAAAATGAATAAAGCAGAATTAGTTGATGCAATTGCAAATGACACAAAACTTTCTAAAAAAGATACAGAAGCATTTATCAAGGCATTCGTAGAAAATGTTTCTAAAGCACTTGAAACTGGTAATGATGTACAGCTTATTGGCTTTGGTACATTTACAGTAGGTGAAAGAGCTGCTCGTACAGGTCGCAATCCTCTTACAGGAGCAACAATTAATATCAAGGCTTCAAAGGCACCTAAGTTTAAGGCTGGAAAAGCATTAAAGGATCGTGTTAACAAGTAAATAACTAATCAATATGATAAAAGCTGTCCAATGGACAGCTTTTTTTTGCACTGACGTAAATGTGTTTAACTATACAGATATACGTTTAAAAAGAAAAAAGCCAGCGCTCCGTTTTTGCAGGGGCAAAAACGAGACTGTCATAAAATTACTTCGTAATTTTATTCATCGAGATTTACAGCGTAAATCTCGCGCGACAATTTTACAGTACTTTCCCGCTAAGATCTGACGTAAAATGCGTTTAAAAAGAAAAAAGC
>JAZUGE010000024.1:0-42130 GCA_045641045.1 Treponema sp. | reverse complement strand
CATCTTAATTATAGCTTTTTTTTGGATTAATTCAACAATTTTAATTAAAAAGAACCAAAGTTACTCAAAAAAAATAAGGTTTTTTTAAAATCTTTAACAATATTTGATAAATGAACGTTATTTGGTTAAAATATCAATATGACACATGATAATAAATCTTCATTAAAAACAGTACGAATAATCGCATTATGTGCTTTTATTGCAATTTCAATCGGTACATTCAATAACATTGTATTTGGTACAGACAACAGGTATTTTCAACCATCCCTGCTATATCCATATACAATTATATTAGTACCTCTTACTAACGGAGTATGCGCCTTATTATCATTTATCTTATTTTTGTTTCCTCAGTATATTGTTTTAATTGCAGTAATAGGAATGATTGAGTCAACACTAGATGTTCTTACAGGTTTTTCAATCTTAGGAACATTTATTTATGCCTATTGCTTTATGATTTTGTTTTGTCTTGGGTACGGGCAGTCAAACTTTAAGAAAAAAGCATATATCGTGTGTATATGGTGGGCACTAACCCTTCTTACTCTACCATTTTCCTATGGTATGAGCGACTTTTTATTTGCCATAGGCTTAGCAATATTTGCGACATCTACCTACATATCAATATACAGGCTTTTATATGATAAACTAAACTTTTTAATCAGTTCCGATACAGCAAACTCTGAAAAAAAGCCATTACTTAATTTACCAGAAAAAGGCTCTATACTTAATCTAAACAGTCTTGGACTAACTCAACGACAGATAGCCTGCATACACTACACACTTGAAACGACAAAGAGCTATAAGCAGATTGCCCAGGAACAAAATATAAGCGAATCGGCCATAAAAAAAGACATGTTTGAACTCTACAAACTGTTCGGAGTAAAAAACAGAGAAATGCTTCGCCTAGCTTTATTTCAATATAAAATAAACTGATAACATTATTTAAGTAATAACAAGTATTTATTGACAGATGAATGATTCTCCCCCATATTTAAAGTATGTCTAACAATTCATCTGTTCCTTCATTTTTAGAAAAACTCTTTGGTTCGTTGTTCTCCAGCCATGATCCTGAAGCTGAAAAAAAACGTCAGCTTAAGGCGATAGCAAAGACTTTGTCAAAAACAAAATATAAGTTTTATAAGTCTGGAGCAGATCAGGTATTACCTGCATACGGTAAGTTTGTGTACGAAATATATAAAGCAGTTTCATCTGCACAGCTGATGTTCAATGCGCAGCCAAATCCATCTGCTTACAAAAACCTGGTTGTAGATTATTCATTATCAGAAAGACAAAAAAAACTTGAAGAAGAGATGACTGAAGAATCAATTAAAACAATGTCATCAAATATGCCGTTTGCTCAGCTTAAAACTAAAGTAAAACAAAACCTGGCCACATTTTTAT
Organism: Treponema sp.; assembly: GCA_045641045.1. GTDB lineage: Bacteria > Spirochaetota > Spirochaetia > Treponematales > Treponemataceae > Treponema_D. The sequence continues at coordinate 40,729 of JAZUGE010000024.1, read as the reverse complement.
CTGAGTTTGATCAGGATAAAGTTGCTCGTATTGATGCCCTCTATGCAAAACTTATGAGCTTTAAACAGTTTTGTCAGTATGATTTTTATTTCACAATCAAAAAGTTTGATTCATCAGTAAAGGAAGGAGATTTTAACAGATCTCCCAAATTTGAACCTATAGATGCTTCTTATCTTCTTGATGATATAAAAGACTTTATATATGCAATATATACCCTGCCATTGGATGATGAGTGGACAACCCTTATGACTATGTTTAAGGAAGTCAAAGGTAGCGAACCTATAAAAACCAGCACATGGAATAAACTTATTTTACGACTCAGACAGTTAAAGGATTCTCGTGTGCTTGATATGATGGTACAGCTTATCTCTAAAGATCCAGCATTCGTACCTTCTATCGAAGAAAAACATGAAAGCATAATTGAGTCTTATATTGATAAGATTACAAAACAGGCAACTGATTGTATAGCAAAGCTTGAAGCTGAACAACGCAACTCAAAGAATGACAGTATTTTAACTCAGATTTTTAATACAACAAATGTAACAGTGTTAAAAAACTATACCGAAGAAGGCAGTGCACCTATACAAAAAAAGAACCTAGGTTCATTTGAATATGCAAAACCTCTAAACTACATGAAAGCTTTTTTGGTTGAGTATGTTAAAAAAGAAGTTAGAGAATACGGTGACCTTGTATTAATCAGGGGACAATGGACAACTCCAATTTTATCACAGCAGATGAGTGAGGCATATCATGTTCTTCTTGAAACTTCGGATAAAATTACACAATTTGACGAAATGGTATCTGAAGAAGGTGAGTTTGGCATGAAGTTTAAAACTTTACTGCCACGGTGTGACAGAGATAAGGAATCAGCAAATATTATCCGAACAACATTAGGAGACTGTAACAGTATTGCAAAGGAGTATATAGTTGACTGTTCAAGAGCTTTGATTACCTTTGCAAAAAATACTAAAGCATTAATTGAAGACTATAAAAAGAAGAAACCTGAAATGCTAAGTAACTGGAAGGAACTTGAACGAAACTCAGCAAACCCTATTGATGAACTTGGTGTTGAGGTATACAAAAAGATTTACCTTATCACAAGTCTTATGCAGAGTATTCTTGAAGTAAAATAGTACTCTATAAAACCAATATTAACTCAATTAAATGAACTGACTCTAATAAGAGTCAGTTTTTTTTTAATAATGTATCTCAAGCGACGTAACTGATTGCCATTTAAATATTTACAGATTATATGTCTATTACATACTGATGCATAAGCAGTTTCACAGTCATAAAATAAGGGCCTTCACAGTCGTAAAATAATAGATAACTCAGACTATATAACAGTGTATTAACAGTATGTAAATCACATTATTTTACACTGTTAATTTACATAAACAAAAAACAGTCTTTTTAATACATATTTTACGTCTTTCTTGACTTAATTTTAAAAAGAAATTAATACTATTTACATAAAGAAAGGAGTAAAAACACAATGAAAAAAACACTTTTTAAGCTGACTGTTGCAGCTGTTTTAGCAAGTTCAAGTTTATTTATGGTTTCATGCTCAAATGAAGCCCAGGAAGATAATGGAACAAGTAATCAGCAAGCACAAACCAGTATTCAACAGACAGAGCAAGACATAGTACTCAATACTCAGTATAAAACTGAGACAGTAGACAGTTCAAGCTTTACACTTGTATCAACTTCAGGACAAACATTGTCAGTTAATTTTCCTAGTTCACAATTTTTGAATAAAGGAACAGTTATAGGCAATTACTGGATTGCAGATTGCGAAGTTACAGCAGGACTTTACAAAGCTGTTATGGACGGAAATAAAGACAATATAAATCCAGCACCTAGCTATGTAAAAGAAAAATCAACATACAACGAAGACAACAGCTTAAAACCTGTAAATAATGTTACACTATATGACGCAATTTTCTTTTGTAACAGACTTTCAGAGCTTTCAGGCTTACAAAAAGTTTATGGGCTTTCAATCAAAAAGGTAGAATCAGGCAGCATCACAAGTGCAGATGTTACAATTGATACCACAAAAAATGGATACAGACTACCAACTGCAACTGAGTGGGAATACTCAGCTCGTGGAGCTGCCCATCTTTATAAATACACCTTTGCAGGCAGTAAAAACTACAACGAAGTTTGCTGGTGGGGCAATAATGCAAGCTGGGAAACTCACCAAGTAAAACTCAAAAATCCTGTTGCAGCCGACTATCTTGTATATGATATGAGCGGCAATGTCGCAGAACTTACATGGTCGCCTATTGATAATAATAACTATCGATACTGCGGAGGCTCGGCTCTCTCAAAAAATGCTGGAGACTGTGATGTATATACCCATGGAGGGGTATCAGCTTCTGAAAAAAGAAACGATATAGGATTCCGAATTGCACGTAATATGTAATTCTTTATAAACAAAAAAAACAGTTACTACAAAACAAATTGCAGGTAACTGTTTTTTTGTTTCAATACATATTCAACTTATAAAATCTTATCTGCGCTTTAAAAGAGACTTACTTAAAAGATTGCCCAAAGTCTGTATTACTTCAACAAGAACAAGAATTACAATAACAGAAGCTATCATAATATCAGTTCTGAATCTCTGATATCCATAACGAATTGCAAGGTCTCCTAAGCCACCGCCACCAATTGCACCAGCCATTGCTGAGTATCCAATAAGATTAATTATTGTAAGTGTAACCCCATCAACAAGTGAAGGGAGCGCTTCTGGTATCAATACCTTATAAATAATCTGCCATGTAGTAGAACCTATTGCACGAGCAGCCTGTATTACCCCCTGATCAAGTTCTTTTAACGCAGTCTCAATTACTCGAGCAACAAAAGGTGCTGCAGCAATCGACAAAGGAACTATCGTTGCAGTTGTACCAATACTTGTATGCAAAATAAGACGAGAAAGAGGAAAAAGCAATATCATAAGAATTATGAACGGAAAAGATCTTAAAACATTAACAAGTCTGCTCAAAACCTGATTTAACACAGGATGTGGAACAAGATCACTTATAGGATCAGTTATATAAAGCAAAACACCGAGAGGCAGCCCCAATACCACACTAAATATTGTAGAGAATAAAACCATAGCAAGAGTCTGAACAGTTGCTTCTCCCACAAGAGATAAAATCATATCAAAGCCAGCCATTAGTCGTCCTCCCCTTCAATTTCAACAACAACACCATTAGTTCTCAAAAAACCTACAGCTTTCATAACCTCTGCATCAGGCCCCGTAATATCGGTGATTAAAGTACCAATCTGTTTACCTTGTACAGACTGAACTCCACCAGCTCGAATATTAAAATCTACATTACAGTTTTTTGCCATACGACTTAACAAAGGCTCTCCTGTTAAATAACCATTAAATCTAAGAATATATTTACCGCCAGCTTTACTCCATCTGACAAGACTTTCTTTATTAACAGAGCTTTCACCAGGAGCAAGCTTTGAAATAAAAGCTTTTGTTGTCTCTGATTTTGGATGCATAAAAATACTTTCAACACTACCGGTTTCAACTACCTCACCGTCATTTATAACAGCCACATTTTTACAAGCATCTCTTACAACTTCCATCTGATGAGTAATCATTACAACTGTAAGATTCATCTTTTTTTGTATATCACGGATAAGATTCAAAATTGATGTTGTAGTCTGTGGGTCTAACGCACTGGTTGCTTCATCACAAAACAAAATATCAGGTTGAACAGCAAGAGCCCTGGCAATTGCAATACGTTGCTTTTGCCCTCCACTTAAAGTACTTATAGGACTATCAGCTCTATCCTTTAATCCAACCAGCTCAATAAGAGACTGAGTTCTCTCTTTTATCACATTTTTTGGAGTTCCACATATTTCTAAAGGATAAGCAATATTTTCAATAGCGGTTCTTGATGAAAACAGATTAAAGTTCTGAAATATCATTCCTATACGTCTGCGTCTGTCAATTAAAGCTTTACCACTTAAATTATCAACTCGTTCACCATCATATAAAATCTCACCAGAATCACATTTTTCAAGAAGACTTATCATACGTACTAAAGTAGATTTACCAGCTCCACTTTTACCGATGATACCAAATATCTGGTTTGATGGAATCTTCAAGGATATACTTTTTACAGCATGTACCTGCTCCTGACTGTCCTTGTTATAACATTTATCAAGATTCTTTAGTTCAATTTCCATAAATCATTCCTATGTCTATTCAGATTTTGATAAGTCCTTTGGATCAGGTTTTAATGCATCAATCACAAATTCTTTCGGCATACGAGTCAATTTTCCTTCATGATTAACACTAGCCCAGGTAACTTCAGCTTCGGCACAAACAGTACCATCAGTCTTTTTTATTACTTGAGAAAATGTACCAGATACTGCCCCCATTTTTGCAGGACAGGTTTCAATAATAAGGTTATCATTAAAAAAAGCACTTACTTTATAGTATATATCTACATGTGTTACATACAGATAATATCCTGCTTTTATTACTCCATCATAATCAAAATTAATCTGATGTAAAAAATCCATTCGGCCATATTCGAGATAATTAAGGTATACGGCATTATTCACATGTCCATATGAGTCACACTCATATGTTCGTACTGTTAACGGTGTTTGAACTTTCATATTAATAGTATATTGAAGCTCAATATGCTAGACAATAGTACAATTATCGTAAAAACGTAAATAAAACCCGTACAATAAGTGCACCAGCAAAAATGAAAGGCACAAATGGTATGGCAAATATAGGCCTGAATATTATTGGTCTGCCTTTTTTTGCAGTATGTCGTATTGCAAAAAATAGATAGTAAATAATACAAATTAATCCTGCAAAGCCTGTTGCAATAAGAGAATACGGAAAACTCATATACAAGCAGGTAAATACACCAAAAAAGACATCTCCTTTTGATATTTTTCCTGCTGAAAATATATAAAACATCAAATATATCATCAGACCTGTTATAACCGAGACTATATATGGTTTAATATACTCAAATGAAACTGTTCCAGCTGAATAAAAGCTGCCATATACGACACATAGTCCCAGAAATACATAACCTGCTCCCACATAAAAAAAAGAGATTCGAAAACGTTTTACATCATATATTGCTGATGGAACTCCAATTATTGCATAAACAATCAGGCTTGAAAAAAAAGGTGTAATCATACTTTCTCCGTGTTCATGTAATTTTTACGTTACAGATTTGACTAGTCCGACTAAATTATCATCTAATTCTATATCATTATCGTTTGTATCAGAAATGTAATACAAGCCATCTTTATCTTTTTCAATAGACTTATAATCCTGAGCAGACTCAAGCTCTGATGCTGGCTGTGGATTACCTGAGAAAACTGAAAACGTAAATGACTGACCATTGATATTGTCAGCCCTTTCAAGTCCACTATCGTCACTTTTATTTTCAGCATCCATATATGTGTAATCTGGAGCCTGAGCTGTAAAATTACTCAAATAATCTGGATCTTCACCATTTCTATATTCCTGTACAGGAGAACCAAAACCTATTTTTTCAATAAATACATCATTAGTGTATTCTTCATGATTAATGATCTCTAAATCATCACTAAGCTGTGTATCAATATCATTTTCAACAGCAGACGTTGATTTGCTGGCATCTTCTAAAACAGCATCTAACTTTTCTTCAACCTCTTCTGTTTCTTCTATCTCCGATACCTCTTCAACAGCTTCAAGTTCCTCTTCATCTGTATCTGTAAGCTCTTCAATCTCTTCTGCATCCTCTACATCTGACACATCTTCAACGCTATCAGCCGTTTTATTTTCATCTGGAGCCAAAACTTTTTGAAGTGCAGTAGAAACTTCAGTAACAGAAGCTTGGTCTATGTATTCATCATCATTTTTAACAGAAGAAGACAGATTTTTACTGTGCTGCTCATTTATGAGATTACTCATGGTCAAATGGACAACCCGATCAATATATTTTTCATAGACTTTTCCACGATGACCAAGACTATTTTTTATATCATAGCAAAGGCCATCAAGCTTATCTTCAATTGATAAGGTCATACCGCTTTTTATGTACTCATCAAACAGCTTAAGTTCAAATTTTTTTATGCGCTCATCTACAACAATACTGTCATCATGTCTAATGTTCAAAAGAAGGAATAAAAACAAAAAAGAAGTTATAAATACAAGTACATATACTAAAATAATTACATTTTGCGAAAGTGTTAAAACTGACTCATTGTATACAATTGCCGCACTTAAATCTCTTGAACTGTTTTTAAATGATACTATCCAGTTTCCAGAAACTTCGCTTTCAAGTTTTATATAATCATCAGGCCCCTTATCCAGCCATTGATCCTGTATTAAAAGCGAAATTGCTTTTTTACTTACAGCAGGTAACCCTGTAAGTAAGACAGGCTTTTCACCACATTTAATAATTTCTGAATTATCACTTGGTATAACAACGTTATTCAGCTCCAAAAACCTGCATATGTCTTTTGCATCTACATAAAACAATGCTAAAGCCCGTAATATACCAGCATTATCGTTTACAGGCAGCTCAAAAACAATATTTTTGACAGAATCATTTGCAGCTACATGATAACCAAAAGTTTCAAAACTATGTGCCAGTAAAAAGCCTTCAGATTCATAATTTGAAAAAGAAATTTTTTCATCAGTTTCGTTTTTTATGTCTTCGGGATACGTACTAAAATGAATATGCTTTAAGTCTGCATCTATTATCTTTAGTCCAGTAAGACCATAAGTACTTTCAAACAAAGAGTGACGAAGCTGTTCGCGTTTTTCAACAAAATCCTGCTGAGGTGTTTTTTCAAGATACGAATATACATACTCATCTGTTACAAAAGATGTAAAACGTTGAGCAAGCACATCTACATACTCATCAGTTTTTAAATCGATATCATTGAGTTTATTTTCATATAAAGACGAAACAAAAGGTTTGTAATACTTAGTTTCTACATAAGTAAAAAGACCTGCAAAAGATGCTATTGTAAATGAGGCAAATATAATAACTGTGATTAAAAAACTTAACGCAATCTTTTGAGCTGAAGTCAAATTATTCTACTCTCCGATACTTATATTTTATAAGTAAATTAAGATTATATACAGTCCAACTGAACTAAAAGGATGTTATTTTTAAGTCTATCAAGTAAATATTTACAGCATCACCTCTTAACAAATTATATCATAAACTAGTATATTTAGCTTAATGATAGATTTACAAAAAGAAGAACAAACAAAGACAAGATGCCTTTTAATTGGCAAACCTAAAGCAGACTTAGCAGAGTTAAAGGGACTCATTGACACATTAGGTATGGAAGCATCTGAAGATGTTGTTCTTACAAGACTAGAACAAAGTCCTGCATATGGGATGGGAACTGGAAAAGCTGAAGAACTTTGCAATTTAGCAAAAGAAAAACAAATAGATTTAATTGTATTTGATTGGGAACTTGAACCCCGTAAACAGCGTAACTGGGAAAAACTTGCTAAAATACCTGTAATCGACAGGCAGGAAGTTATTCTCAGAATATTTGCTCAAAGAGCACAGACGAAGGAAGCCGTATTACAGGTCGAACTTGCCCGTCTGCAGTATTCTCTTCCAAGGCTTGCTCATATGTATGGAGATATGGCACGACAAAGAGGTGGTAACTACGGTTCTAAAGGTGCCGGTGAAACACAGCTTGAACTTGATCAGCGACAAACCCGTGAAAAAATACAGCAGCTGCGGAAAGAATTGCAGCAGGTTGAAAAAACTCGTGAGACGCAGCGTAAACAGAGAGAAAAAGGAAAAGTTCCGACAGTGGCTTTGGTTGGCTACACAAATGCTGGTAAATCGAGTTTATTAAACTCCCTCACGGGTGCTGAAGTATTTGTCGAAGACAAGCTTTTTGCAACTCTTGATCCAACAACCCGTCGTCTTGATTTAAAAGACGGAGCAGGCATTTTGTTAACTGATACAGTTGGTTTTATTTCAGCTTTACCGCACAGTCTCGTTGATGCGTTTAAGTCTACTCTTGAAGAAGCTCAGAGAGCTGATCTTTTACTTATTGTTCTTGATACAAGTGATGATAACGTTTTGTTTCAATACAACACAGTAATAAATGTTTTAAGGGAAATCGGTGCTGAAAACTCGCGCAAGCTTATTGTACTTAATAAAACTGATAAGCTTGAAAGTACAGATGTAAAACTTAATACACTAATGGATAATTTTCCGGACTGTATACAAGTAAGTGCAAAAACACAGTCAGGCTTTGAAGATCTGATACAAAAAATTATGCAGGAACTTTTTGGACAGGATACAGACTATGAAATACCATTTGATAAAGCAGACTGCATCAATTCAATCAGAGGTAGCGGTGCAATCATTGATGAACAGTGGACAGATACAACTGTAAAGCTTACAATTCGAAACGGAGTTATAAGTAAAAATGCAAAACTTATAGCAATTTTGGAGCCATTTAAGGTAATATAAAAAACAATGATTAATAAAGTTTTACAGGCCATAATCATAATACTTGTTTCTCTTATTACTGCAGTAACTATTGAAGTAAAGCTTTCATCACAGAGCAGTGTAATTAGTGAGCTGACCGAAAGCAAAAAAAAGGAGTTAATGCAAAAAAACAATTCAGCATTTTATGAGGTCGGGCAGGTAAGACTTTTTACAAAAAAAATAAGTGACGATGATCATACAGTTTTAGTATGTACCCCATGGCTTGAATATGAAAATTATGATAACACTTTTTATGAAGAAATTAACATAAAAGGGCGAAGCATAAAATCTGTAATCACAAACTATTTCATTAACTATTCTGAACATGATTTACGAACTAAAGGTGAGCAAGAAATTAAAGAAACCCTTATTAAGCAAATAAACAATCTGCTGATTATGGGAGAAATTAAAAATCTGTATTTTAACGACTACCAGTTTATCGATTAAACACTCAATACATAAAGGAGACTACAATGTCATCAGTATCTAGCCCAGCAGCTCAAGTTATTATTTCACTTATACCAATAGTAGGTATTTTTATATGTGGAGTAATGGTCTTTTTTTCAATATTGTGGAAGCACCACGAGATAAAGCTTCAGATAAAAATGGGTCTTTACAAAAGAACAGATTTCAACTACAAAGCATATGCTCTTTTGATTGGACTCCTATTAACATCAATAGGTCTTGTTCTAACAGGATTTTTTGTTCTTTTTTCAGGATTAACACCTGCTTTGTTAGGTGGATTGATACCATTTTCAATCGGTATAAGCTTTATTTTATTTTATTCTCTTTATAAGTAAAAATACTGATGTCAAAAAATGTTTTTAGTGTAATCGAAAAAAAGATTACTGAGAAACGTGACAATCAACTGATTCAAGATACTCTATCAGGCAACTCAAAATCTTTTGACAAACTTATAAGCCTTTACAGGAGCCGTATTACAGCTCTTGGTATGAGTTTTTTCAAAAACACAACAGATACAGATGATTTTGTTCAGGAGGTATTTGTAAAAATATACACATCCCTCAGTCAATTTAGAGCAGAGTCATCTTTTGCAACATGGATTACTCGTATTGCCTATAATATGGCCGTAAACACTATTAACCGCCGTAAAGAATATGCAGCAATCCCTGAAGATGCGATTCTCACAGATCCTGATTACACACCAGAACAGAAGCAGATTAGATCAATAACAATAGATGCTGTTCACGAGGCAATGCAGGAACTACCGGAACACTACGCAATGTGCATTGAGTTATACTTTTTTTATGATACACCTTATGATGAAATAGCTCGTATCACAAAGTTTCCGGTAAATACAATTAAATCCCATATTTTCAGGGCAAAAAAAATATTAAAAGAAAAGCTTAGAGGGTACTATGAAAAAGATATGTGATAAATGTATGGATCGCTTTATGGAGCTTGATAAAGATGAAAGACTTCCGTTATTTATAACTTTACATCTTTTAAAATGCAGGGAATGCCGCACCCAGGTAAGATACATGAGCCTTGCAGAAAAACTCATATCAATACCTGAAAATACCAAAGATAATGAAAGGGATGTAAAATATCTTGAGCATCCAAACCCTGTTACACTGACAAAGTGGATCATTACTCTGATTTTACTTATTTTATCAATGGTAACCTTTGCAATAGTATCAAGCAAAATAGAGAGTACATGGCTCAGCATTGCCTTTTACATTGTTTTAGGTATGGCTATCAGCGCATACAGTGCAATATTTGTTGCTCAAAATCTGGATTTTTTTATAAAGCGGATTCCAGAATTAACAGAGTTTTACAAAACTAATTCCAAAGCTTAACAGGATTAACTGGATTTCCATTTTTCATAACTGTAAAATGAAGATGAGGTCCAGTACTTAAGCCTGTGCTACCAACACGACCAATCTTCGAATCATGGGTAACAAACTGACCTTTTTTAACAAGCATCTCACTCATGTGACCGTATAATGTTGAGTATCCCGAATGATGTTTTATTATTACGTGATACCCATATGTATTATTGTATCCGGCATATGTAACAGTTCCTGGTAGCGCTGCATAAATAAGAGTTCCCTGTTTACTTGCCATATCAACACCGCTATGCCATGAACGGGCACCGGTAAATGGCGAAGATCTGTATCCAAATGAAGATGATTTATACCACCATCCCTTTATTGGCTTTTTAAACAAGTCACCATTTATCTCCTGACGTGTTACCCAGTCAAGCTTCGCATCTTCAATAAAAAGCATAGTTCCGGCAGACAGAGAGTCTTCCTTTGACATGTTGTTGACAAAAGCACATTTTTCAACATCAACATTATACTTTTCAGCAATAGTCGTTAAGGTTTCTCCATCTTTTCGGACTGTATATATAATACCAGGTTTTGAAGGAATTTTAAGATATGTACCAATCTGTAATAGTCTTGATGAACGTATGTTGTTTACAGAAATTATTGTATCTTGAGTAACATTATACCTGTCAGCAATTACACTAATCATGTCACCCTTTTTTACACGATAAGAAAAATATGTCACTTCCTTATCTTCATCTACAGAAATTTCTTCTGTCAGATTTTCAATAACCTCTTCTGTAACAACAGGCATTCCTGGGGTTTCAAGACCTCCCTGTCCATCAGTAACTTCTTTTTCATTTACTCTGCTATACGATGCAAAAGCACATAGGACCGCAGCACAGCTAAACATTGTAATACCACAAAACTGTGCAGCATGTCTTACAGATACACTATCAAGCCAATTCTTCAAACTCTCTGATATTTTATTCATATTACTTTTTTCCTAATCCTACAAGGAACGTTTCAAAAGATTCTGAACGACATGCCTGCGGCTTAAATCCTTTTGCATTAGTAAAGACTTCACGCATTTGTTTCAAAAATTGTTGCTGGTCTCCATTTTGGAAAATCTTAACAACAAAGTTTCCTCCAGGTTTAAGCATTGTCTGAGCATAGTAGATGGCCATTTTTACAAGCCCCTGAGATCTTGCTGTATCTACGACTCTGTTTCCTGTAGTTAACGGAGCGGCATCACAAACAACAAGATCAAAAGGGCCTTCGCCTTTTATCTGTTCCCTGATTTCATTTTCATTAAGGTCGCCCTGAATAAATACAAGGTTTTCCCCTCTTACGCTTTTTGACAAAGGGTTAAGGTCACAAGAAACTACTTTGCCTTTCCCGTCAAGGTTACGTAACAACCATGTAGTCCAGCTGCCAGGAGCAGCTCCAAGGTCCAATACAATTGTGTCATTCTTTCGTAGTAATCCAAACTTTTCGTTCATTTCCTGAAGTTTGTATACTGATCTGGCTGGATACCCTTCTGAAAAGGCTTTACGTGACCAGAAATCCGGTTTTTCATAACTGTTTGATGCCATAACTTATTCTTCGGTATAAAATTAAGAGTTGTTAATACTTTTATTTTATCATGATACACATAAAAACTTGAGTTGTCGAGTTACAGATATATGTGTTTAACCTCACTAAAAATGCAGTTTCAAGTATCATCATAGACTTAATTTTACCGCTCCATTATAATTTAACTATGAATAATGAATATACCGAAATACTCAACAATATTGAATCAGTTCTTACAAAAACTTTAGATACATCTGACATTAATTTATTCAAGACAAAATCCTTTGGCAGTATTGATGAGTGCATTAATATAAATCATATATCTCCTCTTGTAAGCCCTTGTAAAACTCTTGTTGAGCTTGGTGGAAAAAGATGGAGACCTCTTTTACTTGTTCTTTGTGCACAAATGACTCAACAGTCAAAAAGCGTTCCTACAAACCTTAGTACAGCCTACAACCTTACACCTTTAGTAGAGTTTGCCCACACAGCAAGCCTTATCCATGATGATATCGAAGATTGTGCAGATACACGAAGAGGGAAACCAGCAGCTCACATAACATATGGTCTTGATGTGGCTTTAAATGCTGCTTCATGGCTCTATTTTGAAGCCGCAGTTTCAATCCAAAATGCAGGTTTAACACAGGAGCAGCAAAATTTGTTTTACTCCCAGTTTCTCCAGGAATTACGCAGATTGCACCTGGGGCAGGCAATGGATATACTGTGGCACCGTAACAATGAAATAATCCCGTCTATAGATGAATATACAGCTATGGTTAAAAATAAAACAGGAACACTCTCTCGTCTTGCAGTAAAAACAGGATTACTGGCAGGAGGAGCTACTCTTGAAGAAGCTGAAAAAGGTGGTATCATTGCCGAGGACATTGGTGTAGGCTTTCAGATTATTGATGATGTAATAAACCTAACGACAGGAAACCCTGGAAAAAAACGAGGGGACGACATTGTTGAAGGTAAAAAGAGTTTACCTGTGCTATACTATTTACGGGATAATGAAAGCAAAAAAGATGAGCTTGTGAGTTTGTTCAGACAGGCCAGAGCTGAAGGGATTAATAGTCCTGCAGTTGAAAAGGCAATTGAGCTTATTAGTCAGACAAATGCCATTGAAGAAGCAAAACAGACAGGAACTCAATTGATTATAGACAAGAGTCATGAACTTGCTCAGCTTTTTGGCAGTCAGACACAGGCAGGAGAGCTGATCATAAAGCTATTTGCAAAAATGAAAGGAGGCAGCAAGTGATTGAAGGTGCAGACACATTAAATGCCCAGGCAATTAATTTAGCCTCTAAAGGTGAGTATCCAGAGGCTATTGCCTGTTTTGAAAAAGCTCTTAAAATTGAAAGATACAACGCACTTTTATGGTTTAATTTGGGAGTAACATATCGCGAGGCAGGAGATTTATTAAAGGCCCACCAGGCATTGGCAAAGGCCTATTCCTTAGATCGAAGTGACAGCGAAATAATCGAAACTTTTGCACTCATAAACTACAACCTTGGAGATTTATCCACTGCAACAAAACTTTGCCATGAGGGATTAGCAAAAAACCCGGACAACTGCCACATATGGAACAATCTTGGTGTAATATACTTTGATAATGGTAACTATCCAAAAGCATGCAAGTGCTTTGAAAAAGCTGTTACTATTAACTCGTACTACTATGATGCCCTTTATAATCTTAGAGACACATACCACGAACTAAAAAACACTTCAGGTGAGATGGAATGTGAAAGACAATTGCGTATTTTTAGTAAGGGAGAATAAAACATATGCGTGACAAGGCAATGATTACAAGTGTTGATAACAACAAAATAATGGTAATACCACTTATTTCAGATGCCTGTATAAGCTGTGCTCAAGGACAAGGATGCTCAAAACAAGGCTCACCATTTGAAGTGGTAAACCCTAATAATTTTAAACTGTATAAAGGATTAACAGTAAAAATTGGCGAATCAAAAGGGACTAAAAGCATACAAGGAATCATTGCATTATTTTTTCCAATTTTAAGTGCAATAACAGGATATCTTTTATCAAATAAAATAGCCCTCGCTGCAAAAAGTAATGCAACAGAGGGCTTTAAGGCAACTTGTGTACTGCTTTTTTTAGCAGCATCATGCTTCATTGTCTATTTTATAAGCAGAACGGTGTTTCGTTTTCAAAAAAGTGAAATTGTCCAGACCTTTGAAAACTAACTGTTAAGATGTTCGCGGGCAAGCTTACTGATTTCATCTGCCATATCAGATAGGCTTACCTGTTTTTGAACAGCACCTAACTCATAAGCTACACGAGGCATACCATATACAATCGACGATTTTTCATCCTGTCCCAATGTCCAAGCCCCCTGCTTACGCATTTCAGCAAGCTCAACAGCACCGTCTTTGCCCATACCAGTCATAATTACACCCAAGGCATGATTCTGATAAATTTTTGCCACAGACTCAAATAATACATCAGCACTTGGTCTGTGCCCATTACGCTGACTTTCCTGTGAAAGCCTGATGACATTTTTCAAACCAGACTGTTCAACCAAAATATGATAGTTACCAGGAGCAATATATACATGTCCACCTTCAATTATGTCGCCGTCCTCTGCTTCCTTAACCTCAAGTGCACATATTTTATTCAAGCTGGCAGCAAACTCTTTTGTAAATCCAACAGGCATATGTTGAACAACAAGAATAGGTTGCTTTAAATGTGGGTCTATCATCTTAAATACTTCACGGAGAGCATTAGGCCCACCAGTTGAAATACCGATTGCAATAATATCGATTTTAGCACCTTGTCTTAAAGGTGTAATAACCGAAGGTTCTTTAGGAGCGACTGGCTTAAAATCAACGATTTCCTTTTTAACAACAGGAGCTTTTGACTCTGTTGCAAGGAACTCACTAGCCTTTTGTTCACCCATTGCTTCAGTGAGACGACGAGCAACTGCACGCTCTGAAGTAACATGTGTAAAGTAATCGTCTCCACGGACAGATTTTCCATTTTTACGTGCATACTGTCCACCATACGAAGCAATAAGCTCAACAAGATGATCTGCAACCGAATTTATATCAGCTGATACAGATCCATTTGGTTTTGTAATAAAATCTGAAGCACCTAATTCAAGACATTGAATTGTTACAGCTGCACCTTTTTCGGCAATACTTGAAAGAATAATAACAGGTACATCAATATGATTTTGTTTGCGATATTTTAAGAACTCAACACCGTTCATTACCGGCATTTCTATATCAAGGACAATAACATCAGGCTTTACTAATGGAATTTTGTCAATAAGAAACTGACCATTCATAGCTTTTCCAACAACAGTAAGCCCCGGAGTATTATCTATAACTCTAGAAATTAAATTGCGCATCAATGCAGAATCATCACAAATTAATACAGAAATATCTTCCATAAATTTAATTCCTATTTTGTTGTCTTCTGATACAAGCAAGCCCAGTCAGTTTTCAAAAATTCAAATTTAGTATCCATACCGAACAAAGATTCAGAGTGGCCTATGAAAAGATAAGAGTTCGCACCCAATGAGTTATAAAATCTGTCAATACAAGCTTTTTGAGCAGGTTCGTCAAAGTAAATCAAAACATTGCGACAAAATATAACATCAAGATCCCTAGCTCCAGAGTCATTACGCAGGTTATGATAGTCAAATTTGATTGTTGACATAAGGCTGGAAGTGACCTGATAACCCTTATCATTTTTTGTAAAGTACGCATCCAGGTATTTTTGAGGGATACCAGACACGCGAGACTCAGGATAAAACCCCTGTTGCCCAACCATCAAAGATTTTAGAGATATATCCGACGCTGTAATCTTAAACTTATAAGGAGCAGGTAAAATATCCTGTAAAATCATAGCTATAGTATATGGCTCTTCTCCCGTTGAACATCCGGCACTCCAGATACGTATAGTTGTGTCACCTGTCTTCTTTTTATTTTCAATTACATGAGGAATAACATAGTTTACAAGTGCGTCAAAATGTGGCTGATTACGAAAAAAACGAGTAAGGTTTGTAGTAACAGAATCAAGCATTATTTTCATTTCTTCTTTACTAGAAGTAATGATT
Source organism: Treponema sp. (assembly GCA_045641045.1). GTDB lineage: Bacteria > Spirochaetota > Spirochaetia > Treponematales > Treponemataceae > Treponema_D. The sequence goes on along the minus strand of JAZUGE010000024.1, from coordinate 24,770 downwards.
TTATAATACTCCTGAACCGAGCCAAGCTGTTTTTCACGAAGCTTTTCTTTTAAACGACTGTCAAGAATAGATCTGTTTGTTGCAGAAAAAGTGATTCCACTCTCGTCATATATAATTTTGCGAAATAAATCAAACTCTGCATCTGTTAATAAATCTGCCATAAATAAATTATACCCCACATTTATAAAATGTAAATAAAATGAAAATAAACCTTTGTTATTGGTCGTAACTCATTTATATATAAGGTTGTACATATTTTTTAACGTTTATTGACAAAACATTTTTATAATGGGAAAATACCGAGCATGAGTAAATTTATTCTTGTAACTAGTGGTGTATGTTCCAGTCTTGGAAAGGGTGTTGCAACTGCCGCAATAGGCAGTCTTCTTGAAAGTAGCGGTTTAAAAATCGCAATGATGAAATGCGATCCATATATTAATATCGACGCAGGAACAATCAGTCCATACCAGCACGGAGAGGTTTATGTTACTGAAGATGGCGCAGAAACTGATACAGATCTTGGTAACTATTCTCGCTTCACAAGCGTTAATCTCAATAATGAAGATTTAGTTACAATAGGTAAAGTTTACGAAGCAGTTATTCGTAATGAGAGAGCCGGCAGATACAACGGCCGTACAGTTCAGGTAATTCCTCACATTACAGATGAAATTAAACGCCGTATTCTTTCGGCAGGAACTAAGACAGGAGCCGATGTAGTTATTGTTGAAATCGGAGGTACTGTAGGTGACATTGAGTCTATTCCTTTTCTTGAAGCAGCTCGTCAGTTAAGTCGTGAGCTTGGTAAAACAAACTGTCTTACAATACATCTTACCCTAGTACCAACAATCATTGGTGGTGAGCTCAAATCAAAACCAACACAAAACTCAGTTAAACAACTTCAGCAGACTGGTATACAGCCAGACATTCTTTTATGTCGCTGTGACCGTATCATCGAAGATGATATGCGTAAAAAAATTGCATTATTCTGTAATGTTGGTACAGATTCTGTATTTACATCAACAGATGTTGAAACATCTATATATGAGCTTCCAATTTTGTTCCACGATCAGGGTATCGATCAAAAAATCATTACTAAGCTTGATTTAGGAGAGCGAAAGGCCGACATAAAACCTTGGACAGATTTCATTAACCGTCTCAAAAATGCTGACAAAAAAATCTGCGTTGCTATGATTGGTAAAAAAGACTACCTTGATGACTGCTACAAAAGTGTTAGAGAAAGTCTTTTCCATGCAGCAGTAACTTCATTTGGCACAGATATTGAGATTAAAAAGATTGATGCTGAAACTTTAGAATCTGCAAAAGATATTCCTTCATACTTCAGTGGAGTTGATGCAATTGTTGTTCCGGGCAACTATGGACAGAGAGGCTTTTTAGGCCTTTTAACAGCTGTTAAATATGCCCGTGAAAACAACATTCCATACCTTGGCATTGATTTAGGTATGCAGCTTATGGCAATTGAAACAGCTCGTTCCTTATTAAAATGGGAAGATGCTGACTCAACAGAGTTTATGCAGCACTCTGCCCATGCTGTAATCAGTTTACCTGAAGAACAGACGGGAGCTGTAGTTACAGGGGTTATGAAGCTTGGTTCATCACCAGTTAAGCTTATTGAAGGCACAAAACTTTGCTCTGTATATAAAGCAACTGAAATTACAGAACGTCACAGATCAAAGTACTCATTTGACAGACGTTATTTAAACGATATGGCAAGCCAGGGGCTTAAAGCTTCTGCAGCTTCAAGTGAAGACGGTCAGATTGAAGGCTTTGAATGGGATAACCACGTATGGGGAGTTGGTGTACAGTTCCATCCAGAGTTTACATCAAGACCAACAAAACCACATCCATTGTTTGTTTCATTTATTGAAGCTGTAATTAACAATAAAAAATGACTTTCACAAACCTTGTAAAAACAGTTGTTAGAGTATGTATAGCGGTCTCTTTTTCCTGGCTTACCTGCTGTTCATTAAATTACGGCAGTTTTCAGGATACTGAAGCAGCAATACCTGAGTTTAGCTTTAATAAAACTGTTTTTACAAGATACGAGGGAGGAAAACCTTCAGTAAGTCTTAAAAGCGATAAGCTTGAGCAATACAAAAGCGACAGTGCTTCCTTTGCAAAAAACGCAGTATTCAAAACTTTTGATACAGCCAGCAATAAACTTACAACTGAAGGTCAATGTAATCTTTTATCCATAGACACAAACAATAAGCTGTATATCCTTTTTGACAATATTAATATTAATCTTATTGAACAAAATGCAGTTATCACCGGATCCATACTTAAATACAATGGAAACAGTGAACAAGTATGCTCTGACAAAAAAAGTACAACCACAATAAAAAGAGATGATGTCACTGTAAGTGGCAAAGGGTTCAGTGCATCTGGCATCACTAAGAGTTTCACCTTTGACTCAAGCGCAGAGGGTACAATACAGACAAACGAACAAGCTGACAATAAAAACACATTACAGGATACTCCGGATGCAGATGAAAACTAAGCTCACAGCACTTTTTATACTATTGTCATCAGTCTTACTATCTGCTGAGACTATACAATTTTCTGCTGACAGCATGAGCGGAAAAGCTGGTAGCAAAAAAGACATTACGACATTAAAAGGTAATGCCTGGATAAAGACAGAAACAATGGAAATCAAAGCTGACACAATCGAAATGTCGGGCGAAGATTTTAGATTTATAAATGCAACAGGTAATGTAACAGGTGTAAATAGTGAAAGTGAAATGGATTTTACCTGCGGAAAAATGAAATATGACCGTAATACAAAAATTGCAAACTTGCAGGATAAAGTTCACCTTATAGATAAACAAAACGAAGTAAATGCTGATGCGAACCTAATAGAGTATAACCAAAATACAGACATAGCCATCATGCAGATTTCAGTAAAAATAATCCAGAAAGAAAATACATGTACTTCAGCCTATGCTATATACAGAAAAAAAAATCAGACTCTTGAAATGAGCGGAAATCCTAAAATAGTTCAGGGAGAAGACACCTTCAGAGCACAGGAAATATTACTTAACCTAGATACTCAGGAAATAATCCTTGACGGACGAGTTAGTGGTAAAGTGACAGATACAAAAAAAACATCAAAGACTGACATAAACACAAATAATGACAGCATCGATAATGTCACTGAAACAAATGAAGAGGCTGAAAGTATACCGCCATCGAACCTGCAAAACACTACAGAGGAAGATAAAAATGAGTGATATAATTTTGGATGATTCAACACATCTGTCACAACAGCAGTCTACTCATATTTTAAAAGTTTCAAGCTTACACAAATCATTTGGAAAAAAAAAGGTTGTCAAAGGTGTTGAGTTTCAGATGAAGACTGGCGAAGTTTTAGGTCTTTTAGGACCAAACGGAGCTGGTAAAACAACATCGTTCTATATGATTGTTGGTTTTTACAAGCCTACAAGTGGTGAAATATTTTTAGACGATAAGATAATCACTGGAGTTCCTATGTACAAAAGAGCTCGTCTTGGTATTTCATATCTACCTCAGGAACCAAGTGTATTTCGTAAGCTTACCGTTGAAGAAAATATCTGGTCGATTCTTGAAACTCGTAAGGACTTAACTCGAGAACAGAAAAAGAAAAAGCTTGAAGAACTAATTGAAGAGTTTAATATCGGACACATACGCAAACAGTTTGCTTTTACTTTAAGCGGCGGAGAAAGAAGGCGTACTGAAATTGCAAGATCACTTGCTATTGAGCCAAAGTTTTTGCTTTTGGACGAACCATTCGCAGGTATTGACCCAATTGCTGTAGCCGACATTAAAGGTATGATTAAACTTTTGGCAAAGCGCGGAATTGGTGTTTTAATAACAGATCACAACGTACGTGATACACTCGAAATTACAGATAGAGCAATTATCATAAGTACTGGTCAAATTATGATACAGGGCAGTAAAGAAGAAATTCTTGAAAGCCCACTTGCCAGAGAAATATATCTTGGTAAAGATTTTTCAATGTAAAACTAGAATTTTGGTTTTTGAAAAAAAATCGACAAATCCAATATAAATCGTATTATAAGGTTAATCCACGACTAAATTATTTCATCACCATATAAAAAAAGCTGCCATTCGATGTACCACCAAATACTGAACAAGAAAGTTCAAGTTTCATTAGGTCCACTTTACTTCGTAGGCAGCCTTTTTTTTATTACCTTTAGATTAGCTAGCGGGCATATTCAATGATACGTGTCTCACGAATCATTGTAAGTTTAATACGGCCCGGGTATCGTAAATCACTTTCAATCTGTTTAGCGATTCTCTGTGCTAAATCTTTAACATCAGCATCAGGAATTTTTTCGTTGTTAACCAGAATACGAAGTTCACGTCCGGCCTGAATAGCATATGCTTTTTCAACACCCTGGAACTTTTCGGCAATTTCTTCTAGGTTTTCAAGACGCTTAACATAGTTATCTACAGTCTCACGTCTTGCTCCTGGACGAGCTGCACTGATTGCATCCGCAATCTGTACAACAACAGCCTCAAGTGTCGCCGGTTCACAGTCATTATGGTGAGCTGCAATTGCATTAACAATTTTAGAGTCTTCACCCATCTTGCGAGCCATTTCGGCACCAACCTCAGCATGGTTTTGATCACTGTCGTTTTCAGCGCCTTTACCGATATCATGGAGTAATGCGGCCCTTTTAGCAAGTTCCTTATTTACACCAATCTCACTGGCAATTAAGCTTGCAAGCTCTGCGACTTCCCGTGAGTGGGTAAGTACATTCTGACCATAACTAGTTCTGAAGTAAAGTCGTCCCAACGCTCTTACACCATCCTGACTCATGTTATGGATACCAAGGTCAAATAAAACCTTCTCTCCTTCTTCATAAATCTTCTGCTGAATCTCTCTTGTTACTTTCTGTACTACTTCCTCAATACGGGCAGGATGTATACGACCATCAGTAACAAGACGTTCAAGGGACTGTTTTGCAATTTCCTTGCGTACAGGATCAAAACAACTTATAACAACCGCTTCAGGGGTATCATCAATTATGATATCAACACCTGTAAGAGTTTCAAGGGTACGGATATTGCGTCCTTCACGACCAATAATACGACCTTTCATTTCATCACTTGGCAATGAAACAGTTGTAACAGTTACATCACTTGTTGTTTCAGTTGCAATGCGCTGGATTGTAGAAATAAGGATTTCCTGAGCCTTTTTTTCTGCAGAAAGCTGAGCTTCCTGTTCGATTTTGTTCAGTAAAGCCTGTGCATCATGGCGGGCATCATTTTCAAGATTTTTGATTATTAAATCTTTCGCTTCCTGAGCTGATAACCCAGAAATACGTTCAAGTTCCTGACGATACTTTTCTTCCTGTACAGTCATTGCCTCTTCACGCCTAGACATTGCAGCAGCGCGATCAGCAAACTCACGCTCCTTTCTGTCAAATTCTGCAGCACGTTTTTCTACTTGTTCTTCTTTCTTACTTACGCGAGACTCGTACTTTTGTATTTCAGCACGTCGGTCTCTATTCTCGCGCTCCTGTTGGTTTCGTTCGCGAATGAGTTGATCTTTTGCCTCAAGCAAAATTTCTTTTTTCTGAGCTTCTGCCTCTTTTATTGCATCCTGTTTTACACGTTCAGCCTTTTGCTCTGACGCAGATAGTTGAAATCTGGCATATAACCAGCGAATAATCCATCCAAGAACAATTCCTGCAAGAGGGAGAATAATGAACATAATGACATTCACTCTCTTGTCTCCTTTTGCAAAAACAATAGTTCACTTCAATAATAACCTACATAATTTGTATTGTCAAATAGAAACTATAACTTAAAATTATTTAAAATAATAAATCCTTATATTTTACAAAGATAGATTACATATATATGATTTTTGAAAGTCAGGAACTGCTGCAAGGTTCACCACATTTATCTGTTTTTTATATGTTTTCACAATGTTTATTATTCTGTCGTCATAAAGCATCGCAGAGGCCCCGTATAAGGCAGCATTCCCTATTATTTTAAAGGTATTATCCTCAACTGAAGGAAGCATCTTTATACTTTTCGACTGTGATATATCTATTTTTGAGCCAAAACCACCTGCAAGATATATTTTTTTAACCTTTGTACCCCTTTTTTGTAAATAGTCAAATCCTGTCATTAAGGCTGCCTTAGCAAGCTGAAAATTACGTATGTCATTTTGTGTAACATAAACGTTTTTACTTATATAAATCTTATCTCCGTTGACTATAACGCCTTCTTTATCAACCAGACCTTTTTTGATACATGCATCTATACAACTTATAAGCCCGGATCCGCATATCCCCTTTGCTTCTGTATCACCTATAGTTTTAACACTAAAGCCTTTATCACAAGCAGACACTTCATACACAGCCCCTTCACAGGCACTCATACCAAGTTCTATGTTACCACCTTCAAAAGCTGGCCCTGCAGAACAGGCTGTAGCTATAAGTTTTTCTCTGGCATTTAATTTTCCACTACTATATAAAACAATTTCACTGTTTGTACCTATATCGCACATAATAAATGAATCTTCAATACTTTCAGCTTTTTCATTAAGCCCTGTAAACTCAGTACAAAGCAATGCACACAAAGTATCTGCACCAACAAAGGAGGATGGACAAGGAGGAAAATACACTTCAGTATCATTCTTTACCACAGTATCGTTTTTACAAAGCGATGCCCATGGTAAAGTTATATCAAAATCTGAGGGACTTTTAAAAGGAAAAGCTGATAAAGATTTTACACTAAAACCTGCAGCAAATGATAACATAGTGGTATTACCCGTCATAATTATTTTTTTTATAACAGGGCGCACACCTCTTTGCATCTTACATGAGGCTTTTAACAAACAGCTTTTTATAAGGTTTTGTATCTGATTGATAACAAGGTTATGTAAAATGTTTTCACCGTCGCTATTGTTTATTGTGTATGAAATGCGACTTATTACATCTTTACCATAATTAATCTGACAGTTAGACTCACATGATTGTGATAAAAGCTTTGCAGATGCCAGATGCCAGCATAAAACAGCAATTGTTGTCGTTCCAATATCTACGGCAAATCCTATATCACAATCTGAAAAACTCAGTGAGCCCCTTTTAACATAATCAAAAAAAGGTAACTCACCATCTGTTATAATTTGCATCAAAAAAAATTATTTACACTCAAAGCGGATAAATACGCCAATAGTATTATCACTAGATCCACCACGAGGCATATGACGCCAGAAGGAGCCTATAACAGGACTAAAACCTGTACTGTTTGCACTAAAATCATAACCAAGCCCAAACTTAAATCCGTTTCCCCACTGAGAGCTATAAACATCATCATCGTCAGTACCAGCATCATAGAACGATGTTCGACAACCTAATGCATAATCAATACTGAAGTATAATCCCTGTAACCCAGGATAAACTGAAAAACCTGTCAAAAAAGAATAATCCAGTATATACAGATGTCGTCCCCCCTTCCAGCGGGCATCAAATATATTATCAGCACCAAAATTAATATAAACAATATCTGCTAGAGGAAGCTTAAATGATGCATCTGTATAAAGAATTATCTGATTAGTCTTATCAATTACGCTGATACGATCCTTTGTTTTACGGTCCCCGTAAAATGTATATCCCGAGCCTACACCGATGTTAAAACCTGCATTTCGGCCAGAGCCTTCTGCAAATAAATATGAACTGGTAAAAAAAAGTCCTGAAATAATTAATAAAGTAAATAATCTTTTCATAAAAAATATATCGGCATATTATAGCATATAATAGACATTTAAAATCAAGTTAATTATAATCACCTTAACCGGGGTGCCCAAAAAGCTGAGAATATACCCGAAAATCTCTTGAGAGATTATAACCTGATCCGGATAATGCCGGCGGAGGAAGAATATATGAAGACTCATATTCTTTTTGCTTTAATTTCATTTTCACTAATCATTTCATTATTAACGAGCTGCAAAAAAGAGGATAACCAGCGAAAAAACGAAGTTATAGTTTATACCTATGACAGTTTTGCAGGTGAATGGGGCCCTGGACCTGAGCTAATAAAAAGATTTGAAGAAACAACTGGAAAAAAACTCACACTTATAGACTGTGGTGACGGTGTACAGGTTTTAAATCGTGCTATTCTTGAAAAAAATGATGTTCAGGCAGACGTAATCATTGGTATTGATAACAACAGTGCTTCAAAAATCCTTGCAGAAGATATTCTTTTACCATATAAACCAAAAGATGCAGACAATGTAATTGAAAAAGACATTGCTGCAGCATTATGCAGTGACTGGTCTATAACACCTTATGACTACAGTCATTTTGCAATAATTTATAACACACAATCAGATGTACAGGCTCCTCTATGTCTCGAGGATTTAACAAAAGAAATATACAAAAAAAAGATTATACTTATGGATCCTCGTACAAGTACACCAGGTTTAGGTTTTGTTGCCTGGACAGTTGCAGTATTTGGAGACAAAGTGCTCGATTACTGGAGGGCATTAAAGCCTAATATTTTAACATTAGCTCCTGGTTGGAGTGCAGGTTACGGTTTATTTACTGAAGGCGAAGCACCTTTAGTTATCAGCTATACAACAAGTCCTGCATACCATGTTGAATACGAAAACACTAACGTATTTAAAGCCCTTATATTTGAACAGGGGCACAGCAATCAGGTTGAAGGAGCAGCCATACTAAAAAATGCTCCAAATACAGAGGGCGCAAAACAATTTTTGGACTTTTTTATCAGTTCATATGGACAGGATACATTGCCTTTAACACAGTGGATGTACCCTGTAAACAAAACTGTTGACTTGCCAGAAAGCTATAAAATCGCAGCTCCTATACCACAAAAAACACTTTCAGCTGATGTCAAAACAACTGAAAAAGCAGTTACTGATATTATTAATCTCCTTTCAGAATAAAAAGCTATGATAAACAGCGCCAGACTAAAACGTATTATAAACCTCATACCTGTCTCTGGCGCAATTGCTTTGTTTTTGTTCGTATGTGCACTTATGGTTATATGCTTTATAAGTGCCATAGCACCTATTTTTACAGTATATTCAAAATCATCAAACCTTTTCATAGTTTCTAAAGTAATACACATTTCGCTTTTTACATTAACACAGGCTTTGTTATCAACTTTTATTGCAGTACTTACAGGAGTCGCTACTGCCTTTTGGACTGCGAACAGGAAGTTTTTTGGTAAAACATTTTTACTGTCATTATCATCTATTCCTTTGTGCATTCCTGCCCTTATCATTGCATTGGGCTATGTATCATTTTTTGGCATGAACGGTACACTAAACCGTTTCTTAATGTATATAACAGGACTAAAAAGACCTCCTGTTACTTTTTTATATACAATGGCAGGCATAATTATTGCCCAGGGGTTTTATAATTTTCCTTTAATAATGGCAACAGTCTCAGACAGCTGGGAGACCATAAAAAAGGATCAGGCAGACAGTGCACGTTTACTTGGTGCAAGTGAATGGCGTGTCTTTAAGACAATAACTTTTTATCAGCTTTTCCCTTCAATCATTTCGGCTGCGATTCCTGTTTTTATATTTTGCTTTTTCAGCTTTATGATTATCCTGTTATTTGGCAGTATAGGATGCTCCACCCTCGAAGTCGAAATCTATCAGGCTGCAAAATCATTTTTTGACTACCGCCTTGTATCTTTTTATGCCTTAATTGAAACACTAATTTCACTTGGTATAATTGTCTTATACACTACATTTGAACTTAATGCCCAAAAAAACACAGATATAAACATAATATACAGAAGCAATACCTTAAAACCCATAAAAGGTTTAACTGAAATAACCTTTTTTGCCTTAAATATATTGATTATAGCAGTGTTTTTTTTAATGCCCCTGGCAGGTATTGCTGTCAATGCTTTTTCGCAAGGAAGCTCAAAAATATCATTTTCATTTGCTTCAATCTTAAAAACGATAAAGCTCACAGGCTTTATAAAAGCTTTTTCAGGTACATTAACAACAGGTATTTTTACGGCTGTTTTGAGTACCATAACAGCTTTTACTTATTCAGTTTTCTTAAGAGAACAAAAAAGCTGCAAAACAAGCCTGCTGTTAAAAGTTTTACCAATCGTACCTATGACAGTTTCCAGTGTCGTATTAGGAATTGGTCTTACATTACTTATTAAACGCGGTAGTATCGCTCATTTAGTCTTTGCACAGACAATTATCACCTGGCCAATTGCGTTCAGACAAATCTATCCTTACCTGGCAAAAATTGAGCAAGATAAAATTGATGCAGCCAAAATTTTATCATTATCAGTCACTGATACAATATATAAAATCTATTTACCAGAAGCGAAAAGAGGACTACTAAGTGCTATAGGTTTTTGTTTTGCAATAAGTGCAGGAGATACAACATTACCTCTTGTACTGACAATTCCTCGATTTGATACACTTTCATTATTTACCTACAGACTGGCATCAGCTTACAAGTTTCATCTTGCCTGCAGCTCAGGCCTCATACTTGGTATAATATGTGCGTTAGTTTTTACGCTGGCAAATAAAGTTAAAAGGATAGAATAATGAACAACTCGTTTTTTAAAGCCAAAAGTTTAGTTCATAAATGGGAAAACTTAACAGTCGACGTTTCTTTTACATGCCCAAAGGGAACCATGACATGCATTGTAGGCCCTTCAGGCTCCGGAAAATCAACGATATTACGAATTATTGCAGGTCTTGAAAACACTTCATCACCTGATACACATATTTACGCAGGAGATAAAGAAATCACGCACCTAAAAAGTTCAAAAAGATCAATTGGTATGGTGTTTCAAAAACCTGCTCTTTTTAGCCATATGAAAGTATGGAAAAATGTTGCTTACGGTCTTGAGTGTCAAGGTTTAAGCTCAAAACTGTGCAGAATAAGAGCAGGTGAGTATCTTGAAAAGGTTGGTCTAAAAGGTTTTGAGGACAGATGGCCAGATACCTTGTCTGGAGGTGAGGCCCAAAGAGTTTCGTTAGCCCGGACTTTAATAGTAACCCCTGAGATTGTTTTATTCGATGAACCATTAAGTGCTCTTGATGCTCCACTTCGAAAAAAGCTTGCCGCAGATATAAAAGAATCTCAAAAGACCCTTAACTTTACAGGTATAATGGTGACTCATGACATAGCTGAAGCAAAAAACATGGGTGACTTTATAATGTTAATAAAAAATGGTCACATTACCTGGCAAGGTAAAAGTAATGATTTTTCAGAAGACATGATATAAAAGCATATAATATGTCCATACTGTTCTAACTGTAAATTATTATATATAATCGTCTATTATGTTTACAAAATATTTGTGGATTTTTTTTATTTCAATGGTTCCATTAATTGAACTCAGAGGAGCAATACCCGTTTCTCAGGCATTAAGCCTGCCACTCCTGCAGTCCTATGTAATCTGTATCATAGGAAACATGCTGCCTGTTCCTTTTATTTATTTTTTTGCACGAAAAGTTCTTGAATGGGGTCAAAATAAAAAAATAATCGGTACTATATGTACATTTTTTTTAACAAAGGGTAAAAAAGGCGGAGAAAAGCTTCAGCAAAAAGCAGGAAAAGGGTTATTTGTAGCTTTACTTCTTTTTGTAGGTATCCCGTTACCCGGCACTGGAGCCTGGACAGGAACTTTAGCCGCTTCACTACTAGATATGAATGCAAAACAGACAATTATAGCTGTCCTTGCAGGTGTTGTACTAGCCGGTGTAATAATGTCTTTAGCTTCGGCCGGCGCATTTGGTGCATTAGGAGCTATAACCAGCAAATAATGACAAAAAAAAGTTTTGTATATACTATTACAGACAAAAACATAGATGTCACAATTACTTACAAATGTGTCAAAAATATTTTATTACGGGTAAAGGACTATAATACTGTCCTTTGCTCCTGCCCTTTAACAAGTTCAAAAGAAACTGTTATCACCTTTATTAATTCAAAGAAAGACTGGATAGTAAAATCAGTTGCAACCCTAAAAAAAATTGAGCAAACATGTACTTCTTTACCATTAGACGGACAAGCTGTAAAAAATAATCTCACTTTATCAGATATTACAAAATTCCCAGACCAAAAAGCACCACATTATTCACTTCAATGGCAAAAGTCAGCTCTGCAATGCTACAGACAAAGGGCTATGTTTTTAAGAAAATACTTTCATGACAAACATTTACCAGAATTTACTATAAAAGGCAGAGCCATGAAAACTTTATGGGGGTCCTGTAACCGAAAAACAAATACAATTACATTAAATTGGGAGCTGTACAAGGCAAACATTGACTGCATTGACTACGTAATTTTTCACGAAATGACACATTTTTTTTATATAAATCATGACAAAAAGTTTTATTCATACATACAAAAATATATGAGCGATTACAAGGACCGCGTTTATCATTTAAACTACAAAAGCGGCCCACGATTGTTTTAGCTAGCACCCCTTACCGTCTACAGAACAGGCACTACCATCTTTCAATGCATTTCTATCAATATTTACAAAACGTTCCCAATTTAAAGTAACCGCACCATCATCTGTTACAATACATGGAATCCCAATCCCCTTTGCCTTACGAACTTCATCAAAAACGCTGTCATAAGTATCTCTAATGTGTAAAAACTCCTTTAAGTTTTTTAGCTCACCATTTATATCAATAAACTCAGCATCTATTCCCTGTTCAGCAAAAGCCTTTTTACAGGCAACACAATCAGGACATTTTAATGTTCCATACACTTTCAACATCTTATACCTCCATAAGTTTTACAACTTCTGTTAACTCATTTATTTTAATATGACATACTTTATCAAATCTGTCCCAATCACATAAAGGTTCCTCAGTTACTTCAAGAGCACTGTTATCAAAAACTGCAACCACATTAAAGCCTGCTTCAAATGCAGTTTTTCCGGCATGAACAGCATCTTCAAACACTACTGACTGAGCTGCAGTACATTCACAGGTATCTGCAGCTAGCTGATAAATATAAGGACTTTTTTTTGTGGTGTTATAATCAATACAGCTGTACACAGACTTAAAGTATTTAAGCATCCCTAGTCTTTCAAGACAAACCATTACACAGTCTTTATGAGTAGCAGTTGCCAAAACACATGGTATCTTCTTTTTGCCTAAATACTCAAGTAACTCAACAGCTCCATTTTTTGCACATATTTCTTCACTGTATGCCTTAAAAGTTAGAGCATTAATGTCTGCACAAATCTTATCATCACAGTCCTTTAAATTATACTGTTCACGCAGATAAAATCCAGTCTCTGTTAAAGTAAGACGCTTAACACTGTCCCATAAACCGTTTTTAGGAGTAATACCCTTTGATAATAAATATCTTTCACCTATAGTGTGCCACATTGGCATACTATCAATTAAAGTACCATCCAAATCAAAAATTGCGCACTTAACATTTGTAAAATCAATACTACACATAATACTGTTTAATTATATAAAAAAAAGTCTGAAAATTACTATAACCATTTATGTAAAACTTTGTTACATTATATAGAAGATTATAATAATAAACTAATAAAGAGGCTTTATAAAAATGATTGAAGTTACCCACCTTTCCCGTCATTTTGGGACTTTTCGTGCGGTAGACGACATTGGTTTTTCAATACCAACAGGTCAGATTGTAGGTCTTTTAGGTCCAAACGGAGCCGGAAAAAGTACTACAATGCGCATGATAACAGGCTTTATCAAACCAACATCAGGAACAATTACTATTGATGGCATAAACATCGAAACTGATCCCGTACTTGCAAAAAACAAAATTGGATACATGCCAGAAAGTGCACCTTTATACAGTGATATGATTGTAGAAGATTATCTCAAATACGTAGCTGGTATATATGGTGTTGATGTAGAGACAAAGGTTCCAAAACTTTGTTCTGACTGCGGCTTAAAAGAAGTAATGCACAAAAACATAGCAGACTTAAGCCGAGGGTACAAACAACGAGTTGGACTTGCTCATGCCCTTATGAACGATCCTGAAATTCTTATTCTTGATGAACCTACAAGTGGGCTTGACCCAAACCAGATTGAAGATGTACGTGCATTGATAAAAGAGATTGGAAAAACTCGCACAGTAATTATATCTACACATATTCTTGGCGAAGTAGAAATGATCTGTGACAGAGTTATTATCATCTCAAAAGGCAAAATTGCAGCAGACAGCCCAACAGCTCTTTTACGTGAGCAGTTTGGAGAGGCCGTAAGTATTTATGTTCAAATTGCCGGAGCTGACACAGACAAGGTATTTACAGCATTGAAAGCAATTGACGGAGTAACAGACGTAAAAAACGAAAAGGGTGAAGAAATAAAAAACACACAAACAGTATCTGCTCTTATTCAGTGTATTCCATCAACTGAACTTAGACCTGCAATCTTTAACTGCATAAAAGAAAACGACTGGACTCTATATGAGATGTCTATCCGACGCAATAGTCTTGAAGATGTATTCCATGCATTGACACAAGACAATCAGGAGGCTTCAAAGTGAAAGCAACAAAAAAAATATCTCCAGCTACTGTAATAATGAAAAGAGAGTTGTCTTCATATTTTACAAGTCCAATTGCATATATTGTTACTGCATTGTTTTTACTGGCTTCTGGATTTTTATTTTTTAATACTTTCTTTTTATATGGTAGAGCAGAATTACGAAACTTTTTTGCAATTTTACCAATAACTTTGTCATTTTTTATCCCAGCCCTCACAATGAGAGCAATTACTGAAGAAAAACGCAGTGGAAGTATGGAAACACTGTTAACATTACCAGTTACACACTTTCAGGTTATTCTTGGTAAATATCTGGCAGTATTTATTACAGGTCTTGTAATGATTAGCCCTACTTTATTTTACGCTATTACTTGCTATATGTTTGGTACTCCAGATGCAGGTCCTATCCTTGGCGGTTATCTTGGAGCCGTATTTTTAATTGCTTCATTTTGCGCTATCGGACTATTTGCTTCAAGCACAACAAAAAATCAGATTATAGCCTTTTTCATTGGCTTTACAATCTGCATTGTCCTTACATTAATAAGTCAATTTTCTGTTTTACTACCTGCAGCAATTGTAAAGTCTGTAGCATTTATTTCATGCTACAACCACTTTGAATCTATTTCCCGCGGAATAATTGATACACGCGACTTAGTATATTTTATTTCCCTTACAGTTTTGTTTATTGCCCTTACTGTAGAAACATTAAAGGCATCAGGAGATAAAAAATGAAAAATATTATAAAATACTTAAAAAGTCCAAAAAGCGATTTTTTACTTTTAATTGTTTTACTTATTTTTGCAAATCTTGTAGCAAATAAGTCATTTGCACGTTTTGACATGACAGGTCCAAAGTCATACTCTCTGTCTAAGCAAAGTATTCAGATTGTAAAAACACTGGAGCAGCCACTGTCTATTAAAGTGTTCTTTACTTCAAATTTACCAGCTCCTTACTCAAGTGTAGACCAATATATCAGAGATTTACTTGTAGAATATAAGGGAAAAGCAAACAATAATTTTTCCATCGAGTACTTTGATATGAACAATCCTGAAAACGAGTCGTTAGCATACAACTATAATCTCAGACAGATACAGATTCAGGAAGTTAAAAACAATGAAGTTGGCTTCAAAAGTGCGTGGATGGGACTTGTTTTTACATATGCTGACAACATCGAAGTCTTGGACAGCATCACAACAAACGAGGGTTTGGAGTACAAAATTACTTCAAAGATGAACCAGATTATTTCAACAACAAGCGCACTATCAGGTCTGACAGGCAAAGTAAAGCTAACGTTGTATAAGACTGATGAACTAAAGCGATTTGGAATTGCAGGATTTGACAAAGCCGAAGCATTAATAAGCAATGCTTACACAAATGTAAACAAAAAAAATCTCAACCGTATTGACTATAGCATTGAAAATGTTTCAGGAGACGAAGTTACAGCTGTTACTGAAAAGTATGGCTTACAGGAACTAAACTGGAACAATGCTGATAACACACAAGGTAAAGGAACACTTGGTCTCGTTCTCGAGTATAAGAATAATTTTAAGGTGTTACCGATACAAATTACAAGATCGCTTTTTGGTAACAGCGTTGCAGGGCTTGATGATCTTGAATCAAGTATAACAGATAACCTTAAATCATTAGTTGCAACACCATCTGAAATCGGCTATGTAATTGGACATAATGAGCTTTACACTGACGATAAGCAAAACGGTTCAGGAAACTTTGCATCTATCATCTCAGACAAGTATTCATTTTACCAGCTCGACTTAACATCTGAACAAATACCATCCCGCCTATCAAGTATTGTTATCGACGGCCCTGTAGAAACATACAGCGATATAGAACTTTACAAGCTTGACCAGTTTGTATTAAGAGGCGGTAACCTGATTGTATTTATCGATCCATTTAATGAAGAATATCCTGAGTCGCAAAACTCATTTTATGCACAGCCATCGTACACACCTGTTCATACAGGTCTTGAAAAGCTGCTCAATAACTGGGGAATAAGCATGGGCAAAGATTACGTAATGGATCAAAACTGTTTTGAGCAAAACAGTAAAAACATTGGTAAGATGAAGTTTTACTTTGCTCCTATGTTGCAAAAAACAGCCTTTGACAAAAAAAGCGTCATTACTAAGAATTTAGGCTATGTAATTATGCTTCAAAACAGTTCAATTGATGTTTCAAAGGCTTATGAAAATAAAAATGCCGATGTAACGATACTTGCAAAATCTTCTCCAAAATCATGGCTGATGGATAAAAACATCAATCTGACACCATCATTCATAACACCTCCAACAGATAAGTCATTAATGGCTGAGCAAAACCTTGCTGTATTAATTGAAGGTAAGTTTACCAGTGCATATGATGAAGAAGTAAAAGATGATAATGTCAGCGATGACAGTGTAAAATCTGCATCCTATTTAACAGAAAGCATCCAAAACGGAAAAATCTTTGTAACAGGATCATCAAAAATAACAACAGGACAGATTATTGACGAAACAGGCGATCAGCCAGTTGCTATGTTCCTTAGAAATGTAATTGACTACATGAACGGTCAGGAAGATCTATGTACAATGCGCACAAAGGGGTTAAGCATTAATACACTTACAATACGAAGTGGAGCTGCAGCACTTTTTGCAAAGTATTTCAATATGTTTGGGCTTGTATTAGTTGTCGCTCTTACAGGATTATGTACAATGATCAAAATATCTGCAAAACGTCATAACATCAGAGCAAGATATAACCCAGATGACTCAAGAGAAACTATAAAGGAGTAAAACACAATGAATACACGCAAAATAGTTTTACTATCTGCAATAGCAGTGCTGGCTGTAATATACACAGTACAAGTTGTTACAGGAACCAGAAGCAGCGTAAAGATATATAATCTTGATAAGGCACCTGATGTACTTACTGTATCTGCACCAGACAGCAGAGAACTGACACTTTCGTTTGACGGACAGTCATGGTTAATCAATCAAGATATGTATAAAGCTGATACAGATAAAACACAGAGACTTATCGATTCGATAAAAAAAGTAAAGACACTTGGCATTATAACAAAATCGCCGGGTGACGAGGGCAGATATGGTTTAGATCCTCAGACTCGTGTTACAGTAAGAGCCTATTCGCAAGATAAACTTACCCGCACCCTCTATATTGGAAAGGAAGCTTCTGCCGCAAATCAAGTTTATATTAAACTTGATGACAGCGACACAATTTATCTGTGCTCAGGAAACTTAAATGCAATTTTTAATCAATCAGAGGATGACTTAAAAGCTGTAGAAAAAGAGACCGACACAAACGAAGAGGATGGCAAATCACTTTGATTAACAAGTCGATAATGTGTACTAAAAGATAAAACTTTTTTCAGATTATATCGAAAAAAAAGGCTGTTCATTATTTGATACTCTTCAGTAGAAGCTATCAATTGAACAGCCTTTTTATTAGTCTTCATCAGTACTTATCTTAAAAGCACTCATTGCATAAACAAGATTGCGGGCATTTGCAGAAAGCTGTTCAGACATAGATGCAAGCTGCTCAGATGCACTTGCGTTTTGCTGAACAATACCATCTAACTGATTTAATGCAATACTTATCTGATCAGCTCCACTGTTTTGCTCTCGACAGGCCTTTGAAATACCCTCTATCAAACGTGACGTTTCAACTATCGAAGGTACTACTATTTTCATTTTCCGCCCGGCATTTTCTGCAGCCTTTAATGTATTGTCTGCCAGTTCCATAATCTGTCGAGAAGACTCCTGACTGCGTTCAGCTAATTTTCTAACTTCACCTGCTACAACACTAAATCCCTTACCAGCTTCCCCCGCTCTTGCCGCTTCTATAGCTGCATTTAAGGCCAAAAGATTTGTCTGATAAGCAATATCATCTATGACAGTAATTTTTTCAGCAATTTCTTTAACAGCCAAAACAGCTTCACTAACAGCTTCTCCACCTGTCTCTCCTTCATGAGCCGTAGTATCAGCAATGTCACCTGTTTTTGCTGCATTTTCAGCAGTTTCCTTTATATTACTAGCCATCTCATCCATTGTTGCAGAAATCTCTTCGGTACTTGCTGCCTGAGAGTTAGCACCTTCAGATATAGACATACTTGACGAGCTGATTTGTTCTGCACCGGCTAAAACCTGATTTGCACTAACCTTGACCATATCCACAATATCAGCAATCTTTCTAATGGTCTTATTAAAATATCCTGCAAGTCTTGCAATTTCGTCATTACCTTTTTCAGGCAACGTTTTTGTTAAGTCCCCTTCACCCTCAGAAATGTCTTTTAAAATCTCGGTAGCATTTATTAACGGCTTTGTAATTATATTACCAGTGATAATATTTACAGCACCAAAAATAACAATGGAAACTATTATTGCTATTAACAAAATTCTTCGTATAACGCTGTTAATCTCATAAAACACATCTTTTGAGATAAAGTATATGTAACAACACGGAACTAAAGAACACATAGAAGGGACACATACAACAGCATACTTACCATCAAAGCCGTTAACATGAATATCCTGTTCCATTACCATTGCAGTTCCAGGGGTCCATGTATCAAATCCGTCAATCCCGATTTCTACAATATTTTTGAACAGATTTTCAGGATTATTTTTATCAACTATTATTGATCCTTTTCTATCAACCAGGATCATACCCTTTAAAATACTTCTGTCATCGTCAGTATTACCAATTAACTGTGTCAAAAAATCAAGATTAATATCGGCAGTAACAACACCACGATCCTTTCCGTTGGTATCTTTTATATATTTTGAGACAACAATTACACTTTCTCCTGCACTAGTTAAATAAGGATCTGAAAAATGAATTTTACCACCATCTGCTTTTGCATCCTTGTACCATGATCTTGTACGGGAGTCATATCCATTACTGCGAGGTTCAGCAGGGAACCTTGTAAATGAGCCAGAAGACTCAAGAGACAAAGACATACCTAAAATCTCATTTTTTGCCTCTACAAAGTTTTTTTCAATTTCATAAACTTCTCTCTCATACGGACCAAAATTATCAGGATTAACAGGGATCTTTCCACTAGGATCAGATTTATTTACATAACTTGTTGTACGTTCATCAGGGCGTCGTAATGCCTCAAGATTACCAAACAACTCTACAGAACTTGCAATACCTCCAAAATAATTATCAAGTGCAGTGTCCTGCAATAAAGTTGATTCAGCAATCTTTTCATCAAAAACACGTAAGTTTAGCGAAAATACTCTAAAATATGTTATAAAGCCTACTCCAGCTAAAACAACAATTGCTGAAAGCATAGACGGAATTAAAAGTTTATACTTAATTGATCCTCTTATTTTAAACATAAGCAAACTCCCTCGACAATAACATTATACTACTACAGTTTATATTAAGAGTTTTTTTTGTATTTACATAACAATAAATTAGATAGAGTATCTGTCTGTAAAAAAAAATCAAAAAGCAATATAATAAACCGCCTTATGAATATAGTAATTTACAGTACAAACTCAAATATATACGACGGAACAAAACAAAAAACACAGACTTTGCCTTATTTTTCACAAGGATGGCAAGATCTTGCACAATCTGATACAGAAAATAGATACATAATAGCAACCCAACTGCCAGGGATGTTTTTGCTTGATATACAAGATGATGTTATAACAAATAAAGCCTCAAACATTTCATACAACTTAATACCAGACGGTACTGTAGAGCAGCAAGCACAGTTTATAGCCTCCTTAAACCCAAATATAGCAATTGCCGCAAGCTTTTATGTTGCACCTTTTGACTGGCTTACAATTCAGGACTCTCTGATAGCACAGGAACTAAAAAAACTAAATATAAAAACAATATGCCACAGTACCCAGACAGCATTAGACTGTTTTGACAAATACCGTACGCATCAGGTATTAAAAAACAGTGGAGTCAATGTAGCACAATGTGTATACGTACATCACGATTTATTTATCAACGCAGGTAACAGACGTGAAGTAAAAACAAATGTCTACCGAGAAAGTGTTTTTAGTCAAATAAAACAGCTAAACTACCCGGTAATAATAAAAGACACAGTTGGACTAAGCAGTTATGGAATGCAGGTTGTACAAACTTTCGATGAAGCAAAAGCATTTTTAATGTCAAAAAAAAACAGCTCAGATCGCATTGTTGAGGAACTAATCATCGGAGAGCAGTTTGGAAGTGAAATATACGGAACCGACGGAAAATACACTGTTATGCCACCACTAATGTTTTCTGTAAACAAATACGGCATAACAAGTCCGAAACAAAGCGTTAAAGCAGGACCTGTAACAAATGGTTATAATATTGATGATTTAAATACTATGCTTACTGCAATTGCAAAAAAGCTTAATTTCAGCGGAATCACACAGGTTGATCTTGTTCATAAAGACGGTCAATGGTATGTAATTGAAATTAACCCAAGGTTATCAGGTATGACATCAAGCTATGCAGTAATGACAGATAAAAGCATTCCGTCAATAATCTGCAGCTGTGCAGATAAAAAAGCCAGCTATGACATCAAAAATTATGTATTAA
Source organism: Treponema sp. (assembly GCA_045641045.1). Lineage (GTDB taxonomy): Bacteria > Spirochaetota > Spirochaetia > Treponematales > Treponemataceae > Treponema_D. Next base: position 3,670 of record JAZUGE010000024.1, on the reverse strand, counting down.
ACATTAAGTTTCCACTTCTCAGTCAGCAGGACTTTGAAAAAATATATAGTCTGCCTTTTGTTAAATACATTAGCCAGATTCAAAACTTTGCAGCCTTACAACTTAGAGAAATGGGATACTGTGAAGTTATAATTGGCACACCAAAATCATTTTCAGAACTTGCAGAGTGTCTTGATAAACTCAATGATGCAGTACCGCATCTTATGGAACAATCCTTTTATCAAAAGGCAAAAGAACTTATTTCAGAGATTCAAACATCGTCCTGAACTGTTCAAGCTGATTATCTATATCGCCACCATCAAAGGACAAATTTATAAACGGGGTACGAGTCTTTATTGTATGCTCAAACTGATTTAATATGTTTGCAGCATTTTCATTTTTACTGCTCATGTTAATCTGCATGCAGCAGTCCGGATTTCCCTGTATAAACTTAGCATATCTGTATCTGATGTTTCCGCCTTTTACATGTGGCAGCTTTGAATCAGCTATATCAATCAGTTCATCAAAGTTTTCAGATATCTTACTAATATCCTTGTTACATTTATCATATAAACGTTCAGTATAAGAGCTCACATCCTTTGTGTTACGAATTTTATCATGCCACAAAAAGAGTACATATTCACTTAATGGCGAAATAACAACATCAGCATATTTTTCAGCAATAATACTTAAGAAATTATTTGTGATAACATTATTACATATTACATATGGTTCACCGGTAATAAACACCTTAGGCCGGTTTTGCGAGCTTGTTTCGCCATACAAAACCTTTAGCTCTTCGTCCCCTTGCAAAACAGACTGCCATAATAAATCAAAAGTCAAGCTATACTTTTCATCTTCAATGAGACTTTCAACATACGGTGCAAAAATATCTACATCATCCCTTTTAAATGAGTCCAGTAAAGTACGCATAATTAACGCAAACAGACCTTCATTTTCAGCACCTTCAGTTCTAAAAGTGATAATCTGCTTTTTTTTCGACTGGTCCTTCGGATTTTTTGAAATCCACCTTAAAACATCACCAGCCATAGCATGCAGACTTGCGGAAGCAAACACATGTGTATTAATAAGCCCTGCTTCAAGGGTTTCGATAGATGTAAGAGGAATTTTTGAAACATCATATCCAATGCTTGCAATAGTTTCAGCAAAAATACGGCTATATGGTGGGAAAGATGGGAATATAACTTCTCTGTCTCGTTTTAGGTGAGTCAGGTTATCATACATATTTCCTCGTCTATGTATTTTGAAGAATACTGATTTTTTTGTTCCTTCAAGAAGTTCTATAAAATTATCAATTTTTTTATCGATTTTCTTAATGTCATTATAGTCCCTGATATCAAGTACAAGGTTTGGTTTTTTACCCATTATATCTGAAAACAGTTGAACAAGAATATTATTAGGTCCACACTGCTCATCAACTATCATCACCCCATACATTGCAGGGTTATTATGAACTGTTCGCACTCCCCGTAAAAAAAACTGACCGAAAGCCCAATATACACCATCATAGTCGTCAGGACTTTTTTCCATAAGCATATAAAGATCTTCAAGGGTTAAAGTCTTATACCCACGCTTTTTAAATCGTTCCTGAAGTCCAAGATTAAGCAAAGGATCTCTGGTTATATAGTCCCTATTAAGTATAACAATAATCTTTTCGCCTGCAGACAAGTTTTTTACAGTTAAATATCCTGCCTTTGACCTTATATTATTTTCATAAACAAGATTACTGCCTGCCTTATACATAGCAAGCTTAACCTGACTTTCACTAAAGCCTAACTTATTTACAGCCAGCTTAAACAGATTTTTGTCATAATACGGATTATTATAATCAATATTAAGTTGAGGAGCTAAAAGTTCAATATCAAAAGACTTTAAAACAACATCATTCTTCAAAAAATACTGAAGACACTGTATGTACATACATTCGTACTTAGCTTTTTCAGTTACATTTTTCAGTTTAACCGAGTAGGCTGTGGGAATAAAAATTGTGCGCAGACCTTTTTGAATAAGGTTTACTACATGTGTTCGCAATAATTTAACAGCCCAGCAAACATTTTCATCCATGTCTATACATACTGCAGCCTGTACATCATCTGAAGGATCTGAAAAAACGACCTCATATCCAAGTTCTTCAAAAAAAGTTTTAAAAAACGGATAAAAAGAATATGTAAGTAATACTAAAGGAAACCCAATCTGCTTTTTCATTTTAAGTGTCCATATTTATCAGTAGAAAAATGATAGAAGAAGTTTCCTTCTACATCCTTAAAAATTATTGATGCTTCTCTTAGCGAAATACAAAAAATACCATTGTTCATTTTTGAAACCCAATGATTATACAATGGTTTTTCACTTAACACTTTTTTATAGGCCTTATTATACAAGTCGATGCAATAATCATCTGTCAAATCACGTTTACTTGTATTTACTATATCTTCATAAAAACTTTTTATATCAATATAGCTCAATGCAGCATCACTCAAATTAATTTTTTTTAAAGTATCAACAAGAGTTTTAATTGCTTTTTTTTGATAATACTCAAGCTTATATGATATTTTTTCTGTCCAGGCTGTAGTACCCTTATTATAAGTAAACTTTACATCAAGACAATTACTTGCAAAAAAATCTTCAATTGGTATATTAAAAAAGAAAAAACCGTAACTTTCGTTATAAGGAATATTTATCCCTTTTACATACTCTCCATCATCTATCTTAATCTCAACCAGATCATTTTTACTTACAAAATCTGTAGAAAAAGAAAGAACAACACAGGAACCAAACTTTAAAACGGAATTCAAAGTATCAATCCATTTTTCATTTGATTCAATCTGCTGTTTATAATCCTCAATAAAGGCAGAGCGCTCTTCAAACCGCAATGCATTTTTTATCATCTTATTTTGATCTTTTGACATTTCAATTGAGGTTCTGACAACTTTAGATAATTCTTTAACTTTCGTAGGCTCACAAATATATAGATTATCATCAAGAGTAACAATCTCACAAAATGCATTGTGATATGGATCATGAATTTCTTTATTAATGAGACAGTCAACAATTTTATTTAAATATAAAGCACAATAAGTCAACGCACTTTGTCTGTCTATAATTCTACGGTTATAATAAAAAACCTTTTCGTAGTTTCCTAGCGAAAAAAACACTTTCGAAAGATAAAAATCCACTGTGGAAGTATTATTGTGCTCAGCATAATCTTCAAGATATAAAAGACAAGTATCTATTGTCTTGGTATCATCTTCATTTTTTGCGATGTCAAAAACATTGCGATAGGCCGATGCAAACAAAACATCACTAACAATATTAAATCTGTTTAACCCAACTTCAAACATTTTTCTGTAACAGTCTTTTGCGCTTGTGTAGTCTCCATACTCCTGATAAGAAGACGCAAGCTCATACCAGAAAGGAGCAAAATCCTTATAAATATATGTTTTTTCTTCAAGCTCCTTTGATTTAATACGTGGATTGTCAAAATACTTATCAAGAATATTTATAAAAGACTCGATAAGCTCAAGTCTGATAATATAGTCCTTAGGAATATTATATCTGATTACAGCTTCATTATAAGCTCTATATAAACGAACTTTTAAATCAACTATCTTATCATGTAACTCATCAGGAACTTCGAGAATATTACCATAACTAAAATTACTTACATTAT
>JAZUGE010000023.1:0-1604 GCA_045641045.1 Treponema sp. | reverse complement strand
CTTTATGGAAAAAAAGAATTTATTGTGCTGTTCATCATTAGCTCTTGCTGTCTTTGTAATGGTGTTCAGTGGATGTGGAAAAACTAAGTAGAATACAACTCTGAATCCAACATACGACAATCCTGTATCAATAAGCTTGTGGTACGATGCCAGTGTAACTGAAGCAGGTCCTCCACCAGCTGACTGGGTTGTATATGATATTGTAAAGAAAAAGTTTGGCATCAAGCTTGAACTTTCAGCATTGCCTTCAAGTGAAGCTGACAGAGACGTAAAGATCAATTTTGCAGCTGCAGCAGATGCATTGCCTGATATGGCAGTTGTAAGACTTGGGTCACTTATCAACCTTGTAAAACAGGGACTGATTATGCAGGTTGACGACCTTTACAAGCTTATGCCAGACCGTACTGAAAAAATGTACAACGAGACATCAAGACGTTTTGCTACTTTTGACGGTAAGTGTTATGGTTTTTCAACTCCTGGTGGAATCCAGAAAAACGAAGGTGTACTTATCCGTAAGGACTGGCTTGATAATCTTGGTCTGAGTGTACCTGAGACAATGGATGAATATTTAAATGTAATGCGTAAGTTTACATTTGATGATCCTGATGGTAACGGCAAAAAGGATACCTGGGGGTATGGAGCTTTCCTTGAACTTAATAACTATGAAGAAGGTTTAGGTCGCCGTCTTGATCCTATTTTTGGTGCTTATGGTGTTGCCGGTACATGGAACATGACTAAGGAAAACGCAGGTCTTAATGTTCGAAAAAGTGCTTATTATGATGCTTTAGCTACAGTTGCTAAAATGCAGAAGGAAGGTATCATCGATCCTAACTGGCTTGTATATAAAAAGAATGACTTTAGAGTAGCATGGAAGCAGGGAAAATTTGGTATTATGAGAGAGCAGAACAGTGCTTATGCTTCTGAATCAAACTACGCTCCATTTGATAAAAAATTTCCAAAAGGTTCATGGGTAATCGTTGAGCCACCTAAGGGACCTGCAGGAGACAGATCTGTAGGTGTTTATACAATTCCTTATACAACACTTGTAATTTCGAAAAAAGCTGAAAAGGCTGGTAAAGCTCCTTTAATTGCTCAGCTTTTGGAGTGGATGGTAAGTGATGAAGACTATTATCTTTTAGGATGGGGACAGGAAGGTGTCAACTTTGTATTTGACGAAAATAAGGTTCCTGTAGCAGAAGGTATCCCAGATCCTTCAAAGAGTTTTGCAAAGAGCGAGCAGCAGCCATTAACACAGCTTAGAAACATGGTTTTCTATCATAGCGATGCTGAGCTTGTTTCACGCTATCCAACATATAAGTGTGCAGTTTCCGGTAAAACTATGAGTGCATTAACAGCTTTACGTGAAATGCAGCAAAAGTCATGGACAAATGCGACAGGTTCAGATACTTTGCCACCTCCTCCAGTTGACTTAAAGAGATATTATGAACAGGGGGTTACAGAGTTTGTAACAGGAACAAAGGAGCTTACAAAAGAAAACTGGGCTGCATGGTTAAAGGGCTTTGATGAATTAGGTGGATTAGAGTGGGAAAATGCCGGTATTAAAAAGGCACAGGACTCAAATCTTTTATATTAAAATTTGAAAG
>JAZUGE010000022.1:0-28822 GCA_045641045.1 Treponema sp. | reverse complement strand
TATATATCACTCGCAAAAAAATTGCAATAGTAACCATTGCTTTTTTTGCAATTTTTTTTAATATTTTTTTGTTTTTTATTTTTTACCTGTAATAAAGCCAGTAAGATATTTTTGGTAAGAAAAATAAATGTTTTTGGTAAGACAACAAGATATTCTTGGTAAGACAACAGGATATTCTTGGTAAGAAAACAAGATTTTTTTGGTAAGACAATAAGATGTTCTTGGTAAGAAAACAAGATGTTTTTCGTAAGAAAAATTGATAATTCTGGTAAGACAATTTTCTGTGCACAGTAACATAAGTTTCACCCTTGCAAAATAATAGCTTTCACACATATGAAACAATGATTTTCACACTCATAAAATTAAAGCTTTCACAGACATGAAATAATAGCTTTCACAGGCCATAAAGCTCAAATATCACACTCTGTATATCTTATTATTCACTGACCCTGTATAAGCTTTTTTCATAGTCCCACGGACTTCAGTTTGTAATCAGTGGAACTACAAAATACAAACAAATTTTATTTTGATGCTAAATATGGCTCTCATATTCTCTCATAAACCATATTAAAGTCAGTTCAAAATCCTACACAAAAAAAAGGCTGTCTGACAGCGAATTGTGATGAAGCACCCTTCATATAACTCTTAGTCAGACAGCCTGTCTTACAAGGTATTAATAATATATTTTACTTTAAAAGATTATTTGCCTTAGCATACTCGATGCCTTCTTTTTCCCACTGTTCTGCACCAATCTTTTTAAACTGTTTGATCCAGTCGTTCCAAGCCTGTCTTGTCATAGGACGCTTACCTGTAACAAACTCCAAAACACCCTGTTCATAAAAACGCTTAATATCAGCGTTTGGAGCTGGCATTGAGTCACTACCAATAGCAGGTGTGTATGGTAGTTTATCCATCTTATATAGTACATCAAGAGCAGACATCTGCTTGTGTGAATACTCTGTTGTATAAGTTGGGTAACGAGAATAAAGCTCAACTGGGCTGTTGTAGAAAATATAAGCACGGAGCTGTGTAAGGTTCTGCTGTTCGCTCTTTGCAAAGCTCTTGCTTGGATCTGGCAGGTTATCTCCAACAGGAACACCCTTGTCATTTAATGTATAGTTGATACCTTTCTGCCCCCAGCCTAAAAGATAATATCCTTCGTCACTGCTCATCCATTCAAGAAGTCTTGCAATGGCTTCTTTTTTACCGTTCTTTTCAGCTTCCTTTGAAATTGCTGTTATACGGTAACCCTGAATAAAACATCCTGTAGAACAATCGCCTTTTGGTCCCTTTGGAGGGTTAATAATAAGCCACTCGCCATCAGGAAAGTTTTTATCAAAAGGCTTATAATTGCTTTCACTTGCAAAAGCAGCATTCTGTTCTCTCATGATACCAAAACGTCCCTGTTTCCAGGCAGCCCTAAAGTCATCTTTGCGGTATACAAGCCAGTTTGGATCAATTACTTTTTCGTCACACATGCGCTTTACAAAAGCAACTGCATCAAAATAATCAGGCTTTAATACGTTTAATCCTGCATTTGCCTTTGTCATGTTCCATGTACCGGCAACACCAAATGCACCCATGATAGGTTCCATTCGACGACCAAGACCTTCCTGATGTGTGTAAATTTCAATAAAAGCACCGTAGCCAAATGTATCATCTACACCGTTTCCATCTGGGTCACGCTCTGTAAAAGCATGCATAACCTTCATGTAATCTTCAGTTGTAACAGGCACTTCAAGACCAAGCTTATCAAGCCAGTCTTTACGAATAAGAACACCTTCGTTACGGCTGATTGAACCTGGAGTTGCAAAACCATATGAATGGTTACCAATAGTTGTATAGTTGATACTGTCCTTATCGAACATAATTTCTGTACGATGTGGCATCTTTTTGTACATATCATCAACACTTGCAACCATATTGTTCTTTACAAGCTTTAACCAAGGCTCCCTGTTTACTGTAAAGATATCTGGCAGAGAGCGCGCAGCTGCAGCTGCATTGATTTTTACGTCACGGTCAGTTTCGCTTGAAGGTAACATACTTAAATGAAGGTTAATCCCCAGTTTTTCGCGGATAATGTCATAAGCAACCCAGTCTTTTGGAGGCTCACCTGCCTCACTTACAGATCCACCGTACCACATTGTGATATCAACAAGATCATTACCCTTTGTTTTTTTGTCAGATTTTGTTCCACTACCCCAGCTGCCAAATAACATTGCAGCGGCAACAACAGAAGAACATAAAACACAAATTTTTAATATTTTTTTCATAAATAGTGATTCTCCTATAACATAAAAGGATAACACCTGATTTAAAAAATAACAAATTTTTATTAGTTTTTATGCAAACTCTTTACCATTTATAATAATGTTTTTGCAGTTTTTTATTGTATAAGGCTTTTGAGGACAAGTAACATTGAAATTTACAATGCGTACGTCACAGGCATTTTCTAAAAAAACACCATCTCCAAAGGACTTTTCTCTATTCAATGCAGACACAGCATTTATATCAAAAGACTGTGTCAAAAGGGCTTGAACAATGGCAAACTGATCGTCAACTTCGTTTTTTGCATCAGTATCTAGTATTACACGAACTTTTTTTTGTTCTGGAATTTTAAAATCAAACATTAGTACCCTCTCTTTATTAAATATACTGTCGTTTATATATAAATAATATCCTGGAATAAGGGTAATAATACGATTAGGTTATGAATTATCCATGTTAAATAAATGGGATAAATAAAAAAAAGAGATACTTTTTATAAATTTATCTTATATTTGCAGCAAATTCTTAAAAATAATATCTGACACCTGCACTAATGCCGTTCCATCTTTTATAAACATTGCCACTGTCACTATTATAAACTGACATATGTCTCCAGCCGGCATAGTACTCCAAAGGTCCATTCAAAACACCGCATTCAAAGTTTGACTCGTATATTGCTGAACCATTTTTATACTCACTCCATATAGGTTTGTATCTGAGTACAATAGGCTTATATGGGTAAGATGTCAGATTAAATCCAAAAGCGATACCGTTATCAAGCAATGGAGAATTGTTGCCATACCAGTGAGACCACTGTAAAACAAAACTGGCGCTAAAGGGGTTTGTCTGAAGGATATAAAACTGAGCACCAAGCTTAAAGTTTGCAAGGTATTCGCTACTAAAACTATTATAATGCTCACAAAAAATTTGATGGCTTACATAAGGGCCAAAAAAGTGATAAAAAACACCTTCAAGTTCCTGCTCACTGCCAAGTCCTATATTTTTCATGCAGAATAAGCTTGAGCCTGCACTGTATCTGTGGCTACGTAAATCAGAAAGAAAAGGCTCATCAAGATATGAAACACGCGTAAAAAGCTTTGTTTCATCCTCACCACAATAAGGATACTTATTGTAATCACAGGTAAAGTTATTTACATACCACCCTAATCCTATAAGCTGTGCGATAATCTGTATCAAAAGACTTTCGCCTTCTGATGCAGTGTGTGAACTGCTGGAAGAAGAGGATGAATTATCATCATTTTTTTCAGTAGCTGAGTCTTCAACGGCATCGTTGAAAGAGTTTGCGGACAAATTAAATATTATTGAACAGAGTAGTAAAATTGTAAGTAGTCTTTTTTTCATGTCCACAAATCTACATCTTAATCTTCATAAGTTCAATATACGTATTTTTGAAAGACTTTATACATTGTAAAAAAACCTTTACCCGCAAAACAGAGTAAAGGCTTTTCGATTTAAAGCGACTGCATCAGCGTTGAAAGAATTTCTTTTAAGGACGATGCCTGGTCAGCATTTAATTTTACAGTGCATGCAAGCTTTGAAGGAATATCACTGCACTTTTGTCTTAACTCACACCCTTTTTCAGTTATTGATACAAGCAGATTACGTTCATCTTCACTTGAACGACGGCGTGTAATAAAACCTTTTTCTTCAAGAGTTTTTAGGACAGGAGTTAATGTACCTGAATCTAAAAAAAGTTTTTTTCCTAAGTCCTTAACATTTGTCTCTGGGGTTTCCCAAAATGCCATCATTGTAATGTACTGCGTATAAGTTAAGTTTACCTCATCAAGAAAAGGCTTGTATCTGCGTACTATTTCTTTTGAACATACATACAACGGAAAACACAGCTGATTTGAAAGCTTTAACTGATCATAATCATCACTCATAAATACCCTCGGTAAAAAAGAACATAAAAGCACAGGCCATTGGAAAATGCTCCCAATGGCCTACAATCATTTAGTATACAACTTAAACACTAAAATAAAAAGACGGGCATTACAAAAGATCAGCTACAGCCTTTTTAACATCAGCAAGATCAGCTGTTGGTTCAAAGCGTTTTACGATGTTACCGTTTCGGTCGATCAAGAACTTTGTAAAGTTCCATTTTATATCACCATTTTTGCTGTAGTCCCAGTCCTTAAGTTTGAGCATAGCAGAAAGTGCAAGCCCCATCTTGCTTTTTCCAAAGCCTTCGAACTTAGTGTTTGATGTAAGCCATTTGAAAAGTGGCAAAGCATTTTCGCCGTTTACATCAATTTTACCAAACTGTGGGAATGTGATACCGAATCTACCCTTACAGAATGTGTGGATTTCTTCATTATCGCCTGGTGCCTGGTTACCAAACTGGTTGCAAGGAAAGTCAAGGATTTCAAGACCATTGTTGTGGTACTCGTCATAAATCTTCTGTAAGTCTTCGTACTGAGGTGTAAAACCACATCCTGTTGCTGTGTTTACGATAAGTAATACCTTATCCTTGTAGTCTGCCATTGAACACTGGTTACCAGCACGGTCATTAAAGTTGAAATCGTAAATTGTCATAATATATCTCCTTAAAGTTAGTTTTTTGCCAAATATGAAACAGCACTTAATGCTGCTGTATTTCCTTCACCAGCTGCCTTTACATACTGATAAGGCAAGCCTGTTATATCACCTGCTGCAAAACAGCCCTTGATATTTGTTTCAAGGTTACGGTTTACGCTTATGTGATTGCCGTCTAAAGCAAGACCAGGAACGAGTTGTGATGGGGATACCGCATCACGCAAAATAAAGATACAGTCTGTATCAATTGCCTGTCCTTTTAATACAAGCTTATTTGCCTTTAATGCGCCTGTGATTGACTGAACTTCATCACGGATTACTTCAACTCCATCAATCTTAACTTCATCCTTATAAAGAGGTATGTAATATACCTTTGCACATATCTCACTTAAAAACTTTGCTTCAGATTCTTCTTTAGGAGTCTGGGCAATTACAGCTACTGTCTTGCCTTTATACAACGCCCCGTCACAAGTTGCACAATAACTTACACCCCTGCCTAAAAACTGCTGTTCACCTTCATAGCTTTTGCCAAAGTTTACACCACTTGCAACAATTACTGTCTTTGCTTCAAAGATGGTATTTGTTTTTGACAGCATGCTAAAGTAGTCACCCATTGAGTAACAGCTTGTAATCTGTTCTTCAGTGATTTCAATATCTAACGCTTTAAGATGCTCTAAAAGCTTGTCCTTTAACTCATTACCTTTTACAGCAGGGAGTCCAGGATAATTTTGGATTGTGTGATCCGAAGCAAGCTTTGAAGTTAAATCATTACTGCCAAAAATAATCACGTTTTTGTTACGAACTTTGGCCGTAATTGCTGCAGAAACCCCTGCAGGTCCAGTACCGATTACAGCGATATCATATCTCATACTCATAATTACCTCGCTTATGATTTAATTGTGTACAACTAGATAATAAATTGTATACAATCTTTTGTCAACTCTCTTTTATAAAAAAAATCGCGTTGCAGTCCATAACCTTTTGTTATATACCGCAACGCGATAAGTGTAGATATAGCAAACAATTGTGCTGCTATATTTCAAACTTATCCAGTAACAACCGCAGTGTATTAATTTCGTTATTTGTAGCCGAGGCAAGATCCTTTACATCAACTGTTGCATTACTGATAAGCTTACTACCCTCGTTCATCTCGTCCATGCTGCTAAGAATATTTGAGCTTAACTGAGATACATCCCCAACAAGTTCGTTAACAGTTTTAAAGCTGTCACGTAAAGTTACAGACAGACTGCGCACATGTTCACTGCCTTCCTTTATTGAAATAAGAGCTTCAAGAACCTGCTTTGATCCTTCAGACTGCTCTGTCATTGAGTTTCCGATATTTGCAATTGTTTTATTTGTATAATCGATGCCATTTACAATCTGACCAAATGCAGACTGCGCACTTTCTGATGAAGCAACAACATCTTTGATTGAGTTTGTAATTTCTTTAAGCTCGTTTTTAATGCTAACAGACTGCTTGCTTGAGTTTTCAGCAAGAGCACGTATTTCATCTGCTACAACAGCAAAGCCTTTACCTACTTCTCCTGCATGGGCAGCTTCAATTGCAGCATTCATAGCTAAAAGATTTGTTTGACTGGCAATGCTTGCTATAATCTGATTTGCCTGAACAAGATTTTTAGACTGATCTTCAATTAGCTTTATTTTTTCAGCAACATCATTTAATCGCTTTTTACCGTCATCAACTGTATTTGTAAGCTCTCCAAAATTTGTAGCCATATTTTGAACAGATGCAGAAACATTTTTTATATTACCCATCATCTGTTCAATGCTGGCACTCGACTCTGTAATACCAGCTGCCTGATTGTCAATTAAAGTTCCTAATGTATCTGTATCTTTGTTTGCCTGTGTAATAACATCGCCAGTTTTTTCTACAGTGTCATTTTGATTTTTACTTAAATCTTTTACACTTTGTATATTTGCCATAATCTGTGTAGTTGCACTTGCCGTAGAGTCTGCACTTTCAGTTAAATCCAAACCAACTTTAGCAAGAGACTGCTCAGCTCCACTTATCTGGCTCATAATTTCCTGCATCATTTTGATAAATGTATTTACATCATCTACAATCTTACCAAACTCGTCTCTGCTTGAAAAATCAATACGATATGTTAAATCAGCCTTGCCTGATGCAAGGTTTTTCACTGCTTCACCAATACGTTTTAACGGTCTTAAAATGGTTCTGTTAAGAAACAGCATAACTATTACAGTAAAAAGCACTGACATTATAACCATTACCATACGCACATTGTTTACAATGCTGTTTCGAAGTGCATTAATACGGCGCATATTTGTACCAAGGTATCCAACTGTTATAAACTGACCGTCACCATCACTTATCGGAAAATACCTTGCGACATATGCCTCTCCATTTATATTTGCGATACGACTCTGCGGATTTCCGGATACAGCTTTATCAATAATTGATTTGTCTGCAATTTCAGTACCAGTCTGCCCTTTCATTGTCGAAATTCTTCTCTTATATCCGTCAAATATAGTTACGTCACAATCAGTCTTTGTTTTCAGCATCTCAACAAATGAACTGTTATCCATATCAACCTTCAAAAAGGTTAAGGCATCACTGCTTTTTACATATATACCGGACAATATGTAGTATTCGTTACCTTCTTTTACGATATCTGTATACGAACCTTTACTCTCAACCTTTGCCTTAAACTGAGAAGATGGTTCATAATCAACCTTTGGAGCTTTTTGAGTTATACCTCGTTTATCCATGTAGTATAAAGTTGATAAATCTATTGTATCGACACCTTCAAGTTTACCATTAGCAATTACCTGCTGTATTTCAGGAATCTCACATTTTTCAAGGTATTTATCAAGCCATGCAAGGTTTTCTTCCATGGTATCTTTATACTCTGCAATCTGCTCAAAAAAAAGTCTCTCATTTGTATCAAGCTGTCTTTGAGCAAACTCATTCATTTCTTTACTTATGTCCTGCTTTATACCCAAAACCATAAAGACAGCCATACCAAACATACCAATGGCAACAATTAAAAGTACTTTTGTAAGAACCGAAGATTTTATCTCATTTATACCCATATTACCCTCAACAAGTGGTAAAAGACAGTTCACCACTTTTAAGTATATTATAAGGCAGAATCCAAACAACAAATATAAATAAGCGTTATGACAAAAAAAATGGGTACACATCAAACTTGATAATGTGTACCCAAATGCATTTTACAGACTATTCTGTATTAGTTATTTAATAGCTCCAAATATAAGATTTGGAAGCCACAGACTTATTTGTGGGAAAATTACAAGGATAACTACAACCATAACAACTGCAATAAAGAATGGCATTGCAGCTTTAGTTGTTTCTTCAGGTGAACAGCCCATAATACTTGATGTTGTATACAAAGCTGTACCAACTGGAGGTGTATTAATACCTGATGTTGTAATTGTCATCATTATTACACCAAAATGAACAGGATCAATACCCAGCTGTTTTACAACAGGGAGCAAAATTGGTGTCATCAACAGTGTAATAACTGTTGTTTCCATAAACATACCCATTATCAGCAAAAGTGCAATAATAATAGAAAGCATCAATGTTGGGTTTTGAGTAATACCAAGCAAACCGCTGGCCATTGCCTGAGGAATACTGTCATATACAATTCCGTAACCAAAAATACCGCTTAATGCAAGAATCAATGTTACGATAGCAATATCCTTTGTACTGTCTCTTAAAGTCTTAACTAAAACCTCAAGAGACATTTCGCGGTAAATTACAGAACCAACAAAGATTGCATAAACTGCAGCAAAAGCACCAGACTCACTTGGTGTCATAATACCAAAACGGATAAATACAATGAGCATTACAGGGAACAGTAAAGCCCAGATACCGTCTTTCAATGCAATCATTATTTCTTTTAATGAAGCAGGTTTTGCACGATCAGGAACATAATTACGCTTACGGGCAGTGATTGTAACTGAAGTCATCAAAAATACCATCATTATAAGACCAGGTATCATACCTGCTGCAAAAAGACGACCGATTGAAACTTCACCTATAGAACCGTAAATGATGAATCCCATTGATGGAGGGATAGTACATACAATCATACTAGACCATGCATTAATAGCAGCACCCCAGCCCCTGTCATATCCACGCTTAATCATCTCAGGGCCTAATACACGGGCTTCCATAGCAGCATCAGCATTTGCAGAACCTGATACACCACCCATTAAAGTACTTAATACACAGCTAACCTGTCCAATATTACCATACATATGACCGGTCAAAACATCAGCAAGTTTAATAAGCCTTTTTGTAATACCTGTGTTATTCATCAAGTTACCGGCAAAGATAAACAGAGGAATAGCAAGCATTGTAAAGGATTGAGTTGTACTCAAAGCTTTCTGAACAACAATTGTATATGGTAAATAAGGAGTTGCTAAAAAGAACGATAAACCGGAAATACCGATTGAAAAGGCAACAGGCATGCCCAAAAGCAGCAATACTAAAAAAACTATAATCGCAACAGCCATTCCTGACATATTACTGCACCTCCTGTTTGTTCCATTGATCCAATGGAGTATTTATAATTTCTCTTATTTTTATACATGACGAAATAGACATACAAAAACATCCAACCGGAACACACAATGTACACCAGCTGTAACTTATAGGTAAAACCTGAAAAAGACGCTTTGTATTATCAAGGCAAAGAATTACCCCAAAAAAAGTTAAAAACAGACAAAAAGCAATTATCATACAGAAAAAAACAAATGATAATGTCTTTTGAACCTTTACAGGAAACCTGTTGATTAAAATCTCAACACCAATAAGCTTTGAGTTACGGATGGCAAGATCTCCACCTAAAAAAACTTCCCAGGCAAAAAGCAGAAGTGATATATCGACAGCCCAGTTAAGAGGATGTCCTATAGTACGAGCAATAGCTGATAAAAAAACAAGGATAGTTATTGCAACAAGAATTGAGTTTGTTATTGTTTCCTCAATTTTTGTAAATTTTTTATAACCTTTTACAAAAACATTCATAGATACCTCCATTTAGTACTAATAAAAAACAAAAAAGGCGGACATAAACAGCCCACCCTTTTTGCCAAAAATGGTTATCTATTAGTTTTTACCAATTTCTTTATAAAGCTGTTTGCGTAAATCAGCAAAACCGAGTTTAGCATATGCAGCATCAGCAGCAGCCTTAAATGGAGCCTTATCAACTGTATTGATTACCATACCCTGTTTTGCAAGTTCAGCTTCAAGTTCAGCAGCTTTCTTTTCAACAACACGAGCATTTACTTCGCCTTCTTTCTGAGTTTCTTCAAGAAGGATCTTCTGTAAATCAGCAGGAAGCTTTGAGAACCACTTTTCACCAACGATAAGACCATTAATGAGGTGGAAATGCTCAGTCTTTGTCATATATTTTACAACTTCATAAAGACGAGCAGGAACAGCAGATGTTAACTGAACTTCACATCCATCGAGAGCCTTTGACTGGATTCCTGAATATGTATCGTTCCATGGCATTGCAACTGGAGTAGCACCAAGAGCTTTTACTGATTCAGCCCAAGCTGGAGCACCTGGAGTGCGGATACGTAATCCGTTAAGATCTGCAGGAGTTTTAACTTCCTTATGTGTATAGAACGAACGAGCACCATCATACCAGTTGAATGAAAGAATGCGGATCTTGTCCTGTTTTGCAAGCTGATCAGACCACTTTGCAAATGTTGGACCCTGGGTAATTTTAAGTACGTCATCATAGCTGTCAGCAAAGTATGCCATACCAATTACACCAATATCCTTTACATAGTTACCCATGCGGCCACAGTCTGTAAGAACTGCTACGTTTACACCCTGAATAGCCTGTTCAATAACATCTTCATCTGAACCAAGCTGAGCAGATGGATAAATCTTGATTATAAGACGTCCGTTTGATTTAGCCTTTACATTTTCAGCAAGCTCCTTAAATCCCTGTACCATAACAGATGTTTCGTTAAGCTGTGTACTGAGCTTGAGCTCATAAGTTTTTGGTTTAGCAAATGCAGCGCCAACAAGTAAAGATAATGCTGCAATTGATGAAAGTACCTTCTTCATTAAAAAACTCCTTTAAGATTATTTATAATAATATTATAAACTACCATACTAGCATTGCAAGAAAAAATTATATAATTTTTTTTTATACTCAGAGTGTACTAATTGATACTTTCTAAAGACTATTTTTTTTGATTTATATCACTAAATTGCTACACTAAAGTTTTCGATTTGTTCTGCATCAACTGGCTTACTGAAGTAGTAGCCCTGAATTGTATCGCATCCAAGGTTACACAGCTTTTCAAGCTGCCATTTTTCTTCGACACCTTCAACAGTTAAAGTCATACCTAACCCATGAACCATGTTGATTATGGCTCTGATTAATGAGTCCTTATCCCCAGGCAGATAAGTGTCAGTTAGTGTTTTATCAATTTTTACAGTAGACACTGGTAAATAAGTCAGATATACAAGGGATGAATATCCTGTACCAAAGTCATCAAGAGCAAGCTTTACACCAACATTCTTTAGTTTTTCAAACAAAGCTTTTGAAGCTCTGTCATTATCTAAAAAAAGACTTTCAGTGATTTCAATTTCAATCAGAGAAGGGTCTATATCATACTCATCCAGAAGATTTTTTAAGTAATCAATATATCCAACATCTTCAAGCTGACCTACTGAAAAGTTTATGGCAACAGGATATAAAGGCTTACCTCTAACCCGCCATAACGCTAGCTGTTGTATAACTTTTTTTGTAACAATGCGGCCAATAGCGCTTATAAGGCCCGTCTGCTCTGCAATAGGGATAAACTTATCAGGATAAAGGTTTCGAGTAGGAAGCCTTACTAAAGCTTCATACCCATGTATTGAACCATCAGCTATATCAATCTGAGGCTGATAAAGCACTGTATATTCTTCATTACGACAGGCTTCTTCAAGGAGATCATTAATTTCTTTAAACTCTTCAAGATTCTGCCGCATTGATGAATTGAAAAATGTATATTTGTTTTTGCCAGTTGACTCAGACTGTCTTAAAGCAAGATCAACATCAGCCATTATCTGATCGCAAGAGTTTTCAAAAGAACTCACAGGCTTTATGCCTATGCTCGTTTTTATCACAAAGCCATTGTTACGGTATTCCACAGGTAGAGATAAAAGAGTTTTAACATCATCGATTTCAACACTGTATCTGTCTAATAAAATTCCCCTCATGACAAGAAGAAACTCTCCGCTTTCAAGACGTGAAGCATAATAGTCTTTACGCTCACAAAATGAAGCAAGATGACGGGCTATTTCTCGTGATGCTAAGTCACTAAAGTCCTGTCCATAAAAGTTTTTTAAGCTGTTAAAATTATCAATTGAAATCTTTACTATTGTAAATGGCTTTGTAAGTACGAGCAGTTTTTCTATTTCACGTCTAATTGAATGATAGTTAGGAAGCTTTGTTAAAAAATCATGCTCAGCCATGTACTCAAATTTCTTTTTTGATGTCGAAAGGGCTATTGAGTAATATCGTGTGCGTATACATTCTTCAACCAGAATGATAATCATCAGAATAAGAGAAGTAACGATAAGCACAAATGGAAAAAGAATATTTTGATTTTTTTGCCAGTATGAGTTAGGTCTGTTTACAATAACAGTATCTTTTGGCAATGACGCCTCACTTATTTTATACTTTTTTAAGAGATTATAATCAAAACACAGTGTTGCCGAACTATCGCGTATAACATCAATATTACGTATATCTTTCTCACCAAGTATTATTTTTAATACCAGCTCTGCAGTATTTTTACCAGCCTTTTCAAAGTCATATATATTACCACCTAAAAAACCATTGCCAACAGCTCCGTTTAAGCGGGTATATACAGGCTGAGAACAGTTAAATGAAATATATTCACAAAGCTCCTTTGTAGTATAAGTGTTATTATACTTATCTGTATGTGCATCAAGACACATGACAATACTAGTATCGTCTAGCTTACGAAGGTAGGAACCAAGCTCAAGAATCGTAAACTGCGCCATATTGATAAAATCAAATGAAATATCAGAATAGTCTGCAGTACAGGCTTTATATTGTTTTATATCGCCGTTACCAGTTTCAGAGTTGTCATATATTACGGTGACACTGCTAATGTTCTGCCGCTGCTTAACGGCAAGATCTAAAAGGAGACCAAAATCAAACTCTTCGGTAAAACCTGTTATATTAGGGTTAAGTCCTGCCTGACGAGCAAAATCAACCTGATTTACCCCAAAAAACACAACAGGGGTATTTTTAAACAAATCGTCATAATACTTTGAAACAAAGTTTAAGGCTGCATCATCAGCAGCAATAACGGCACTGTACCTTGACGACTGAGACATCTTATATGAAAGAGCAGTATAAAAATTATGAAGATTTTGTGCTGTGTTATACTTTTTCGTGTCCATAAACTCACAATCCAAAATAACAGAGTTATTTCTGAATACACTTTGCAACCCTTTGTACTCAAGGTCCACAACAGTATCTTCAACGCTGTAAGAACTTATAAACAGAACACGATGTTCCTTTAATGTATTTACTGAATTATTGCCAGCAGCTTTGCTTTGCGAAGTTACATTGTAGTAATTAAAAAAAAGCAGAAGAACACCTGATAAAAGACACACAGCCGTAAATGAAATAGCTAGAGTCAGAACTACGTAAAAATTAATCTGTTTTCGCTTGTTTTCCATAATTTTTACCATCCTTAAATCAGTTATCTCATCAGGTAATATGATTATAAAACCAAAAATACGAAAAGTAAAAATAAATAATCGTTTAATTTTTACCTACATTAAGGATGAAAATAATTTTTCATTATTTGTTTTTACATAATATAAAAGCCATGATATCATCCATTAGATTCGGGAACAGTATAAAAATATATACTTGCAGATTCTTAGCAATAAAAGAGGTTTTACATGAAGACTTTTATTTTCACACTTACAATACTTACATTCTTTTCGGCATTTGCAGTTGCAAAAACAATTACTGTAAATGCCAGTGATGGAGCTGTGCAAATTACATTACCAGACGAAGTTGCTGACATGGCACTTGCTAACTTAGACCAAATTAACCAGGCCCTCAGCGATAATAATGTTACAATGGCTTCAGTTACACTGACAGCTACTCAGATTACTAATGCCTACAGTAATTTGTCTCAAAACATGAGTTCGCCTATTACAACAACATCAAGTGCACTCAACAGTTTTACAGGTACTATGGTTGATGTACTGCCTAATTCGCAGCTTCAAAGCAATGTATGGGCAAAGGCGTGGATTGGTAAGCTTTTGCACATGGGATTTGGTGTAAACACAGGTGTTACAAGCCTTGATATTGAGCCATTAAAAAATGCAGCAGAACAACTTGAAGTAGATGTCAGCGATATACCTGGCACACTGCCATTTCCTACTGTTGCTGCAGATGTACGTATTGGTGGTTTTATCTTACCGTTTGATCTGGGACTTTCGTTCTTCAGTATTGATACAAGTAAATTAGGTGAAATGCTTGATCCAGTAGCAATTGACTACACTACTTTTGGTTTAGACATGAGATACTGTTTCATTAGACACGGACCTATCAAGTCAAAGGTTTCAGCAAGCTTAGGATATTACTATACAAAAGGATCAATTAATGTAGCTGAAGATGATACAGATGTTGGTCTTAGCTTTAAGTCATCAACAATTGTACCTGGTATCCAGGGTTCTGCTCAGGTTTTGTGCTTTGTTCCATTTATCGGTTTAAAAATGCCAATGTCAAGCTCAAGTGCTAACTGGCATGTAAAAGCAGACTGGAACAAAATCTTAGATAACCCTGCAGGAGACTTACAGGGATATGCAGCAGGTGGTCTTTTGCCATCACTTTACAAAGGCTCATCAAAGAGCAATTACTTTAACCACATTAGACCAGTATTATATGGAGGTCTCGGCTTAGACTTATTTATTCTTGACCTTACATTAAGCGGTAGCTACGACATTATCGAAAAAATACCAGCTGCAGCACTCAGTTGTCGCATTGCATGGTAAAAGTAAAGTTACTTAGTTAAATGCTAAAAGCAGTATCTGATTTTGATAACCGGATGCTGCTTTTTTTATTTTAATTACAACTCTGACATTGTATAATCATTAACATGAATATACTTATAAGTGCCTGCCTGGCAGGATTTTTGTGCAGATATGACGGCAAAGAACAAAAACTAAATATACAAAGCAAACGTGAAGATATAACCTTTATACCGTTTTGCCCCGAAATATACGGGGGACTTGAAACCCCACGTGCTCCATGTGAAATAAAAGATGGCAGGGTTATAGACAATAAAGGTAATGATAAAACACAAAACTTTAATAAAGGTGCTCTTGAAGCATTAAAACTTGCAAAACTTTATGACTGCAGATATGCAGTACTAAAACAAAACAGTCCAAGCTGCGGTTTCGGGAAAATATATGACGGCTCTTTCAGTAAAACTTTAATCAACGGCAACGGGATTACTGCTGACCTCCTGTCAAAAAACGGTATAAAGATTTTTGGCGAAAGTCAGCTTGATGAGCTTTATAAAAGCATTTAGTTATTGAGCAAAAACTCTTTTAACTCTTTTACAGTGGCTAAAATATATGTAGCTCCGTTACGGGACAGTTCTTCACGAGTACCGTAGCCGTATAAAACACCAGCACAAGGAATATTATTTTTTATAGCTCCTTCAGTATCATGTTTACGGTCTCCTACCATAAGAACGTTACCACTCTTTACTAAAGGCTCAAGATGCTCGTGACAAATTACATTTTCAATAATCTCCCACTTTTGACAGTGTTTTTCGTCAGCATCGCTGCCGCATACATAATCAAAGTATTTTGCAATATCAAAATGCTCTAATATACGTGGTAAAAAAATTTCAGGCTTACCTGTAGCTACATAAAGTTTTTTACCTGCACTCTTTAAGCTTTTTAATAAATCTTCAATACCTTCATAAAGAGAATTTTCAAAAATCCCCTTATCACTAAAGTACTCGCGATAAACAAAAACTGCCTCATGAGCTTTTTGAGATGAAAAACCATAAAGATTCATAAACGAGTCAACTAAAGGAGGCCCAACAAAAAGACGCAACTTATCCATATCAGTTTCTTCAATACCATAATGGCGTAATGCATACTGTACAGAGTTTAATATACCAGGTCCAGACTCAGTCATTGTACCATCAAGGTCAAAAAGAATATGTGTATATTTGCAGCCCATACTACCCCCTGAAATTATTTGTATTTGCAAAATATATTATAAAATAAAGTTTTCACACAACTATAAAAACAAAAAAAAGCCGGAAACTGATACTGAAATCAGATATCCGGCTCAATACTTACGACCTAAAGTCGTTATCTATTAGTGATGGAACAGACGAATGCCTGTAAATGCCATAACAATACCGTACTTGTTACAAGTTTCGATAACATTATCATCACGTACAGATCCACCTGGCTGAGCAATTACACTTACACCACTCTTGTGAGCACGTTCGATATTGTCACCAAATGGGAAAAATGCATCACTACCTAAAGCAACGTCAGTATTCTTTGCAAGCCATTCCTTTTTTTCTTCATCTGTAAATACAGTTGGTTTTTCTGCAAAAATTGTCTGCCATTTACCATCAGCAAGAACATCTTCATATTCACTACCTGTATAAACATCAATAGCATTATCTCGGTCTGCTCTTTTTATGCCGTCAACAAACTTAAGACCTAAAACTTTTGGACTCTGGCGTAACCACCATTTGTCAGCCTTATCACCGGCAAGACGTGTACAGTGAATACGACTCTGCTGTCCTGCACCAATACCTATTGCCTGACCGTCCTTTACATAACAAACTGAGTTTGACTGTGTATATTTAAGAACAATCTGAGCTATTAAAAGATTATGCTTTTCTTCTTCAGATAATTCTTTTTTATCTGTAACGATATTGTTTAATGTAGACTCATCAAGCTTAATAAAGTTGTGCCCCTGTTCAAACTTAACACCAAATACCTGCTTAACTTCTGTTGCTGGTGGAACATATGAAGGATCAATCTGGATAATACAGTAAGCACCCTTTTTTTTAGCTTTAAGAAGCTCAAGTGCATCCTCATCATAGCCAGGGGCAATGATACCGTCACTTACTTCCTTAGCAATAAGAAGAGCTGTTGCCTTATCACAAGTATCACTTAAAGCAATAAAGTCACCGAAAGATGACATGCGGTCAGCACCACGAGCGCGGGCATATGCACAAGCCATTGGAGTAAGCTCAATAGAAGGATCTACAAAGTATACCTTTTTAAGGGTATCCGAAAGTGGCTTACCAATAGCAGCTCCAGCTGGAGATACGTGCTTGAAAGATGTTGCAGCAGGGAGTCCTGTTGCTTCTTTAAGCTCTTTTACCAACTGCCAGCCGTTAAAAGCATCAAGCAAGTTGATATAACCAGGCTTACCATTTACTACTGTAATTGGTAAATCTCCGTCATCCATATAAACCCTAGCAGGCTTCTGATTAGGGTTACAACCGTATTTGAGTTGAAGTTCTTTCATGCACTATACATTACTCTAAATACAGTGTATTTGCAATAATACAGCATTTTTATACATTTTTTTGTCGCTTTTTGTAAGAAAAGTACTTTTTAAGACGAAATCTATATAGAATAAATCAGAAAAAAAACTTTTTTTTGAAAAATAATTATTAAACTTGTTGACACAAATGTGAATAATATATATAGTAATACTCGTTACGAACGAACAATGATCCCTTAGCTCAGTTGGTAGAGCAACGGACTGTTAATCCGTGTGTCGCTGGTTCAAGCCCAGCAGGGGTCGATAAAGACTTAAAACGAAAGTTTTAAGTCTTTTTTTTTGCTTACCAAATACAGTTCGTTTTCAAGCTTATAATATTACTTCTACCATTTTATCGCAGACTAAAGAATCAGGAGTTACAACGCAGTCTGTGGCAAATATTTTTACACCATCACAAAAAGCGTTTTTTAATGCATCAGCAAATTCTTTCTGAGTCTGTCTGTTTGGCCTAAAACAATAACAGCCTTTCATCTGTATTACAAACAAAATGCCACACTCATATTCACCTGATTTTTGTATTAACGATAACTCTCTTATGTGCTTTAAGCCCCGTAATGTTGGAGCATCAGGAAACATTGCTTCTCCGTTTACTTCGAGCGTTACACCTTTTACCTCTAAAAACATTTTATGCAAAAGTCCAGACTTATCCTCATACTCAAAGTAAAAATCAAAGCGGCTGTCACCATATGTGTATTCATTTTTTATACTTACGATTTTATGAAAAAATTCTGGATGGCTTGTAATCCATTGAGGTGCAACCTTGTTAGGAGCGAGGCTGTCCATATTAATAAGAACAGAAACGCCTTTTATCTGTTTTTCGACAGCAATAAGATCGTACAAGGTTTTGCGTTTTTCATTATTGCATTTTTTAAGGTACACAGTACAGCCTTCAACTAAAAGTTCTTTGCACCTGCCTGTGTTTGGTACATGGACAACAGTATCTTTACCATCCACAAAGACATGGGCAATGAAACGGTTTGGTCTTGAAAAAAAAGTTGCTTTTACTATCTGTTCAGTATAAATCATATGGTTCCATTTTATATTTTTATCTTAATACCTGCTATAAAAAAACACCGGCCTAAAAACTTTAGACCGGTGCACAAGGAGTATTATGAATAAAAACAATCAGTTTTTAGTCGTGCCTTTGTAAATTTTACTGATACCTACAGCATGGAATGCGATCCCCTTTACTTTAGGGCTTATTAGATTTGGATTACACTGGGTAAAAAGCGGCATAATAACCGCTTCATCCATTATGATGCGTTCAGCATCTTTTAGAGCTTTCCACCGCTCATCAAGTTTTGTACATAGCTCACCGTCAGTGCACTCTGCAAGTATTGCATCATATACTGGGTTCGAATAATCTCCGTTGTTATTATCATTACCAGTCATCCACATAGCAAGATAAGTCATTGGATCAGCATAGTCAGGACCCCAGTTTGTGAGACCAAGCTCAAACTCATGACGAGCCATGATTTTACGACGCTCTTTACGATCTACAAATCGATACTCAAATTTTAACCCAGGAAGATTTGTCATAAACTGATTACAAATTTCTTCCGCATACATACGCTGCGTTGCACTATCTGCCGTTAAAAACTCTATTGTAATTTCATTTGTACCAAGCTCCTGCTTTGCAAGTTCAAAATATTCTCTTGCTTTTTCAATATTAAATGAACACAACTCAGGAAAATATGGCTGGGTACTTGAAAAATCTTTACCATTACGATCTGCACAATATCCAGCAGGAACAGCATTCCATGCAGGTTTTGAACCATCTGCAATGGCATCAACAAACTTTTGTCGATCCAACGCCATTGTCATAGCACGTCTTAGGTTTTTATTTTTAAGATATTTATGATGCATATTAAAGGCCATGTAATACATAAATCCTGTATCAACAGCCTTAAACTCAGGAGAATTTTGATAATTAGGGATTTCTTCTGAGTCAATCTCAATTAAATCAAGTTGACCTGACTGGTATTTTTTTAATGCTAAAGCAGCATCCCCTGTAACTTCGTAATGAATACCACCGATTTTAACCCTGGAAGCATCATAATAAGCAGAATTTTTAATAAGCTCGATGTTTTTAGTATCAGGTTCATATGACTTTAATATAAAGGCACCGTTACTTAAGTAAGTATCTGGGCTTGTACCATATTTATCACCTACGCTTTCAATAAATTTCTGGTTTGTAGGATAGAATGTACAAAAATACAAAAGCTGATCAAAATATGACACAGGAACTACAAGCTCAACCTGGAAAGTATAATCATCAATAGCCCTTACACCTAACTGCTCTTTTGGCATACTGCCAGCTTGTATAGCCATACCGTTTTTAATCTGGGCAATTTCACTTATCATGAAAGCATACTCAGACTGAGTTTCTGGAGCTACAGCACGCTGCCAGCCATAAACAAAGTCATGGGCTGTTACAGGCTCTCCATTTGACCAGTAGACATCATCTCTAAGCTTAAATGTATAAACAAGGCCGTCATCACTGACAGATTGTTCTTTACAGATAGCATTTTTGATTGCACCGTCATCACCCATCTGCTTTAAGCCGTCAACCAGGTCACCTATAAGCTCAAAGGATGTTGCATAAACGGCAATCTGCTGGTCAAGGGTATCAACAGTACTATCAAGAGAAATATTTAATATTGGTCCATCAGCCTTGTCAGATGGTAATGGCCCTTTTTTTGCAGAAACCTTATTACCAGTCTTACACGAAAAAGTTAAAACAGATGCTACTAATAAAATACAACTAACAAATATAGATTTTTTCATCACACAGCCTCTTTTACAAAATCAAACCTTAAACAAATCAATCTGACTGCCAATCTTATCAACAGACTTATGTACAGTACCTGAGATTTCTGAAAGCTCAGAAGAAGTTTCTTGTATCTTATCAGCACTGGCACTGATTTTATCCATTGAAGAACGGATTGTATGTGTAGCATCCCTTAGGTTTTCAATTTCTACAAGGATTGCCTGATTACCCTTTGTCATCTCTTTTGATGCATTGCGTACATCAATAGTATTGTCATTCATTGTCTTTAATACATTAACAATCTGCTTAGAACCTTCCTGCTGCTCATCCATTGCTCCTTTAATTTGTAAAACAAGGGTATCTGTCTGATTAATATCCTCAGACATTGCAGAAAAGGACTTTGTTGATTCTTCGGCAGCAGCAACAACTGAAGCGATAGACTCAGAGATTTTTTTAAGCTCATTTCGGATTGTCTTTGACTGACCACTTGAAGTTTCACTTAACTTACGGATTTCATCTGCTACAACACTGAAACCACGACCAGCTTCCCCTGCGTGTGCAGACTCAATTGCAGCATTCATAGCAAGCATATTTGTCTGGGCTGCTATAGCACTAATAGCTTTATTTGCATCTTCAAGGGTCTTTGACTGTGCCTCAATCTGCACAATCATTTCGTTTACTTTCTTTTGAAGCTCGATACCATCAGCTGTTTTTGCAATGAGCCCCTTAAACGAATCGGCCATATGTCCTACAGACTGGTTAACACTTGTAATATTACCAATCATTTCTTCAACTGCAGCACTTGCCTGGGTTACACCGGCAGCCTGGGTTTCAATCATACTTTCAAGAGTCTCAATGTGTTTAGAGTTTTGTTCAACAGCACTTGTTGTCTGAGACACACTGTCCGCCTGATTTTGTACTTGATTTTCAATCTCTTTAAGATCATTGATAATATCTGTAATTGAGTCACTGTTATTTTGAATACTGTCCTGTAAAGACTCATTTACAACAGAGAGGTCAGCCTTTGTATCTTTAACACCTGAAACAATAGACTGAAGTTTTTGAATAAACCTGTTGAAGCCCGAAGCCAAAAGACCAATCTCATTACGGCTTTTTACATTAATCTGTTTTGTAAGGTCTGCATCTCCATCGGCGATTTCGTGTATATTACCCTGTACTATTTTAAGAGGTTTAAGAGCAATAACAATAAAGCCACCACTGAACACAACCATAATTATACCGATTATTATATTGATAAATACAATGATGTTACCTATAAGGCGTCCAGCATGAGCAATTTGAGTTACTGGTATCATAATTATTGCTGACCATGGTGTACCTGCAACAGGACTATAAGAGCAGAAATACTCATTACCAGTGGCATCGGTAACAAAGCCTTCACCTACATTGCCAGCTGTAACATCTGAAGCAATTTGAGAAAACCCTTTGTAACCTAATTTATCGCTGTAAAAAAGATCAAAATACGTATCAGAGTCCTGAGGTCTTGTAATAAGAACACCGTCACTACCGGCAAGGAGAGAGTAACTTCCACTACCCATTGTAAGAGACCTGAGCATTTTTTCGATTTCATCAAGTTTTACAGCCCCTGCAACAACACCAATCTTTTTGTTTGCTTTATTAAAAACAGGACGAGCAATATAATAGCAGACAGAACCGTCTGACTGAAAGTCAATATTTGAAACATATGAGTCTTTACCATTTTTCATAATTTCACGGTAAAAACCTTTTGATATAACGGTAAAGGCACTGCCATCACTTGAGTGACCAACTCCGTCTGGAGTACAGTAAAGGATATAGTTAAAAAGCGGATTGCGAATGTTGTCGTGGCTTAAAATCCAGTCTATAATCGCTTCATTATCACCAGATTTAGCAACATCCGAATCAGAGTATAGTCGCAAATCATTTAAAAGAACGTTATTCCATACACTAATCTTACTAGAATCTTCTTCTACAATTTTGGAACTAAATTGGGAATAATCATCCTTTGTATAGTTTTTTACTCTGCTTACAATCAAGAAACTCTGCGCTGTCAAAAGTACAACAAGTCCTATCATAAAGACACTTGAAAACTGAAAAGCCATGCTTCTGAATTTCATAATAAACCTCTTCAAGGTAATTTTAGCATGACTTATTTTTTTTTGTGGAAATTTACGCGTTCTAGAGTGTTATATAACAATAATTTAGATTATCTTAAAAAAAAGAAAGCCACCCTATCTGGTGGCTTATATGTGACGGTTCAAGTCATACCCTCTGGTATCTGAACGGCCTTCGTATTGCAAGCTGCGTAAAGTGCAGTAAACTATAAGTGAAAAACTCATCGTTTAGCCTCGATAAGGCCTGCTCTCTTTGTCGGTAATTGCATTACGCCTCCTGTCGTGCGGGTGCGTTTAAGTCTCCCATCTCTTTCCTACCCACATCTTTATGTTATCACATATCTGTCATAATGCAAGAAAAAAAATAACAGATTTTTTATAAAGAAAAGATGAGATGCACGAGACAAATTAATCAGTTATAATTATCACCATGAACACTAACCTCAGCGATATGTTGCAGATGCACGAGACAAATTAATCAGTTATAATCAAGTATGGATAAACCACCTGTTGCAAGTCGTTGCAGATGCACGAGACAAATTAATCAGTTATAATCCTTAACCCAATATCTGTAGATGTTATGCAGTTGCAGATGCACGAGACAAATTAATCAGTTATAATGCACCAAAAGGAAAATCAGCCATTAGCACCGTTGCAGATGCACGAGACAAATTAATCAGTTATAATTTCTGCCAGGTCATCAAAAACAATCCTGGTGTTGCAGATGCACGAGACAAATTAATCAGTTATAATAAAATGGCGGAACTGTCAAAGCTGCAACAGGTTGCAGATGCACGAGACAAATTAATCAGTTATAATGATGTTATCATTACAGATTATAGTGATATTGTTGCAGATGCACGAGACAAATTAATCAGTTATAATGATAACTTTTGACCTGTCCAGAGTCGTATAGTTGCAGATGCACGAGACAAATTAATCAGTTATAATTTGATGCAATGATGCGTGACACTTACTGCAGTTGCAGATGCACGAGACAAATTAATCAGTTATAATCTGTATTTACATCTAAATACATCCCTAACAGTTGCAGATGCACGAGACAAATTAATCAGTTATAATCGTACTGATAAACCACTTAGCAGATTCTTTGTTGCAGATGCACGAGACAAATTAATCAGTTATAATTTATTTAATACAAGACCGTTATCATCATAGGTTGCAGATGCACGAGACAAATTAATCAGTTATAATAAGCTGTAAGAACTTCTGCGCCAGTGGCGAGTTGCAGATGCACGAGACAAATTAATCAGTTATAATGCATGGCATGAGAAAGAAAAGGTTGTAGATGTTGCAGATGCACGAGACAAATTAATCAGTTATAATTTCCCAACAGTAAACCGATGTGTTTTAAAGTTGCAGATGCACGAGACAAATTAATCAGTTATAATTGAAGAACTTTGATCCTCCTGAAAGTCTAAGTTGCAGATGCACGAGACAAATTAATCAGTTATAATTACTATGTAGTGCAATTGTGCAACTCTTAAGTTGCAGATGCACGAGACAAATTAATCAGTTATAATTTATCAGAAGGATTAATAGAATGAATTATCGTTGCAGATGCACGAGACAAATTAATCAGTTATAATCGTAACAACTGAAAAGCTCATTCCAATATAGTTGCAGATGCACGAGACAAATTAATCAGTTATAATGCAATGAGTTGAGTGTAGGAACGGCGTTTAGTTGCAGATGCACGAGACAAATTAATCAGTTATAATAGGTCCTGTTTAACTCATTTTTATACAATGAAATAAAATAAGCAGGGCCTATTTTTTTTGAGACTAAAACATCAATAACTGCTGATAATCTTGCGTTTTTTTTACACTCTTTGCACATTCAAAACTCTTAATATTTGAATACTGACGATCTGTAATGGTTAATACATCTACCCGACCACGTTCAGGTATATTATGCTCAATAAGATTATAATATTTTTCACAGGCCTCAGAACTTGAAAAGATTCTAACATAAATTGAATATTGTATCATCTGAAAACCATTATCCAGCAAAAAGTTTCTAAAGGCTGTTGCATCTTTACGCTCTTGCTTTTCGACAACAGGTAAATCAAAAAAAACCATCATCCACATAAGCTCATATTTATTTAATACCGGGTACTCTCTCAATGTTACCCTCCCATTGGGGAATCTGTAACTCAAGCTTTTTACTTCGTAATGATTTTATAAAACTTGCCACATAATACTGCATGCTCTGAAAAGCAGGAGATTCACCTTCAGTTGTTTTCACTTTAATCCAGACACATTGTGTTAAAAACTTTTTTATCTCAGGCGTAAGTTCGTAATCTGCAGTTAAATCATCTTTTACAATACAATATACCATGCAATCAACAATGGGACGATATATTTCAAATAAATCATCAGCCAAGGCAAAGGAGTTTGTAGTATTACAGTGATGTATACCCAATGCAGGTAAGAGGCCAGAGGCACTAATAGCCCTGCACATACTTGCCCTCATAATTGCATAACCATAATTAAGTAAACTATTTATCCCCTGCATATCCTGATTGCGGGTGAATGTTTTTCCAAATAGCTGAGTCCAGTAAATACGAGCCCCCTGGGCTTCTTTATTATCAATATCACCTGATTTTACATTTTTTGATAAAACTTCAATATCAATGGCTTTTAAGCTATTTGCAATAGTTAAAACAGCTGATTGATTTTTTAATTTATTTTCGACAACAGTTTTCCATAACTGTTTTTTTAACGGAACAGATGCATCAAGCTGAAGTCTTAAAATACCAGCATGCTGATAATTACCACATACAGGATACACAATTGCTGACGGAGTATATTTTTTATCACAAATCACTGTAATAACACCCCTGTTAGCAAGTTCATCAATTATATTTTTTGAAAAGGTACACCCAGTCGCTGATACAATTACACTTGCAATATCATCAAGAGGCACTGAATGTATTTCATTGGCTGGGCTTTTAATTTTTAAAAAACCTCGTTCAAGATAAAGATAATTACCTGAGTTTTGTATATCAATAATCTGATGCAACATATAACCTTTATATCGTCTTATAGTTGCATCAGTCATTGATATTATTTTGTTATTTTTTACAGCAGGTTTTACCTAGTGGATTAACATTTACAGGTCTTGCATCCTGTATACCAAAAAGAACATTTACAGAGACAAAATTATGTCCTTTATTAGGTTTCCAGTATTTTTCAGTAAAATAGTCATTTGTAGAAGCAAGCCAGCTATAAATATCTTTAGAAGCAAAAACAGGTTGTATGTCAAATTTACCATTTGTTGCTGAATATCCTGCAACAACAGCTTTTACCCATTGACCATTTATCGAAAGCTCAAGATAGTCACCTTTAAATACTTCGCATATTTTTTTTGCAGCTGGGTGAGGTTTTTCAACCTCTTTTTTTGCATTAATTTTTAGGACAAATGTTGCCTTATAAACAGGTCTTTCGCCCTTTTTATCAGATGGTATCTGCCATACTACTGCATTGTAGTATTCTTCAGGGTTATAATACCTTGGCACTGATAAAGGATTTTTTTTATCAGCTGGTATAACAATAGGAGATTGTGCAAATGTTGCACATCGTAAACGACGTATACCGGTTATGTTACTAAAGTCTACTAAATTTTGTTCATACTTTGTATCAGCATGCTCGCTAATATATGTTTGTAATTTATTGCGTATAGTAGTATCTATAATGTCTCCAATGTTTTTTTCTTTTATAGATACTAAAGCCATACGGGTTACAAACTGATATTTATATACTTTGATTACGGGATATTTATCACAAAGTATCTTTTTTGTATTTGATAGAGAATTTGTTTGTAACAAATCCTTGATCTCTTGTTTTACGCTGTCTATCTTTATATTTTCAATATCTTCAGATACTAAATCATTAATAGAAATTGCATTTTCAAGTTTTATATGACCTAATAAAGTTTCTTTAGACAGTTTACCTTCAGCTCCATGGTCTGGTTTTAAACTTGGAACTATATTTTTAACCTTGTCCTGAAGTGATAACCTGCTTACAGGACAAGCAGGTATAGCGATTTTGTCAGTATGTCTCTTACTGTTACATATAGCAACCTGCTGTACCATACTACGATCAGATAAACCTATAACCAATGCATCAAGAGCATGATGTCTGTGATCATAACGATTCTTTTTAAAATCACCTATAAGCTTTTCGTCTATATTAAATTCGGCAGCTTCTTTCTCAGTTATACGTTTTTTTAGGATACTGTCAATTTCCCATCTGTCTCTCAATAGTTTTGTCATACCACCAGCAACAGTCCAAACATCAGTCTTTTTATCTGTAATGCTGGTCAAATATTTTCTGGCGATTTTAGACAGATAAGCATTATCAGTAAGCTGGCGCTCAATAAAACTTGCGGACTTTTCAAATTTTTCCATTGCATCTACATCAAACTTAGACTGTTTAGCTTTATTTTTAAAATGGTGAGATCTTAACAAAATACCATCCCAGGCATAAATACCTGTAGACTCCCCACCGAAGGCTTCGTAAGGAGTTCGTTCACCTTTTTTTTCATTACACTTTGTATGTGCAACGGTAAGATTTGACTCATTATTAAGCAAAGTCCGGCTATAGGGCAGTATATGTTCAATCTCTATATTTGATGAAAAAATTTCAGAAGCACTTATATTTTTACCGCAATAAGGACATAGTCTTGCCATGCTATTCTCGCCAAGTTCTTCCCAAAGTCTAAACTTTAATCTGTCATCTCGATTTGGATATACTATATTTGGACAAAGCTCTGTAATATTTTTATTTATACGTTCATTATCTTTTGTTCGTGTTGTAATAAATGCATTAATTTTTCGCTTTTGTTCACGACTATTTTTTAAGTCTTTTGACACCTCTACAACAATCTGAGCAGGTTTTCCGTATACCTTAATTATGGAATTAACAATCAGCCTAAGTTGATTTAATGCAATATGCACAGTAGGATTTGCAATTTTACCAAATCGTTTTTCTAGAGATTTTTCACAACTATCATTACTACCCCCCATAACAGAGCCTGTTAAGACTTGTCCATAATAAGGGAGCAGATCATAATGCTCAATTAATTCTTCACTATGCGAATACCCTAACTGAGCTAACGCTTCATCAAATCTTTTTGGTTCTGCACTCATTACCTCAACAAGTTGTTCTGTAATTTCTTTACAAATACTTGTTGTACCACTAGGAAGAACTGTATGAACTACGTTTTTTTTCAGCTCGTCACTAAGGACTGTGTAAGGCTCAAGAACTTTATAAACCTCCTCATCATCAACAGCAGTGATAAGAGTTTCTACAATTTCATCCTGCTGCTTTAATGGTAATGTGTCCCATAACGGTCCAAAACGACTTTTATTACGTAAGATAACTGCAGTTGGGTTTCCGATAAGTTTATCCCTTAACTCTTCTAGATTAAATCTGACATTTTCAAGTTTTAATATCTTTCTCATTTTATCAAAGGAAACTTCCTTTGAATTATTAAGAGCCTCAATTAATTTTATCTGTTCTTCACGCTCAAGCTCATGTCTTGTATTTGAGTTTCCATACCATACAAGATTATTTACGTCCTGCAGTATCCGAAACTGGCATGAACATGGCATTGCTTTATAAGTACGAGGCTTTGTAATATCAAATTGACAGGTACCTCTATCAGGCCTTTTAAGTGGACGCTGATTAAAAATCTTATTATGTATATCATCCCAACATAAATCTGGATAAAACTGTATCTGCTTGTTTTTTATAGCTTCAAACTCTTGCTCATATAACTTACGGGTTGGATAAAAAGTTGTCCTGTCAGCAACAAAGCGTAACCCTTTATTAGTGTCTTTTTCGCACCAGAGGTATTCTCCTAAAGTTCTGTAGCCGCTATCCTTTACAGTTTTTTCAAGATGAGCACATTTATCATTTTGACTCATTTTTAATGGATCTTTTACTACAATTTGTTTGTTTTGAGCAGATATATCATTATCGCTTTCTGTTAAATCTTTACGATTACTTTTAAACCCTCTTCGTACTCCAAGATTAAATAGGACCCTGCCTAATTCATAGGGATTAAGTTTTGAATCTAAAGCCTTTACTCGAAGTTCATATGGATTCATACATTTTATACATTGTGCATCACTCTTATCTAAAGGAAATAATCCTTGACTTTGCAAAAGCTTAAACAATCTATATCTTCTTATCTTTTTTCGATATATGTTTCGTCTGATACTTCTAGCATTTCTTCGTTCTATTGCTAAAGGTTCACCAGTCTTAGGAACTCTGCCATCTGAAAAAATGCGTACTCCCATATCAATGATGTTGCCAGTTATCGTATTATCATCATCTAAGCCTAAGATAGCCCAACCTAAAGAGTTTGTACCTAAATCTAAACCTAGTCTATATTTCATAAAACCGCTCCTCTTTTTATTATTATAACATCAAATTATTCTGTATTTGACAAAAATC
>JAZUGE010000021.1:0-20664 GCA_045641045.1 Treponema sp. | reverse complement strand
CTTTTTATATATTGTTTTTTTTATATAAACTATTTTTCCCGTTTTATGAACCCTAGAGCACTGGATATCATTATTATATTATTTATATTCTTTTAAATATAAGTAATATAATAAAATAAATATATATAATATCAAAATTATGCTGTGAGAACTACCCTGAGAACTGCCCTAGAACTGCCCTGAAAAGGCCCTTTTTTAACCGGAAAATTTTTTTTAAAATCAAAAAATTGAAACGAAAAAAAATTTTCGTGGAAAAAAAATTGGCGAAGGCCCATAAAATAAGGGTGTGAAAGGAGTAAAGAAGGTGGTTGATAAGGTAAAAAGTTTTTTTAAAAGTGACAGGTGAAAATGATTTTGTGAAGGGGCTAAAAATAAGGGTTTGGAGGGGTTTTTGAAGTAAAAAAAAGGCGGTGTAAAAAAAATTACACCACCCTCAAAATAATTACATTGTAGTGTATCCGCCATCAACAGGCATAATTACACCAGTTACATAACTTGAAGAAGGACTTGATAAAAATATTGCAGCTGTATCAAGCTCTCCGTCATTACCGTACCTGCTTAATGGTATCATTGTTTTTGCATTATTCTGGAAAAATTCGCTGTCTAAAGTTTCTTTTGTTAAAGGTGAGTAAAAATAACCTGGACAAATAGCATTTACGTTGATATTGTATTTTCCCCATTCACTTGCAAGTCCGCGGGTTAAGTTTACAACACCACCTTTTGCAGCATGATAAGGAGAACATGGAGCAACTTTATTGCCTACAAGACCATACATTGAAGCTATGTTTATGATACGTCCATATTTTGCAGGTATCATAGCAAGCTTTGCAACAGCACGTGATACCTTAAAGGTTCCGCCAAGATCAACATTGAGCTCGTTATTAAACTGATCGTCTGTAATGTCTTCGGCAGGAGCTACAGCTCCAGTTCCTGCATTATTAATAAGAATATCAATACGTCCAAACTTTTCCATAATCAGTTTTACAGCTTCATTAACCTTATCGGTATCTGTAATATCACATGGAACAGCTAAAGCTTCAACTCCATATTCCTTTTGTATCATGGCAGTAACTTCATCAAGCTTTTCTTTACGACGTGCAATTGCAACAATTGAAGCACCCTGATTTGCAAGTGCTTTAGCCATCTGAACGCCCAGTCCTGTAGAGCAGCCTGTTATAACTGCAACCTGTCCTTTAAAATTAAAATACTCTTTCATAGGTATAATCTCCGTTAGTGAAATTATACCATAGATTTTTTTATGATAAAGCTTAAGTTGTTTTATAATAAAGAATTATCAGTTTCTATTTTGCTGTAAACAGTTGCCCGTTTGTAAAAGAATTACCATCAATATCTTTAGGTATTGAAGAACTCATAAACATAACACTTCCATCGTCCTGTACGCTGTATGTTATTGTCCATTTTTTAGGCTTTTGAGTGGTATTTTCACTTTTTACAGCCTTCCAGCTTTTAGTACCTTCTTCTGTAATAGTAAATTTTAAAATATTTAAGGCATTTGTATATGTACCGCGGTAAAAATGTGTATCAGAGGACTCTTTCTGGGTAATTTCCATAGTAAAGTCATCATTGATTTTAATTATTGTATTTTTGTTGTTAAAGTACCAGGTACCAGCGCATTTAACTTCTTTTGCATCTTCTACAGCATTATGTACGTCATTACCAATTTTGTTCCCTAAAGTCTTAAAAAAGTTTCCTGTCTGCTTTAAGGCTTCTTTTCCAGATTGTCCCACCTGATTCCAGTCGACTTCGCTGGAGTCCTCACTAAAGCAAAGAGCTGAACTTAAAAAAAGAGAAAAAATTACTGCACATATTTTAGTTACTTTTTTCATACTTAGTTTCCTTCTCGTATAGCTACACGCTTGATTTTACCACTTATTGTTTTAGGAAGTTCAGTTACAAACTCGATTATTCGAGGATGCTTGTAGATAGCTGTTCTT
Source organism: Treponema sp. (assembly GCA_045641045.1). Lineage (GTDB taxonomy): Bacteria > Spirochaetota > Spirochaetia > Treponematales > Treponemataceae > Treponema_D. The sequence goes on along the minus strand of JAZUGE010000021.1, from coordinate 18,709 downwards.
TGTTTTACAAAATCCATTATTTCATGTTCCAGCTGCTTGTTTGCCTCACAGCCTTTAACAAGTACAACTGTTGCTTTTATAGCTTGTCCTCGCTTTTCGTCTGGAACTCCTGTTACAGCACACTCTAAAACAGAAGGATGAAGTTGTAAAATACTTTCAATCTCAAAAGGGCTTATGCGATATCCAGAGGATTTTATAACATCATCATTACGTCCTACAAACCAAATGTAACCATCTTCATCATAATAGGCAACATCCCCTGTATTGTAAACACTATTTGCAAAAGCTTTTTTTGTAAGCTCATCATTTTTATAGTAGCCTTTAAAAAGACCAAAAGGCTTTTTTTCATCAAGATTTATGATGATCGATCCGTTTTCATTACAGTCACATTTAGTTCCGTCATCTCTTACAATCTCGATATTATATCCAGGAGCAGGAAGTCCCATTGAACCAGGCTTTGGTTTCATGCCGGGAAAGTTTCCCACCATAACAGTACCCTCAGTTTGTCCATATGCTTCATATAAGCATTTACCTGTGGCCTTTTTTACCGTGTCAAAAAGCTCAGGAGTTAAAGCTTCTCCTGCTGTAACAAAATGAGTAACTGATGATATATCATATTTAGATGAATAGGCACGGAACAGGTATCTGTATGCTGTAGGAGGAGCACAAAATGTAGTTACTTTATATTTTTGTATGACTTCAAGCATTTTTGCAGGCCTGAACATGTCCATATCATATACCATAACTGCAGACCCACAAATCCACTGGCCATATAACTTACCCCATACACACTTTGCCCATCCAGTCTCTGCAACGGTAAGATGAAGACCGTCATCAACTACGTTTTGCCAGTATTTTGCAGTTACTATATGTCCTAAAGGATACTCATAGTTAAATCCAACCATTTTAGGATTTCCGCTTGTTCCTGAAGTAAAATATAAAAGGGAAGTGTCACTGTTTTTTGTACTGTTTTCACCTGATGGCCGCATAAAAGAGGGTGACAAAGCTTCTTCTTCGTCATGGTACGAAATCCATCCGTTTCGATTTTTTCCAACTGTAACAAGCTCCTTAACAGAAGGTGAAGACAAAAGGGCTTTTTCGATACGCTCCTGTACGAGTTGATCATCGTAAGAGATAATCATTTTTATTTGAGCTGCGTTAGTGCGGTATTCTATATCTTTTGACAATAGCTGGTTTGTTGCAGGGATGGCTACAGCACCTATACGATGTAAAGCTATAATAAAATACCAGAACTCATATCTTCGTCGCAGTATGAGCATAACTGTATCACCTTTTTTTATTCCATGTTTTACTAAAAAGTTTGCAGCCTGATTTGATTTTTGCGAAATATCCTTAAACGTAAAAACCTTTTCATTACCTTCGTCATCACACCAGACTAATGCTCTTTTTTCCGGCGCCTCAACTGCATAACGGTCAACAATATCATATGCAAAGTTAAAGACTTCTGGAATTTTTATTTTAAAGTTTTTTTTGAGATCGTCGTAGTCAGTATAGACTTTTCCACCTTCAACATAGTCACTGTAGAAATTCATAAAATATCCCCCGAATAAATCTTTTTGTACTGATAACTTAGACACAAACTTATGAAAACAGGTTGCAGTTAAGTTTACTTTATACCGATGCACTATGTTGTACAATACTTTCATTAACATTATTAACACTATTGTGTGTAAAGTGTGTATTTGATAAAATGCTTTTAATCATAATAAACAGATTTATTTTTAAAGAGGAATCCAAATGGCAGAAGAAGTAGAATATACATCACTTAATGCTTCATATCAGGCAGCTCTTGAACGCAGTAAAAAAATCGAAGCAGATATTCTTGTAAATCCAAAAAAGTACAGAGTACTTACAGGAGACAGACCTACAGGAAGACTCCATATCGGCCATTATTTTGGATCATTGCAAAATCGTGTCCGCCTTGCAAAGCTTGGTGTACCAACTATGATACTGATAGCTGACTATCAGGTTTTAACAGATCATGATGCTTTTGATAAAATCAGCCAGAATACAAAGCAGCTTGTAATTGATTACCTTGCAGCAGGCATTGAACCAGGTGAAGATGTTATGATTTATCCTCATTCATACATTCCTGAAGCAAATCAGCTTATGCTGCCTTTTTTAACTTTAGTTACAAACTCTGAACTTAGCCGCAATCCTACTGTAAAGGACGAAATACAAAAGTCTGAGCTTTCAGTTATTAATGCTGGTATGTATACATATCCTGTTCATCAGGCTTGTGATATTTTGTTCTGTAAGGGTACTGTAGTTCCTGTAGGAAAGGATCAGCTTCCTCATCTTGAGCTTACAGCAAATATTGCCCGTCGTTTTAATAAAAAATTCTGTCCTGATAATCCTATATTCCCTGAACCACAGGCTCTTTTATCAAAGACTCCTATGATTTTAGGTCTTGATGGTTCTAAAAAGATGAGTAAGTCTTTAGGTAATGCAATTATGTTAAGTGCAACTGAAGATGAAACTGCAAAGGCAATTAAAAAGGCAAAAACAGATGGTGAAAGACATATTACTTATGACGAAATAGGTCGCCCTGAAGTTGCAAATCTTTTACGTCTTATTGGTCTTTGTACTAATGAGGATCCTCAAATTGTTGCAGAGCGTATTGGAGACGGAGGAGCAGGCCAGCTTAAAAAGGAGCTTACAGAGGCATTAAATGAAACTTTAAGACCTTTAAGAGCTAAAAGAGCTGAGCTTGAAAAGCAGCCTGAGTACATCAGAGAAGTTTTACTTAAAGGTGCTGAAGGAGCCAGAAAAATTGCACAAAATACCCTTGCTGAAGTTCGCAGTGCAATGAATATGGAAATATAATTTTACGTAAATACTTAAGGGCGGCTATGCCGCCTTTTGTCTTTTAGGGATATTATAAAATACGATGTTAGATAAATTATTTTTTACTTGCAACTCGGTTATGCCTGTTATTCTTGTAATACTTACAGGATATTTTTTAAAAAGAGTTAATCTATTTTCCCAGGACTTTTTTAAAGGTCTAAATAGACTGTGTTTCAGATGTTGTCTTCCAATACTTTTGTTCTTTAATGTTTATAAAATTGATAATTTTGCTCAGGTCAAAAACTACTCATCCATTTGTTTTTTTACCGTATTGTCTGTTGTTGTAAGCTTTATCATTGCATTTATTATATTTGGAAAAACAATTAAAGATCCAAAACAAAAAGGGGTAATGATACAGTCTGCATTTCGTTCAAATTATGCAATCATCGGCATCTCTCTTGTACAGACTATGTGTAACGGTGACAATGAGCCATTAATAGTAGCTGCATTACTTTCATCTGTTGCAATACCACTTTTTAATGTTCTTGCAATAATAAGCTTAACTGCCTATGTAAAGACAGACGGCAAAAAGATATCAATAATGGACGTTATAAGTAAAATATTTCATAATCCATTGATTTTAGGGGTTTTAACAGGACTTGCTGTTCTTGTTATCCGGTCTTTTATACCAGTGGATAACAATGGAGTAAAGCTTTTTACAATAAAAAACAACTTACCCTTTGTATACTCCTCAATATCAATGCTTGCTCAAAGTGCAACACCCCTTGCATTACTCAGCCTTGGAGGTACATTTACTTTTAATGCAGTAAAAAGACTTAAAAAACTGTTGATTATAAGCTGTACTCTCAGAGTTATTATAAGTCCTGCTCTCTGGCTTACTGTGGCATATATGGCAGGCTTCAGATATAATGAAATGCCTGCTTTAATTGCAATTTACGGAACTCCGATTGCAGTTTCATCGGTACCAATGGCCAGTGAAATGGGAAACGACGATGAACTTGCCGGACAGATAGTTGTTTGGACTTCTGTATTAAGTATGTTTTCATTGTTTGCGATAATATACATCTGTACACTAGTAGGTATATTTAACGTTTAAAAACAGTGCTATACTGGCACTATTAATACATTTCTATTTGCAAAGAGGTAAATATCTATGAGCAAGTTTAACAGAGTTTTCTGTATTGTCCTTGATTCACTAGGAATCGGAGAAGAGCCTGATGCAGATAAATATAACGATGTAGGTTCAGACACATTAGGTCATATTTCACAATCTGTGAGGGAGTTTTCAATTCCTAACCTGCAGAAGCTTGGGCTGGCAAACCTTCATCCTTTAGTACAAGTTGATAAGGTTAGTAAGCCTGCAGCATATTTTGGCGCATTACGGGAAATGAGTGTTGGAAAAGACACAATGACAGGTCACTGGGAAATGATGGGGCTTTATACAACAAAGCCTTTTGTAACATTTACTGATACTGGTTTTCCAAAAGAGCTTATAGACGAGCTTGAAAAGCGAACTGGCCGTAAAGTTATCGGTAATAAGTCTGCTTCAGGAACAGCTATTCTTGACGAGCTGGCTGAACAGGAAATAAACGAGGGTAAGCTTATTGTTTATACATCTGCAGATTCAGTATTGCAAATCTGTGGTAATGAAGAGACTATGGGTGTTGAAACTCTCTATAAATACTGTGAAATTGCCCGTGAGCTTACCATGAAAGATGAGTGGAAGGTAGGCCGTGTAATTGCCCGTCCATATGTGGGTAAACGTAAGGGTGAGTTTAAAAGAACAGCAAACCGCCATGACCTTGCAGTTAAACCTTTTGCTCCAACAGCACTTAACGTGTTAAAAGACAATGGTTTTGACATGATTTCCATTGGTAAAATCAATGATATCTTTGTGGGCGAAGGAGTTACAAAGGCAATTCATTCTGAAAGCTCTGTAAACGGTATGGAGCAGACAATTGAAGAAGCAAAAAAAGATTTTAAGGGGCTTTGTTTTACAAACCTGGTAGACTTTGATGCACTTTGGGGACACAGGCGTGACCCTGTTGGATACGCAAAGGAGATTGAAAAGTTTGATAAAAATCTTGGCGTACTTTTAGAGACTTTACGAGAGGATGATCTTTTAATCATTACAGCAGACCATGGTAATGATCCTACATTCCACGGTACAGATCATACTCGCGAAAAAGTACCATTTATCCTGTACTCAAAGCTTTTTAAGACTCCTGGTGAAATTGAAGAAGGGGAAACCTTTGGTAATATTGGTGCAACAATTCTTGATAACTTTGGTCTTAAAATGCCAGAAGGTAATATTGGTAAATCAATTTTAAGCCAGCTTAACTAAGCCCAGACAAGGCTCGATAACACATAAAGCATTAAAAAAAAAGCCACAGGCCATACAAACAAAGGATATTTCCTTTTGTGTACACCTGTGGCTTTTTTTTTCAAAAATTAATTGGACATTGCATCCAGTGGTTTATTAAGTTCTTCAGTACCTGCTAAAACAAAGCGTCCGTTTTCAATAAGCTTAACTTCACTGCCGTCCTTTTTGTATACAGTAATTGTATCAAGTTCATTGTATGGGATTGTAACATCTGTATGACAGTTAAAATATGCCTTTGACGAATCTGTGTTACGAAGAAGTGACACTTCATTATCCTTGGCAATTACTTCTTTACCGTCTGGATTAAAATACTTAAGCTCTTCTGCACGAGAGTAACATGTGTCTCCCATTGCAAAGTGAGGACCTGTTTTTTCAGCAATAAGAATTGGAAGCTTATCCTGAACATTGTACTCAATCCCCATTTTATATGCAGTAGTGTTTGTACCAATAGCAAACTCGCCGATAGGCAGAGTTTTGTGATGGAACATAATTACTTCGTCAAGGAAATCCTTATTAGCTTTTTCATCATCAAAGTTTGTACATGTACAGCTTTCAATCATACCATCTTTAAGGGTAATTTTTAAGTTTTTAACTAAAAGACCGTTAAGATAAACTTTTGTAACGTGTAAAAGACCATTAGTACCCTTTAATACTGGGGATGTAAATACTTCACCAACTGGAATGTTTACATCTGCAACACAGTTTTCAAAAGCTGTCTGTTTTGAACTGTCCTTAAGCTCACAAACTTTAATTGTAATATCTGTAAGGTTTTCGCCGCGACCTCTTACCTTAACTGTATCAGCTTTATCAAGTTCATCAATAAGCTTTTGCTGAATTATCTCATATGTCTTATAATCAAGTGTGTTAATCTTAACAGTTTCGGCAAATACTTCCTTAAAGTTACCGCCGATTTCAGGCACAGGATATGAGATAATGCTAAAAGATCTTTCTTCAGGATTAATGTAGCTGGCACGGATCATTGAAAGCTCATTTGAAAGCTTTACACTTAATTTCTGCTGCTTATCAGAAAGGGAAAGGGAGTCTGCTTTACTTACAGGAGCAAATTCTTTTTCTCCGAAAGTCTCAAGAGCTAAAGGACCTGCATGACCTGTAGCATATTCTTTATCAGCTTCAAAAGCCTTTTTATATGAATCTACTACAATTGAAACATATTCATCATCTAATACACAGGCAATATCATCCTTGTGATCATAGCTGTACTGACGGTTTGCACTTGTTGTTACAAGACGGCCGGCAGGTATCAAACACTTTATGCCTTCGTTTTCAAAACGCTGTACAATAAAGCGGAACATACGTTCAAAGCCCAATGTATAGTAAAAGTTTACAGATTTTTTGTTATGAATATCTTTATTAAGCTTTGCATAACCTGTCAAAAAGCCGTCTGTAAAAGTATCAGCCATAGCCTTAACTTCATTTTCAGAAAGACTTGCTATAAAAAGAGCTGTGTCAATTTCGTTTTTAGTTACGTGAAGACCATACTGGTAAAGATAGCGTACATCGGTTAAGTCAGATTTGTTAAGAATATCTGTGTAATGAGTAAACTCTGGATTTACCATAAGACCGATATTAACTTTCTGGGTATACTCAGCTTTTGCAATATAACAGGCCTTTAACATAGCCTTGAGCTCGCTTATCAGTTTGTCTTCATCAAGGTTCTGACTCAAAATATCGCATGTGTTTACAAAAATACTGATGTAAAAGTTCATCATGTATCTGTCACATCTTGCTGCATAAAATGCTAAATCACAGGCATGAGCATAAATCATGCTTAAAATAGAACCTGCTTTACCTAAAAGCTTTACAGCGTAAGATGGATTTGAAAAATCGTGTCTGTAGTTTTCTTCATAAAACTGTTCAAAAAGCTTAGTGTTCCAGTTTTCAAGTTCATTAAGGGGCAGCTTTTTCAGCATCCCGCTTTTACTAAGCTCATAGTACTTTTCAGTAAGGAGAATTTTTTCACAGGCAGTTTTAATATACTGATGATATTTTATAGCAATTTCAGTGCTTTCTGCTGTTTCCTGTACCTTGTCGATAAGGGATATAGTGTGCTTTACAGCAATTTTGTTATTTTCGATAAAATAATCGTAATTTGACATTGTAAATCCTTCCAGTGACAGTAAGAATACATAAAACAAACAGAGTTTACAAGTACAAATAATAGTTAATTTTTGTCACCATTTTTTAAAATACAGTACTTTTTTGCTTTACACCTGTCTTGTCACGTGTAAAGCAAAGTGCTAATATCTGTTAAAAACAAATAAAAAGGCGGTCCATTTCATTATGGCTGAGGTACAAAACAATCAACAATTAAAAGATGAAATAAAAAAGCTGGCACAGCAAAAAGATGCAGTGATTTTAGCACATTACTATGTTTCTGATGATATACAGGATATAGCAGATTATGTCGGTGACAGTTATGCCCTTGCAAAGATAGCAAAAAACGAAAGTCACAAAACAATAGTATTCTGTGGTGTTACATTTATGGGCGAAAGTGCCTGTATATTAAACCCTGATAAAACTGTACTGGTTCCCAATGAACAGTCGGTTTGTCCAATGGCTTTGATGGCAGATCCACAAAAAATCAAGGAGATGAGAGAGCAGTACGAAGACCTTGCAGTTGTATGCTACATAAACTCAACTGCACAGATAAAAGCTCTTTCAGACGTTATTGTAACTTCTTCAAATGCAATTAATATTGTAAAAAATCTTCCAAATAAAAACATATATTTTATCCCTGATGGAAATCTGGGACGTTTTGTAAAAGAACAGGTAAAGGATAAAAACGTAATTTTAAATAACGGTTACTGTCATGTTCATACAAGTATTACACTTGATGCAATAAGCAAATGCATGGATGAGCATCCTGAAAGTGTTGTAATAGCACATCCAGAATGTATAAAAGAAGTTTGTGATGAAGCTGATTATCTTGGAAGCACAAAAGAGCTTATTGAATACGTAAAAGCATCAGATAAAAATGAGTTTATAGTATGTACAGAGTCTGGTGTATTACATCAGATGAAAAAAGTTGCACCAGGTAAAACTTTTCATTTTGTAGGTGCAAAAAAAGAATGTCCAAACATGAAACGCATTACTTTACAGAATATAAAAGACTGTCTCATAAATAATGGTCCAAAAGCATATGTTAGTGATGAACTTCGACTGTCGGCATGCAAGCCTTTGGACAAAATGCTTCAGATGGCAAAGTGAGATGTATTATGAAAGCATATACATGTGATGTTTTAATCTGCGGAAGTGGGGTTGCAGGGCTTTACTGTGCACTCAACCTTCCTCAGGACAAAAAAATAACTGTAATTGCAAAAACTTCATTTACAGACTGTGATTCATATCTGGCCCAGGGTGGCATATGTGTCTTAAGGGATGAAAATGACTATGATTCTTACTTTGAAGACACTATGAAAGCTGGTCACTATATCAACAACCCCCAGTCTGTAGATATTATGATAAGGTCTTCTCAGGATGTCATAAAAGACCTTATTTCATATGGAACCCGCTTTGAAAAAAACGAAGACGGATCCCTAAAATATACAAAGGAAGGGGCTCACTCAAATAAACGAATCCTTTTTCACCAGGATATTACCGGTAAAGAGATAACAAGCCATCTTTTAGACCGTGTACGCGAACGCAAAAACATTACACTCCTTGATAATACTGCAATGCTTGATATTATAACTTATAAAGAAAGCATTGATTGCCCAAGAAGAGTCTGCGGTATTATTGCAAAATGCAGTAAAAAAAGTCCTTTAGCAATCTATAGCGAAGTCAAAAGCGGAAATGACGGCTATATAGTAAGAATGTTTGCAAAGGATGTTGTATGGGCCTGTGGTGGTATTGGAGGACTTTACAGCCATTCTACAAACTATCCTGAACTTACAGGAGATGCTCTTGCAATAGCATTAAGACATAATATTCCATTACGGGATCCTGATTACATACAGATTCATCCAACAACGCTTTACTCATTAAAAGGTGGTCGTGCCTTTTTGATTTCAGAATCTGTTAGAGGTGAGGGTGGGATTCTCCTTGATAAAAACGGCAACAGATTTGTAAATGAGCTGTTACCAAGAGATGTAGTTTCAAATGCTATATATGAGCAGATGGCTAAAGACAATACAGACTTTGTTTATCTATCAATGGAAAATATCAGTGAAAGTGAAATAAAGAGCCACTTTGCACATATATACGAGCACTGTCTTAGCGAGGGGTATGATTGCACAAAAGAGCCAATACCTGTAGTACCTGCCCAGCATTACTTTATGGGAGGAGTTGACGTTGACAGTGACTCACAGACTTCACTGATGCATTTATATGCCTGTGGTGAAACTTCATGCAACGGAGTACACGGCCGCAATAGACTTGCATCAAACTCACTCCTTGAAAGTCTTGTGTTTGCAAAAAGGGCAGCAAAGAACATACAAAGCGAAAGTTTAAGTGACTCGATAGATCTTGAAAGTGTTGCTGAAAATACTCATACAGATGTGGCTTTATACAGTGATACACAAAAGCTTTATGCTCAGTACAAGAGCGAAGTATTAAATGAAATAAAAAGGATGGAACAATATCATGAACAAGTTAACAATGGAACTGAACGCAGACAGCTTGATCCTGCAGGCTTTAAGGGAAGATATTTCTAGCGAGGATGTATCAACAAATGCTGTAATGAGAGAAGAATGTGCCGGCAAGGTTGATTTAATAGCAAAGGAAGATGGTGTTATTGCAGGCCTTAAGGTTTTTGAAAGAGTTTTTACACTTTTAGATGAAAACACAAAATGTGACTTTACTGTAAAAGACGGGGATAAAGTTACAAAGGGACAAAAGCTTTGTGAAGTAAAAGGTGATATCCGAGTTCTTCTTTCAGGTGAACGTACAGCATTAAACTACTTACAGCGCATGAGTGGTATTGCAACATACACAGCAAATGTAGCAAAGCTTTTGGAAGGTACAAAAACAAAGCTTTTGGACACACGTAAAACAACACCTAATAACCGCATATTTGAAAAATATGCAGTTACAGTAGGCGGAGGACACAATCACAGATACAATCTGTCTGATGGAGTACTCCTTAAGGATAACCATATAGGGGCCGCAGGCTCTGTTTCAAATGCTGTAAAAATGGCAAAAGAATATGCACCTTTCGTTCGTAAGATTGAAGTTGAAGTTGAAACACTTGATATGGTAAAGGAAGCAGTTGAAGCCGGAGCAGACATTATCATGCTTGATAACATGGACCATGATACAATGAAGGAAGCAATTCATATAATTGATGGTAAAGCTGAAATTGAAGTAAGCGGTAATGTTACAAAAGAAAACATCAGGCGTTTAACAGACCTTGGAGTAGATTATATTTCAAGTGGAGCTTTAACACACTCAAGTCCAATTCTTGATCTGTCGTTAAAAAATCTCTGTCCAATAAAGGAGTAAGATTTGAAGCTTTCTGGTGAAGAGCGCAGGACCAGAATTCTTGAGATTTTAAAACAATCTGACAAAAGTGTTTCTGGTTCACTTCTTGCAAAGACTCTTGATGTATCAAGGCAGGTTATTGTAACAGATATTGCTCTTTTGCGTACTACTCATCCTGAACTTCTTGCAACAAATGCCGGTTACAGGATAGTTTCCTCTGATAATGATGCTTCAGGTGTAAAACGTATTTTTAAAGTTAAGCACACTGATGAGCAGGTTGAAGAAGAGCTTACAGCTGTAACTGACTGCGGAGGAACTGTAGTAGATGTATTTGTGCAGCATAAAGTTTACGGTACAATTGCAGTTCCTTTACATATATCAAGTAAAAGAGATGTGCTAAATTTTGTTACTGATTTAAAAAGTGGAGTAAGTACACCTCTTAAAAATATAACCCATGGCTATCACTATCATACAGTAGTGGCCCGCAATACAGACATTCTTGATGAAATACAGTCTATACTCGATGAAAAAGGTTTTTTAATCGAAGTAAAAGAAAGTACAACAGTATATCAGGCAAAAAACTATAGTCAGATATAATTAAAAAAGCATCCTTAACAGGATGCTTTTTTTTCATAAAAAATTGGCTTATTTACCATAATAAATTATAATTTAAGTATTATGTTGAAACCGTTTATCAAGCTTTTTATTGCAATCAGTTCAAACACAGATCCTGGAGCAATTGCTGCAGGATTTTCAGCAGGGATTTTACTTGGATTTATGCCAAAAGATAACCTTTTATGGGCATTAATAAGTATTTTTATTCTTTTTCTGTATATCCAGCGTGGTACATTTTTAATAGCAATGCTATTAGGTTCTGCTTTAGCAGGTGTATTGGATCCGTCTTTTGACAGTCTTGGACGATTAATTTTAACTAATGAAAAACTGATACCATATTTTGCATCTGCACTTGAAATACCTTTTGTTTCACTTACAAAGTTTAACAACTCAATTGTTATGGGCAGCTTTACAATTGGTGTTTTGATTTATCTGCCTTTGTTTTATTTAATTAAGCTTCTTGTAATTTTATGGCGCAAGTATATTGCCCAGACTGTACAAAAAATTCTTGTTTTACACGTTATTAATAAGATTCCTTTCATAGACAAAATCAAGGCAATTGTTTCAGCTGCTTGTGACTTAAAGGACTAGACTATGGCAAAGAAAGAAAAGAAAGCAAAAATTGAGCAAAAGAACATTAAGTCGAAAAAATTACCAAGGTTACTAAGAAAATCCTACACTGAAAAAAAACTTCAAAAAAAGATTTTACGACATATATATATACCTTCAGATAAAGAACTCATTGAGTCATTATTTTCAAAGGGTAATGACCCTAAAAAGCCAGATTTACTTGCAGTAGACAAAAATCTTCTTTTATCAAAAAAGGAACTGAAAAAATATAAGCGTCTTGTAAAAGATATAAAAAGCCATAAGGGCAGAATAAACAGCGCAGCTTTTATCGCAGTAGCAGCTGCGGTTTCAGTTCTTTGTTTTTCAGTTGTAGCTTTTAAAGATACAATTGTAAAAACAGGTATCAAAAAAGGATGTGAGTCAGCCTTTAATGCTAAAACAGATGTTGGGCAAGTAAAAGTAAACCTAAAACAGTCATCAATAACTATAAAAAATCTTGCTATTGGAGATAAAGACCATGAGTTCAAAAATATCTTTGAAGCAGGGGTAATTGAAGTTGATTTTGATGTAGTCCAGGCATTAAGAGGACGTTTTGTTGCTGATAATCTTGAGTGCAGCGATATGAAATTTGGTTCAGACAGGACAACAAGCAGTAAATTAAAAGTAAAAAGCAAAAAACAGAAAGCTGAAAAAAAACAGCAGTCAGACACCGAAAAAAACAAAAGCCTTGAGTTTATTGAACAAAAAAAGAATGCTGCAGTTTCAAAAATCGGTTCAGATATTGCCTCTGTTTTGGGTGGCACAGATATAGAATCTATTATGAACAATGTAGTACAAAACTTTAAGTCGCCACAAAAGATACAGGAGTCAGTTACACAGATAAATGATTTAATTACAAAGTATCAGGCAAAACCTAAAGAAATCGAAGAGTCTGTAACTGATTTTTACAATAGTGCAGTTGAACTTTCAAAAATTGATGTCAAAAAGATTACCGATGTAAACACATTAAGGAAAGATATTGAACTGATCAATTCAGCAATCAAAAAGGGCAATACACTTAAAACAGAGGTTGAAACGGTTTCAAAAGGTGTACAAAAGGATTATCAAAATGTACAGTCATTATCAGGTGATATCGAAGAATCTATAAAAAGCGACCGTGATTATGCTCAAAATACACTTGTGTCGGTACAAAATATTGGCAAACAGTCGTCACAGATTTTTGAAAATGGCTTAGACTCTATTGGCTATGAGCTTTTAGGAAAATATTATCCTTATGCAAAAAAAGCTATGGAGTATGCATCCCTCTTAAAAAAACAAAGTGAGACGCAGCCTTCAGTCAAAAGTAAAAAAGAAAAACAAAAACGACTTGCAGGTGTAACTTACTATTATGGAGCAGAATATCCTAAGTTTTTGATCAAAAATGTTCTTGTTTCAGGATCAAACTTTAGTGCAAATGTAAAAGAGTGTACAAACAATCAAAACGTACGCAACAAGCCTATGACTGCGCTTTTTACCCTTACTAATTCAGGTGTAAAGCATTCTGCACAATTAGTAATTGACGGGAGAAAAAACTCAAGTGCTGAACTTGTAAATATTAGTTACACTGGTTCTGGATACAAAGTAAATATTGATGGAACTTCAATTGCTAAAAAAAGCGGTGTACCTTCAGTGTCTGGTAAAACAGATATTACATTAACAGGTCGTGCAGATGAAGGCTTTTTTGTTGCTGAAGGTAAAGTTGACATGAACAGTGTTAATCTTACTTCAGACGGCTTTAGTAATGAAGTTATCACTAAGTATTACAGACAGGCCTTAAGTGCAGTAGACTTTTTAAAATTTGGCTATAAACTTGACTATAACAAAGACTCGGGTATAGACCTTAAGGTTAACGGCAACTTTACACAGCAATTTTCAGATGCATTGCAAAATGTTGCTGTTCAAATTGGTACTGATGCTAAAAAGGCTGCCTTTGATAATATTAACAAACAGCTAAACTCTTCAACAAATGACTATATTATTAAGGTAAAAGAGTTTACAGGCATTCAGGGCGACATTAATGCTCAAAATCTTAGGCTTGATTCTATTCAAAAGCAGTTGCAGAACAAGGTTAATGAAATCGAAAAGCAGATAACCGACAGGGCAAATCAAGCTGCTAAAGAAGCCGCAGAAAAAGCCGGTAAAGCTGCTCAGGATGCTGCAAAAGATGCAGCTAAAAACGCATTAAAAGCCTTTGGATGGTAAAAAAGTGATGCAAGGTGAGGGAATGTAAAGATTATTTGACATTTAGTACAGGTATGACGACCTGATATTTTTGGAGGGTGGTCAACCTTCTAAGACTTCTTCTAAATCTTTCTGGGATACTAATGGAATCGCTGCTGATTCAAAACCTAGTTATAGTGCTAAGTAATAATCTTTTGAGGAAATTATGAAATTAGGTTCATTATTTGGGAAAAAAGAAAAAATGACTCAAGTTGAGAATCATAATGAAATTATGAATAATGAATCTGAGCCTATAAAAAAGCAGACAACATCGATTGAATTAACAGATGAGATGCTTGTTGCTAAGAATGAAATTCTGAATACGGAAACTAAACTTATCTGGATTTTTGGTAAGGCTGGAACAGGAAAATCTACATTTCTCGATTATATGAGGAATGTAGAAAAACTGAATAATACTGTTTACTTGGCTCCGACAGGAATTGCTGCTCTTATTATTTCCGGAGCCACAATTCATAGTTTTTTTAGAATCAAACCAGAAGATTTTTATTCAAAACAGCCACTTGATAGAGAGTTAACTAGAACATTATTCCCTAAGTTAAGAAAAGTTGAACGTATTGTAATAGATGAAATATCAATGGTTAGAGCGGACTTGCTTGATGAAGTTGATAGACGAATGAGACTTGCAAATGATGTTAACTTGCCTTTTGGAGGAATTAAAGTTGTATTTCTTGGGGATGCATATCAATTGCCGCCAGTTGTAACAAACAAAGAAAGCGAGCATTTTGGAAAAGATAAGGAATATAAAAGCGAATATTTCTTTTCTTCAAAAGTAATTCGTGAAAATGTAAGGCAAATGAAACATTTTCAATTCTCAAAGGTATTCCGTCAGGATAATATTGATTTTCTTAATTTATTGGCAAAATGCCGTGATGCAACTGTCACTAATGAGGATCTGAAACTAATAAACGATAATTGTGTAAAAACAAAGGAAGAAATACCTGAAAATATACTTCGTATTACTACTAGAAAAAGTGAAGCTCAGCAGATAAATCTAAAAAGATATAACGCCATTGAAAATCAGGAATACACTTTTGTTGCAAAGATAAAAGGTGACACAAGATTTTACGATAATCCAGAAAACTACCCTGTTCCACAAGAGTTACATATGAAGGTTGGAACACAGGTTCTTTTTGTTGTAAATGATAAAGGTAAAAGGTTTGTAAATGGAACTATTGCAGAAATAATAAAAATAGATGAGCTCAATGATCAGATTACTGTAAAAGATACAGACTGAACTTTTATTGTAGAACCTTATGTCTGGACTAAAGTGAAGTATTCTATAGTTGATGGGGAACTTGAAGAAGAAGTTGAAAGCTCATACAGACAGTATCCTTTTATATATGGATGGGCTATGACAATACATCGCGCACAGGGCAGAACACTGGATAAAGTCTTTGTAGATTTGTCTTCAGGAACTTTTGCTCCAGGGCAAGCGTATGTTGCATTATCAAGAGTGAAAGCAATTGATGGACTGTACTTAAGAGATAAAGTTTGGTCAACCGACTTCTTTGGTAATGAAGTTGTTACTAAATATTTTGAGTATTGTACTCAGCAAGAAATAAAATAAAAAGAGATTTTATCATGATATTGATTCATTCAGTTTTTATGAATGATAAGTTTAATTTCTCTTAGGAAATATATTTTGTTATTATTTTTAATTATTGGTGCAGTTTTATTTTTCTCATTAATTGTTTTCCTGGGTATAAAAATGCCAGAAATAAAAGGAAGAGCAGGCGAGAATAAAGTATCTTCAATACTTAATAGACTTCCAAAAGAAAAATATATTGTAATCGATGATTTATTATTAAAGACTACAAGAGGAACATCTCAGATAGATCATGTAGTTTTAT
The DNA here is from genome assembly GCA_045641045.1 of Treponema sp. Lineage (GTDB taxonomy): Bacteria > Spirochaetota > Spirochaetia > Treponematales > Treponemataceae > Treponema_D. The sequence continues at coordinate 2,743 of JAZUGE010000021.1, read as the reverse complement.
CAGAATTCGGTATTTTTGTTATTGAAACCAAGAATTATTCTGGCTGGATTTATGGCGGAGAAAACTCTGAAGAATGGATCAAGAATGTATATGGCAATAAATATAATTTCAGAAATCCATTAAAACAGAATTATGCTCATGTAAAAGCTTTGATGGAAATCCTTAAAATTACAAATCAGAATGTATTTATTCCTATAGTTGCTTTTTCAAATCAGGCTGATATAAAAGTTCAATCATCAAAGAATATATTGAATTTTGGTGATATTAAACGTTGTATTCTTAGTTATCAGAGTCCAATTTTGAATATAGATATTTTAAGAGATTATGAAGCAAAACTATCAAGTTACAAAGACTACACGAAAGATGCAAAAAAAGAACACGTTACAGAAATAAAAAATGAAACACAACAACGTGAAATAAAGATTAAAAAAGGTATATGTCCTAGATGTGGAGGACAATTAGTTAAGCGTAAAGGAAAAAATGGTTCATTCTGGGGATGTCGTAATTATCCAGGATGTCGATTTACGCAGAATTAGGAAAAAGTTTTATATTTGAGGAGGAATTCTTTGCTTAGTATAGATAAAACAATCAAACATGAATTTGAAAAATTCTGTGACATTCACTTTCCAGGGAAAGGTATAGCTTCGAATACTGAATCTAAGGAAAGATGGTTTTATGTAGAAGCAGGACATAATTTTCAAGAATGGATTCATTATGAATATTATGCTGGAAGAGTTCATTTGCATTTGGAACGATTCGATAATTCAAATATAGTAGATATAAATGATCTAAATGATTATATAGCTAAAGTTAATATTTCAGAGAGAGTAATTCAAGAATCATGGGGAAAAGAATTTCAATGGACATTAATTAGAAAAAAAGAAATAGAAAGTTTAGATGAATTATTTAATGATTTCATTGAAATTTCCACAATCTTAGAACCAATTATAAATCAATATGAAATTATAAATGATATTAATAATGGAGTTGCAGCTAGCATTAGAAATGTAAATTCGTTGTTGGATCTAAATCTTATTATTCCTGAATTTCAGAGACCGTATGAATGGAATAAAAAAAATGTCTTGCAACTATTAAATGATGTAAATTCTAGTCTCAAAGAAGGTAAAGACTCTTATAGAATAGGGAGTGTAATTCTATATTACAATGAGGAAAATTGTAGATTTGAAATAGTTGATGGACAACAGCGGCTTACTACGATATTACTAATTTTAAAAGTTTTAGACTATGCAGAAAATGTTACTATATTTGAAAAATTGAAATATGAACATTCAGAGTCATTTAAGAATATTCAAACAAATTATGAATTTTTAATGGAATGGAAAAAACAGAATACGGATTTAGAGAATTTTATGAAATATCTTTTGTATAAATGTGAATTTGTACAAATTGTAGTAACTAATCTTTCTGAAGCATTCCAGATGTTTGATAGTCAGAATGGTCGTGGAAAACCATTAGAAGCATATAACTTATTGAAAGCTTATCATTTACGAGCAATGGATTGTAATACTCAAGAAGAGAAAATCGATGTAGATAAACGTTGGGAAAGTGCTGTACGATATAAAAATTCTTATGATAAAGATAATAATAGCGTCCAGGATATTTTGAAAAAACTTTTTGCAGAACAACTGTATCGATCAAGAAGGTGGACTAAATATAATAGTGCAGGACATTTTTCTAAGTCTAAAATTGATGAATTCAAGGGATACACGATAGATAAAAATACAAATATTTCATTTCCTTATCAAAATCCTCAATTGTTGCAATATATTACTAGTAAGTTTTATCAAAGTGTATTATCTGGAACTATTAGTATGAAAGGACGATTAAAAAATGGAGACCCGAGTAATATAGATCCTTTTACAAATGTAAATCAAGAAATCTTAAATGGTAAACCTTTCTTTGATTATATAGAAACCTATGTTGAGATCTACAAAATGCTTTTTGTAGATTTGAAGAGTTATCAGTTAAAAAATTTTAAAGAGTTTTATTCAAAGTATTGTATAAATTATGAAGGTTCTAATAGAAAGGGTGATAAATATCTTTTGGAACTTTACAAGTCTCTTATCTTTGTTTTGTTCGATAAGTTTGGAGAAGACGTTCTAAATCAATTTTACAAAAATATATATGCATTAGTGTATCGAAAACGCCTTATTCATAAGCAAATAAAGTTTGAAACAGTTGACTATCATAATGATGGAGGAACACTATTTCCACATGATTATTTCTTCAAGATCCAGAATGCTAAAGATGTTTCAGATTTACAATTCTTAAAAGAAAAGAATAGCATTAATAAGACAGATATTCATTTTCGCGAAATAGATGATGAAGATAAAAAAATATTTACGGAGTCAGATGTATTCTATACTTTCTTTGTAAATGAAGGATTAATAAAAGATGGAGCAACTAAATAAAACAATAAAAGAAGTATTTGAGAATTATTATATTGTCCCTTTGTATCAAAGAAATTTTGCATGGGGAGAAAAGCAGATAGTTCAGTTAATTCAGGATATATATGAAAATTATAGGAGTGTACCAGAAACAAACTATTATATTGGTAGTTTAGTTGCATTAAAAAGAAAAGATGAAAAATATGAAGTAATTGATGGACAGCAGAGATTAACAGTTTTAAGTTTATTAACAAAAATCTTAGGTATAAATTTAGAACCACGACTTAGTTATGACTCTAGACCAGAAGTTGAAAGTTTTTTTGAATCTTTTTATC
>JAZUGE010000020.1:0-29421 GCA_045641045.1 Treponema sp. | reverse complement strand
CTGAAAAACTTTTTTCAAAAAAAATTGCACTTTGGCCAAAATGGCCCGCTCACTTTTTTTTACAGCCTTTATAATTAAATCTGTAAGGGGATGGCCACTCCTTTGAAAAAAAACGTTATTTGAAATTATCAGGGAAGGATTAATAAAAAAAGGAGTAACAGTCCTTAAAGCATTGCTCCTATGCCTGAAAAAAACTTTCATAACCTTATGGACTACGTTTCATAACCCAGTGGACTACACTCTGTACTCCACTGGACTACGCTCCTCAGTCCACAAGGCTACAGCTTGTAGTCCACAAGGTTATAAAAATACTGTGCAAGAAGTATCTCACACAGTAATTTATATTTAATACTCAATCTTTACAGATTCAAAGCTTGTTCTGTTTCCGGCACTTACAGTACCAGTGTGTTCAAGACCAAAACCTGAGTAAATATTTACACTTTCCAATGTATGTTTAATCGAAACTGAGTGTGGCATATCTGAAGGATATGAAGAGCCTTGTGAACTTGTTGTATTTACTTCACAAGTAAACTCATTACCACTAACCTGTAATACAACAGTACAAACAGGTAAATATGCAGTCGAAATAACACTACTTTCCAGCTGAGTTGCTACCCCATTATCAAACTTCATAAGTTTAAATACACATGATTTTGCAACATAGTCCTTTAAGTTTTCAAAACCTTCTTCAACAGAAGCCTGTCTTAAAATACGAAGTCCATAGCCTGTTTTAGTTGCCTGGTCATATTTTATAAAGATATCAAGGAACTGACTTGCCGATCCAAAGCCCTGAGCTGCTGTCTTTTCTGGATTGAGAGTAAGTGTAACTTTCATATCATTATGGCTGTCTGTATTATTATAAATTAATCGTGCACCACGGGAATTGTTCATATAGCCATACTTACCTAATGCACCGTTGATACCTTCGCCAAAAATCCATGGAGAAGCATTTTTATCAACATTAAAGTTTTTGCTAAAGAACTCATTACCTTCACGATATTCATAAGGGACGTATACACCACCATACCAGAACTTATTCTTTAAAGAAGGAGACCACTCATTATCTTCTTTATACTCAGGTGAAGAATATACAAGATGCTCAAAATCACCTTCAATAACATAAACATCAGCTATATCGCTCTTACATATTTTGGCTTCAGTTACACAGCTTTTACTTTCGCCCTTGTTTGAAAACCTCTGTTTAGGTGTAACCTCTGCTAAAATATAATAATCTTCATCCCCTTCATTTATCTTATAAACTGTATAAGGTACTGAATCAGAACTTACATAGCGGCTTTCACCAACTTTTACCTTATCACTGCCAGAAGCATCTGTAGCCCTATACCAGCTTATAAGGGACTCGTCAGGGTTTTCATCTGAAAGCTCATAAGAAGAAGAATAAGAGTATGCAAGGTATACATTACCATTTTTTACAGTTAAGGCAGGATCAGAAGTAAATACAGGAGTTCCATCAACTATAGGCTTTACTGAAATGTAAGCCCCTCCGCTAATACCGTTATCTGCAGTTGCAGTTATTAACTGTGAAGTAACTGATGTTACAGGAGAAGAAGTCACTTTGTTTTCATCAGTTAAAGTTAAAATAGAGTCTGATGGCAAAGACCATGTAACACTTGTATCACTGCCTCCATAAACAGTGGCAGAAAGATAAGCACTAGTTGTATTGTCTCCCTCAATAGCTGAAGGATTTACACTTGCTTTTACATACCATGGAGCAATTACAGCACTTTCCTTTTCATTGTTTGGATCCCATTCATCAAGACCGTTTGTATTTAAAAGATTATATACATTGTACTTATCACCGCATTTAAATGATGAAAGACTTTTTTCGTCTAATACAATCGAAGCAAATGGGCTTGATTCACTTATAGCAAAAGGACTTCCGTTACAACTGTTATTGTAAACAATACATCTAGTATCTAATGGGATATAGTTCTGGCGATACTCGGCCTTTGTAAGATCTCCATCAAACTCACAGTCAATAAATGCATAGTTACAAGTGTATTTGCTTAAAGTTAACCCCTTGTTACCTTCGCCAAGATGTGTAGTAATCTTACATCCAAGATAGTTTTGTAAATATGAGCATGAAGAATAATGAGGAGTACTTGAGTACCAGTCCATATCACAGTTTTCAATTACAGTGATAAGTCCGCCTGGCATTGCATCATCAGTACACTCAAAATGGCAGTTTTTAAAGTATGAGCGTTTTTGAGCTCCTAATGCCAAAAGGTTTAAGCGGCTTATAAAGCTACAGTTTTCAAAGTAAAGCTTATCAAGGGAGGAACCTGTTGTAATTAAAACCTGAGCTTGTGTAATACCGGCCTGTCTTTTTGAATGGCTTTTTGATGGATCTCTTTTATAGTCTAAATCCACATTACAAAAATTTGCAAAAGTAATATCATAAGCATTGAAACCGTCTGCAATGGCCATTGTGTTAAAGTTACCGTTTGCACCGGCATTTTGTCCACGGTCAGAACAGATAACGACATCATCTCTGTTACCTGTTAGTCCACGAAGGGTAATATATCTTTGACTTACTGTAAGTCCTACAAGATCATTGCTTTGTCTTATAGCTTCAAGTGTAAAGTCATCAGTCCAATATACATCTGGTGCAAGATAAATAGTAATTCTATCTTCTTCAGTAGCATTGTCAGCAATACCTGCAATTGCTTTTTGAAGAGAAGTAAAGCTGTATAAACCTATTTTATCTTCAGTTAATGAGCTGTCAACATAGTAATTATGGTCGTCAAGATTTATAACAGTTCCTTTGTAGGTAATGGAACTGATGCTTTGAGATGTTGCACTTACCCATTTTGCATAAAGGGTAAAACTTGAAGAAACAGCAGAACTAAAATTGTACTCTTCTGTAAAAGCATTATCTGTATACCATCCTGCAAAAACAAAACCATCTTTTACAGGAGATGCAGGCAAAGAAAGTCTGTCTCCTTCAGAAACTGATACATTAGCTAATACAGTTCCGCCGTCAGTATTAAAGCTGACTGTAAATTGATTTTTCGTCACGTTTTGACCTGGTTCCGACCCTGATGAACTTAGGCTGCAGCCTGTGAAAACTGCACCAAAAGTAAGACAGGTGACCAATGTAGAAATGATTAAACATTTTTTCATAGATTCTCCTTTTTAAAACACACGGTTTTAATCATGTATATAAATTTTAGGGGAGAATCTATTTATCGTCTGAGCATTTATTGAAAAAAATATAACAAATTGTTCATATTTTGAATTTTATATACCGTACAGTATAAACTCACGGCAGAAAACAAGTATTTAAGGATTCTGCCGTAAATATATTTTACTCTACGAAAAATACACGGCCGTCCTTTCGTGGGGCTGCCTTAGGAGTATCCCCGTCAGGATAACCTATACAACAGTGAGCGATTCCTTCCCACTCACCTTCAACACCAAGCTCTTTTAAAAGGTTTTTGTATTCATCCATTTCAAACTCTTCTTTAGCTCTGTGTATCCATATACCACCCAGCCCCATTGCATGGGCTGCATTTAAAAGATTACCCATAACAAGACTTCCGTCATAAATACTTGTACGCCAGTCTTTGTTACCTAAAACAATTAAAACAACAGGAGCCCCGTAAAATGGATCTACACCTTCACCCATACCGGCAATCTGAGCATTTATCTTTGAAAGCTTATCTCTTACTTCTTTATTTGTAACAGCTACAATAATTGCACTTTGCTTTCCAACTCCGCTTGGAGCATAAAGACCGGCTTCAATAATCTGATTGATACAATCTTTTTCAACCATATCAGACTTAAACTTACGGATACTTCTTCTTTCTTTAAGGGCTTTTAATACTTCGTTCATATTAACTCCTGTTAAACTAAAAAACTGTAGTACAGGTTTTCTGTGATTATGAAAATCCTGTACGTATAATATAATATCAAATTAAATTGCAGACAACTTAATTTTAATCATTTTTATTGTTTCCCCTGCAAGAAGCAAAAAGCTTAAATGGCCTTATCATTTAATAATATCCTTTAAGGTCTTTACCAAAACATTAATGTCTATAGGCTTTGATATATGCCCGTTCATACCTGATTTTAAGGCATTTTGCCTGTCTTCTTCAAAGGCATTTGCAGTCATGGCAATTATAGGGATATTTTTCATATAAGGACTATCCACAGATCTAATAAACTGTGTAGCTTTATAGCCGTCCATATGAGGCATCTGTATATCCATTAAAATAAAATCGTAAAAAAATGAAGGAGAGTTTTGGAGTTTATCAATGCACTCAATACCATCACTTGCAGTATCTACTTTAAAACCAAGCTCACTTAAAATTGTAACGGCAATTTCAGTATTAAGCTCATTGTCTTCTGCAAGGAGCAGTCTTTTTCCGTCAAACTTTTCCTCATTATTTTCATAGGAGTTTTTATTTGCAAAGTCTTCTTTATGGCCAATACGTACCATTGACCTAAAAGTAAAGACAGAACCTTTACCAAGCTCACTTTTCACATCAATAGAGCCACCCATTAAAGAAACAAACCTCTTTACAATAGGCATACCAAGCCCTGTTCCTTCTATACCGTCTTCAGTAACAGTTTTTTCCCGTGAAAACTCTTCAAATAAATGAGGCAGATACTCTTTTGAAATACCGATACCTGTATCACTGACTTTGGTCTCAAAAATCGTATATCCCGCCTTTTCACAAGGGAGCTCAGTAACGGATACATCCACAAATCCACCTTCAGGTGTATACTTATATGCATTTGACACAAGATTTAAAAATATTTCTTTAGTCTTAACAGGATCGATATACACATACTCGGTTGTATGATTAAAGCTGTGAGTAAAGGTAAGTCCCTTCTTTTTCATGCGTTCATCAAAAACAGCAACAACTTCTTCAATAAGTGAATCAGACTTTATAAGGCTCTCGTCCAATGTTACTTTTCCGCTTTCAATGCGGGCAACTTCAAGTACATTGTTTATTAAAGACAATAAAAAACTGCTTGCACTTTTTATTTTACTGATATAATCAATGGCTTTTGCTTTATTATCAAGATTTGAACTTAAAAGCTCAGTAAAACCTATAATAGCATTCATAGGAGTTCTGATGTCATGGCTCATATTAAACAAAAAAGCAGTCTTAGACTGACTTGCAACTTCAGCAGCTTTTTTTGCCTGCTCTAAGCTGGCATTTAAAGCATCATCACTAAGCTTTTGTTCTGTAATGTCCCCACAGTATCCTGAAATAAAAATCTGTCCGTCGTCACTTTCATGATATGTACCGCCTGCCCTTAAATAGATATTACCCTTTTCAGGATGAGCCCAGCATAAAAGGCGGCTGCGGGTATTACCATCAAGCATTGATTTGTAATCATCGTTTTCAATAGCAGAAACATCTTCCTGAAGTCTTGAGTGATAATACTCATACAGCTCTTCAGGAGTTAAGACTGTATCCTTTAGTCCTAAAATACTTAAAAGCTTTGAGTCAGCATACATTGTGCTATGACTATCTTTACTAAATTGTATACGCCAGGTACCGTATCCTGCATTTTCAATTATTTGAGTACGTTCCTGAAGCTCTTTTCTGTATTCTTCTCTCTCGTCTTCATGTACAAAAACATGTAAAAGACAGGTTCCCAGCATAAGGCCGACAGTATAAGCAGGTAAAAACGGATCAGAGGCCTGTACAATTACTGATATAACCATGACATAACCAAAAAAAGCAATCATAGTGTTTCGCCTTTTGTATCTGGCGCTTGTCTTTACAGCAACTGCAGTACTCCTTAAAGCAAGCATTGCAAAAAGAAGAATCTGTATTATAAAAGCCGTGTGTCTCAATACATAAGCCTGATATACACCATTTTCATCAAACCAGAAAAATATGTGATAAAAATGATTTATAAATAAAAAGACAAACTCAATGACACAAAAAAAGATACCAAAAGTTTTTAATATTTTTTCGAAAAAGCTTTTTAGTTTAAGGTAATCTATAACATAAAAGCACCATAAAATCACAGACAGAGCCATTGTGCAGTAGTATAAAATTGTCACAATGTATAAAAGGACAGTTTTTTGAAAATAACTTACAAGCCCCCACAATGAATCAACAATATAAAATGATAAAACTGCCTGTAAAAAAAGTTTATAGATTTTATGGCTGTATCTATCCATGTGAACTTGACTTTGAAAAATATCAAAATTAATAATCAAATGAATAATAACTGCAATAACTGCTATTACACAGTAATAAATTGATCCCATAAACGCCCTCTGAGTATACATTTTAATATATATATCTAAAGGTGTAACTCATGTTTTTTTACTTATAACAAAAAGATTTAATCAAACATATACGATTTGAGGGCTTTTTGCAGGGGAAGGCAAAAAAAAAGAAACCTGCAAAGGGATTACAGGTTTCTGCGGTGGGATGGATAAAAGTTCTGATACAGAACTCACATCCATATTTTTTTTCGGCAGATAATAACATTTTATTAGCGAAATATGACATTTTAAGCATATTTTTTATATATCAAAAGTGTTAAAAAGAGCAAAATACTAATCAATCATACATACAGACTGCATTGCCCATATCCTCCCACCCGTATATTTTGCAATGCAGTCTTTTTTATGATATGGTATCCTCTATATGACAGAAAATGCTCACTATATTTTTTATAGGAATAAGTTCAACAAAAACTTTAATTACATAAATGACTGTTTTAAAAAGCTTTATCCATTATTTAAGATTGGATACTCATTTAAAACAAATAACTGTCCGTCTGTTTTAACTCACTCTTTAGAAGCAGGATGCCTGGCTGAGGTTGTCTCCCCTCAAGAATACAAACAAGCTCTGGAAACTGGATTTACAAAAGATAAAATCATTTATAACGGGGTTTGTAAAAATTTTGAAACGGTAAAAGACTGCATTTTAGGAGGCGGACTGGTAAATATCGATAACGAAGAAGATTTAAATATAATACTTGCTGTCTCACAGGAAAGTGGCCGGGTTTTTGATGCTGGATTACGTATTAATTTTGACTGTGGCAATAATATAAAAAGTCACTTTGGGATAAATGTCGAAAGCCCGTTATATAAAAAGATTATAAAGCTGGACGCAACTGATAAGATACATATCACTACATTACACAGTCATTTTACCCATTCTAAGTACTTAGACTCATGGACTGTACGAGCAAAAAAAATGTGTCAGTATGCAAAGGATTTTAGTCATATTACAGCCCTTGATTTTGGTGGTAACATGATGTGTATAAGCTCAAAAGACTTGATTGATGATTATGCTAAGATTATAACACAAGAGGTTAACAATAGTTTTTCTGATCGAAAACCCTTTATTATCCTCGAATGCGGCACACCTCTTATACATGACTCTTTTGATTTAGTAGCTAATGTTTTACATATAAAGGACGGGTATATAATAACAGATGCAAGTATCTTTGATCTGGGACTTGAAAATGCAAAAGGCGACAACAGTCGTATAAAGGTCATAAACTGTAGTTCTTCACCTAAAAAGGTTAACAATTACTCTATTACAGGCTACACTTGCATGGAAAACGATATACTAAAAAAAAGCTGGACAGGACTCATTGAAAAAGGAGATAAAATTTACTTTATAAACTGTGGCTCATACTCTTACAGCTGGGCCAACAGTTTTATAAAAGAAAAGCTTGAAGTTGTTGTAAAAGACTAATTACTCATCATAAAAATCGTAATCACCGTTTATATTAAGGCTTTTACGTTCTGTTCGCTTTTTTGCCTTTATCTTTTTTATGCCAGCTTTATTTTCAAAATCAGAGTCTGTAAAAATCGTCATTGATTTTTCGCTTTTTAACCTGCGGCTGCGAAAGTCATCTTTTAAAGGACTTGATTGTGCTGACTTTTCAATGAGTAAATCATTTGCACTGTTCATCGTAAGCGTGTAGAAGGCAATGCCGTTTTCTTCAAAATATGATATTGCCTTTTCAATATCATTTAACGCCAGCCCTGCCTTTTTTTTAGTATCCAGTTTTGAAAGCTCTCTTATTCGTTTTGCAACTACAGCCTCTGAAAATCTCGCTCTCTCCCCTAACGAATCAAGTGCGCTTACTATTTGCTTTTGTACTGTACTAAGATCATCAATATTCATCACTACATATCCGAGTATGTTTGAACTTCGTCTTCAAGGTGTTCGATTTTTATACCAACATCATTAAACATCTGTAACGATTCTTCTTCAGCATGGTAATGCTTTTCGCATACTACACGCTTAATACCACAGTTTATAATCAGCATTGCACAGGTACTGCACGGAGTCATCTTACAGTATACAGTAGCACCATCAATGGCAATACCTCTTTTTGCAGCCTGACAGATTGCGTTTTGCTCCGCATGGACAGTTCGTACACAATGCTGACTTATAGAACCGTCTGAACGTAAAACTTTACGCATAAGGTGTCCAGCTTCATCACAATGAGGAAGACCGGCGGGGCTTCCTACATATCCTGTAACAAGGATCTGATTATCTTTTGCAATTACACAACCTGATCTTCCTCTATCGCAAGTGGCTCTTTTTGCAACGGTTCTTGCAACTTCCATAAAGTACTCATCCCAGGTTGGACGTATATATTTTTCTTCACTCATTAGTTTAACCTCTATGACGGCATAAAAAAAGCCGCCGATACGTGTATTATCCATATCAACGGCTTTTATTCAATATATTATGCTAAATCTGATTATTTTATTGCTTCAAAAACAATATCAAAGATAAAGATAACTGATAAAATCCATGTTACGAGAGGGATCTCTTTTATCTTACCTTTTACAATTTTACAGATTACGTAAGAGATGATACCCCAGACAATACCTTTTGAAATTGAATAAGAGAATGGCATTACCATAACTGTAATAAATACAGGAATACCTTCTGTAGGATCATCAAACTTAACAGAACCGATAGCCTTCATCATAAGGTATCCGACAAAGATAAGTGCTGGAGCAGTAGCAGCTGAAGGAATAAGAGCAAATAATGGACTTAAGAAAAGTGAAAGTGCAAATAATACTGCTGTAACTACAGAAGCAAGACCTGTACGGGCACCGGCAGCAACGCCAGATGTACTTTCAACAAAGCTTGTAACTGTTGATGTACCAAGACAAGCACCTGCAATAGTACCTACAGCATCTGCCATAAGGGCACCCTTTGCATTTGGAATGTTTCCGTTTTCATCAACAAGATTTGCCTGCTCTGTAACACCTAAAAGAGTTCCGATTGTATCAAAAAGATCTGTAAACAGGAATGTAAAGAATACTACAAAAAACTTTACGCTTAATACACTTGCAAACTCAAACTTAAACAAATAAGGAAGAGCTGGTGTACTAAATGGTGCAAAGTTTTCAGGAATCTTTGTTACACCAAAAGGAATACCGATAACTGTTGTAATTATTACGCCTAAAAGAATAGCACCAGGAACGTTTAATACGTAAAGAACAATTGTCACAATAAGACCTAAAATTGCAACGATTGCTGATGCATGATTAAGATCAAAGTTTACAAAACCAATGAGTGTACCAGTATCTGTAGACACAACACCTGCATTTGCAAGGCCGATGATTGTAATAAAAAGTCCGATACCTACAGCAACACCCTTGCGGAGATTTGAAGGAATTGATTTAATAATTGCTTCGCGGATACCAAAAAGAGAAAGTATTACAAATAAAATACCTTCTAAAAGAACTGCAGTTAAAGCAAACTGCCATGTACATCCCATGCTTAATACAACTGAGTATGTAAAAAATGCATTAAGTCCAAGACCTGGAGCTAATGCAACTGGCAGATTAGCGCAAAATGCCATTACAAGTGTAGCTATAGCAGAAGATACTGCTGTTGCTGTAAATACTGAGCCCCAGTTCATTCCTGATGCAGACAAAATGCCAGGGTTAACAGCTAAAATGTAAGACATTGCCAGAAAGGTTGTAATACCACCTATTACTTCTTTACTAACTGTAGTATTACGTTCTTTCAGTTTAAAAAACTTTTCCATCGTTTTCTCCTATGAAAAATACAAGCGTAAACTTGCCGTCTATATGACGGGATTTAAGTTTTCGGGCAAAGTATAACACTTGTTTAAAATCATAACAATGGAAAATAAAGTAGTTCAAAATACATTTTCCGATATGTAACCGGTTTTTGAAAGTCTCGCCAATAGCGGACTGTTTTTAGTGAGTCTCGGTATAAGCTCTGATTATACCGGGGAGTCGAAGACTCCCGGCTATCGCAATCCTGTGATTATATTTTAAACAAAAAAAAGCACTTAAACCAAAGTTTAAGTGCTTAAGCGGCAGAAGGGAGTCGAACCCTCGTCTCCAGCTTGGAAGGCTGGGATAATGAGCCGTTATATGACTGCCGCAAATATATCTTAAAAATATCAAATATTAAAAAAAATGTCAATGATATTTTTAAGATATATTTACCAAAAATACTTAAATTTGCGAAAGGGCTTCAAGTGCCAGCTGAGCTGCTTTTTGTTCCGCACTCTTTTTATTTTTACCCTCTGCAGGTCCAAAAACCTGCCCCTGTAGTTCAACCGTTACTAAAAAAAGCTGATCATGGTCTGGTCCGCTTGTTTTTATAAGTTTATAGACAGGTGTCTGCTTGCACTTTTTTTGATTATACTCCTGTAAAAGAGTTTTATAATCGCGATGACTTTTATTTTGCTTTGTCAAATCGATTTCTGGTATGATATAAGTCAAAATCCACTTTTTAGCTTCTTCAAAACCTTTATCAAGATAATATGCACCAAGAACCGCTTCAACACAATCTGCAAGTATTGCATTTTTATGCCTGCCACCAGAAAGTTCTTCGCCCCTTCCCAGAATCAAAAGCTTATCAAGACCTAGTTTTACAGCAATTGGTGAAAGAGACTCTTCACTTACAACAGCACTTTTTATACGGGCAAGATCCCCTTCAGGATTTTCCATGCTGTCATAAAGATATGAAGCTGTGGACATACCAAGAACACTATCCCCTAAAAACTCAAGGCGTTCGTTATTATAATGAGCAGCTTTTGCATTTTCGTTAGAATATGATCTGTGATGAAAAGCTAAATCAAGCAGACTTAAATCCTTAAAATGAAGATGAACCCTTTTTGAAAACTCTAACAGCTCATTAACACGCTTAGGAGTTAAATCTGATTTATTAGATCTGAAGATCCGTTTCATATTTATACCTTTTACCATGTGTCTTTAAAAAAAATAAACACAAGCCATTTCTATGAAAAACCCCATAACAATGACTTGTGTTTTATCATTAGTCTGAAAAGACTTGAAATCTGTCAAAAACTAGTTCTGTGCAGATTTGATGAAGTCGTAAGCGTCTTTTACTGTTTCGAACTCATTAGCCTTGTCATCAGGAATTGAAACTCCTAATTCTTCTTCAATTGCATAAACAAGCTCGTAAGTATCAAGACTATCAGCACCGAGATCACCACGGAATGATGATTCCAATGTAATCTTGCTTTCTTCGATTTCCAGTTTTTCAGCAATAAGCTTCTGGATTTTGTTGAACAATTCGTCCATCTTAATCTCCTATTTTAGCATTCAAATGCTAGACGTTTAGCTGTTGCTTTCAGGAGTAATAACCTGACGTCCGCGGTAGAAACCGCATTTTGGACATACATGGTGCTGCATAACAAGGTTACCACAGTTGCCACATGCAACTAACTGTGGAGTGTCAAGATGCATATTTACACCACGACGTCTGCGAGTAACAGCTTTTGATGTTTTCGCTCTAGGTACTGCCATTTATAAACCTCACTATAGAATGTGTTACTGGTATAACGGGGTTCATACTACAACAGTTTTAACCCTTATGTCAATGCATTATAACAGTTATATATCCTTTGTCAATTGTTTTTCTTACATTTTTTAAGAAAATGTCATAATGAATACTTTTTGTAAACTGCTTCAGCTACCAGAGGAGGAACCATTTCTGATATGTCACCTCCGAACATAGCCAGCTCTTTTATTGAAGAAGATTTTACAATTACGTATTTCTGATCAGTAGGAATAAACAAAGTCTCTATGCTAGAGTTAAGATTATGGTTCATAAGAGAAAGATCAAACTCATATGAAAAATCATTTGCATTACGTATTCCACGCAAAAGAACATTAGCATCATTCTGCTGAGCATAATCGACGATAAGTTTGTCCCATAGATGCACAGTAACATTTCTATATGGTTTTACAAGAGTTTTTACCATGTAGAGACGTTCATCTGCTGAAAAAAGGTATTTTTTATTTGGATTAACGGCTACAACAACGTCAACGCTGTCAAAAAGAGCACTAGCCCTTTCTATTATATTTAAATGACCGTATGTAAGGGGATCAAAGGATCCCGGAAAAACTGCAGTTGTCATATAAAAATGTTATCACGTTTGACTCAAGTGGACAAGTGATGTATTATCTAGGCTATGAAAGTATCTATTTATACTAAAATTATATCAGCAGTTTGTTTGTTTTCTTCAGTATTATTAGCAGTTTCATGTGGTACCACACAGGAAATTGCTCAGGAGCAACAGGCTGTAGCTGAAGTAACTCAGTCAGAGACAAAGCCAGTTGAGGCTAAAAGTGCAGTTGATGAATCAGAACTTGAGTACTTAAGGTCAATTGGTGACATAAATGTGTCTAAAGACACATTTGAACATGATAAAGCAAAAGTTTTACGCCTCATAACTGAACTGTCAGATATTATGAGAGACTACAATTTTAAACCATGGCTGTCATATCTCGATACACAGTCTATTGAGTACTGGTCAAAGCTTCCAAACCTTCGAAAAGCACAGGGAAGACTTCCTGTAAAAGGCTTGCAGCTAAAATCAATGGAAGATTATTTCCGATATGTATTTGTTCCTGCACGCAGCGGTCACACCGTTAAAGAAATCCGTTATGAATCAGATACATCTGTAAAGGTAGTAGATATAGTTGACGAAGAAGATATTATCTACTACTACTTCCATAAGATTGACGGTGTATGGATGCTGCATCTTCCTCCAATGGATAAATAAACATTATATTTATCTTAAAAGTTGATTTTTGGGATTAGTTGAACTATAATTTGTATCTAGCGGACAGATTTTTGCCCGATTAACCAGGAGGATTCTACATGAAATCTATAAAAGCCGTTGCTGGAACTATCTGTGCTTTACTTATAGTTTCAGGAGCTTCAGCACAATCAGCAAATAAGTCAGAAAAATCTGTTGAAAGCCAGTACTTAAGCAGTGTTGAAGATGTTGTTATCACTGAACTGGCAAATTCAGAAGAACGTGATAATAAACTTGTTGCACTTCAATACCTTGAAAATGCAGTTAACGAAGGCCGTGTTACACCTGATATGATGAGAGCCATGGATTCTCTTGCAGGCGAAGGTGTTACATCTCAGTCAAGAACAAATGGCCGTCTGACAAACAACTTCCCTGATATCCGTGCAAAGACATGTGATCTTTTGGGCAAAGTACGCACAGAAGAGTCAAAGCAGACACTTGTAAAGATTGCACTTGCAGATTCAGAGCCTATGGTTATTACATCAGCAATCAGATCTTTAGGAGATATAGGCTTAAACAACGGTGATGATGTTGTTAATACAATTGCATGGGCAAACAAAAAAAATGCAGCTTTAAACCCAACAAGCAGCATGGCTCTTGAAGTTCTCATTGCATATGAAAAGCTTTTTGATTCGGTAGAAGACAGAAGTGCTATGATTCAGTCTGTTGGACAGATTGCAACTAATTATAATTATGTAGCTCCTGTTCGCACCCGGGCTCTTGAGCTTTTACGCAAGCTTCAGGCTGCAAACAGATAGGTAAGACAAATTAAAACAAAAAAAAAGCGGAATCTATGATTCCGCTTTTTTTATACACACCGGGAGATACGGGATTTGAACCCACAACCTTCGGCTCCGGAGGCCAACGCTCTATCCAATTGAACTAATCTCCCTATTGTTTAAGAGAATATAAACTATTATAGTAAAAGTCAAGATTTTAAAAAGGTGGATTTTTATGGAACCAATTATTCTAGCTTCATCTTCACCACGAAGACAAGAAATATTAAAGCTGCTTAATATTCCTTTTCAAGTAATTATACCAGACTACAAAGAAGAAATTCCTCAGGATGTACAAAAGGACAAAGTTCCTGAATATCTGGCAACTAAAAAAATTGATGCAGTAGCACGTTCTATTTCATCAGGTCTTGAAATTCCATGGATTTTGGGTGCTGACACAATGATAAGTCTTGATGACCAGTTAATAGGAAAACCAAAAGACGCTGAAGATGCTATCTGTATACTAAAAAAATTACAGGGTAAAACCCATAAGGTAATTACAGGACTTGCACTTTACAATGGTTCCCTACACTTTGTAAGCACAAAATCATCAACAACATATGTAACCTTTGCTCCAATGTCAGACGAAGAAATTGAATGGTATGTAAACACAGGAGACTGGCACGGGGCTGCAGGGGGATATCGCATCCAGGGACTTGCACAGTGTTTTATTACAAAGATAGAAGGAAACAACAGTAACGTAGTAGGCTTGCCAATCTTTGAGCTTTATGATATGTTAAAAGAGCAAGGCTATTCTATTATTGATTAAGCATTTGCCGGTATTATACAGGACCGTAGGTTTAAGTATAATATCCGATTTTCCGGACTTGCATATGCAAGTCACGAGTAACAGAGTCAGGTGGAAGATTAAATCTTCCGGTGAAGGAGTCTTACATGGCAGTTGTAACCATGAAGAGTTTGCTTGAATCAGGTGTACACTTTGGTCACCAGGTTAAGCGTTGGGATCCACGTATGAAGAAGTATATCTTCGCAGCACGCAATGGTATCCACATTATCGATTTACAGAAAACTATTTCTGCAATCAAAGACAGCTATGAAGCTGTTCGCAAAATTGTAGCATCAGGAAAGACAGTTCTTTTCGTTGGTACAAAAAAACAGGCACAGCAGGCAATTGCAAAAGAAGCTGAACGCTGTGGCATGTACTATGTAAACAACCGCTGGTTAGGTGGTATGCTTACAAACTTCTCTACAATCAAGAAGTCTCTTCAGCGCCTCAAGAAAATCGAAAAGATGGAAATTGACGGCACATTCGACAAGCTCACAAAGAAAGAAGTATCAGAACACCTCAAGGAAAAGGCAAAGCTTGAAAAGAACCTTGGTGGTATCAAAGATATGAAGGAACTCCCAGGGGCTCTCTTTGTTATCGATACACACAAGGAACAGATTGCTGTTGCTGAAGCTCGCCGCATGGGCATTCCTGTAATTGCAGTTGTAGATACAAACTGTAACCCAGAAGGTATCACATACCCAATCCCAGGTAACGATGACGCTATTCGCGCTATCAGCCTCTTTACTTCAATCATTGCTAATGCAGTAATCGAAGCAAACAACGACGAAGGTCTCAAGGTTATCGAATCTCTCACAGATGATGAAGAAGTTATTACAGACGCATCAACAAAGAAAGATGATGAAGAAATCGTTGACTACTCAAACTACACTCCTACAGAATCAAAGGATGTAGACTCTGAGTCAGAAGACGAAGATGATCTCGCTTCAAAATACGACAAATAACTTTAATCTGGAGAAAAAAAATGGCATTTACTGCTGCTGACGTAAAAGCATTGCGCGATAAAACAGGCGCTGGCATGATGGAATGCAAAAAAGCATTAACAGAAGCTGACGGAAACGCTGTAGAAGCAGAAAAGATTCTTAAAGAAAAGGGTCTCGCTGCTGTTGCAAAGCGCTCTGAAAGAACAACAAGCGAAGGACGTATCTTTGTTCGCCAGAACGGTAACAAGATTGCTGTTGCTGAAGTAACATGTGAAACAGACTTCGTTGCAAAGAACTCAGACTTTATCGCACTTGGCGAAAAGATTCTTGATGTTGTATTCGAAAAGGGATACACAAAAGTAGAAAAAGAACTCGAGGATCTCGTACTCGAGCTTGCTACAAAGATTCGTGAAAACATGTCTGTACGCAAAGTTGAAGTTATTGAAGTTCCATCTTCAGCATCTGCAGCTACATACGTACACTCAGATTTCAAGACAGCTGCTGTTGTAGTTGTTGACGGATCAACAGCTGATGATGTAAAGGTATTTGCTAAGGATTGTTGTTTACACCTTGCAGCTTTCACACCAGCATACATTTCACAGTCTGACGTACCAGAAACATATGTTGCAGAACAGAAGGAAATCTTTGCTGCACAGATGGCTCAGGACGAAAAGATGGCTTCAAAGCCAGAAAACGTAAAAGCAGGTATTCTCCAGGGTAAAATCAATAAGCACCTTGCTGAAATCTGTTTCGTAGACCAGGCATTTGTAAAGGATGATAAAGTTACAGTTGCAAAGAAGCTTGAAGAAGTTTCAAAGGCAAACGGTGGCAACCTTTCATTCAACAAGATTGGTCTCTACATTCTTGGTAAGTAAATTTAATTAATTTTACTGAGCGGTCAGATTAAAATCTGACCGCTTTTATATTGTCCTTAGGAGGAAATTATGGCTTTTGATGCAAAATCAAAAATGGACAAAACTATTGAATCTTTAAAGAACGAACTTAATACTATAAGAACTGGTCGTGCATCAGCCTCTATCTTTGACAAGGTACGTGTAGACTACTACGGAAATAAATCTCCATTAAATCAGGTTGCAACTATTTCTATTCCTGAAGCACGTACAGTAGTTATTTCCCCTTTTGATAAGTCTCTTATTACAGAAATTGAAAAAGGAATTAACCTTGCAGACCTCGGACTTAATCCATCAAACGATGGTAAAGTAATCCGCATTCAGATTCCTGCACTTACAGCTGACCGTCGCAAGGAACTTGTTAAGCAGTCAAAGGCAATGGCTGAAAAATATCGTACAGCAATACGCAATACACGCCGTGATGGAAATGACGACCTTAAAAAGTCACAGAAAGCCGGTGAAATAACAGAAGATCAGCTTAAGAAAGAAACTGATAATCTTCAGAAGCTTACTGATAAGTACATTGCTGATATTGATAAAATCGTAGCTGACAAAGAAAAAGAAATTTTAGCATAAATGACTAAAGAAGAATTAAAATCTAACGGTCTGCCTGAACATGTTGCACTAATCATGGACGGTAATGGCCGTTGGGCTAAAAATAGAGGCCTGGTAAGAACAGCAGGTCATAAAGAGGGGCTGACTGCAGCAAAAAAAATTGTAGCAGCAGCGGCTTCTCTCGGCATAAAATACGTTACACTGTACACCTTCTCTACTGAAAACTGGAAGCGAACACAAGATGAAGTTGGCTACCTAATGGGGTTAATTCGTAGTCACTTACGTGCTGAGTTTGAATTTTACAAAAAAAATGGAATCAAAATTGACCACCTGGGTGATTTACAGGGACTGCCACAGGATGTAAGAGAAGAAATCCTTAAAGCAAAAGACGATACTAAGGATTTTACTGGTACAACGTGTATTCTTGCCATCAATTATGGCGGCAGAGACGAGATTTTACGCAGCGTAAAAAAAATAATCTCAAGTAAAAAAGACGTTAACGAACTGACAGAAAATGATTTATCGTTAAATATGGACATTCCAGATTTACCAGATGTTGATTTAATGATTAGAACTGGCGGCGAAAAAAGACTCAGCAATTTCTTACTCTGGCATTGTGCGTATGCTGAATTTATCTTTACAGATACCCTTTGGCCGGATTATAATGAAAGTGAGTTCATTAAAAATATAGAGCAATTTCAAAAAAGAAACAGACGATTTGGTTCCGTTCCCGGAGCTAAATAAATAAAGAGGAATATATGAGCAAGGTTGCCCAAAGGCTACTAGTGTTTTTTATTGGCGTGCCAATAATGGCCGGTTTAATATACTTTAATCAGTTAAATCACATCGTATTACAGGGTGTTGTTTTTGCAGCAAGCATTGTTTCTGCAACAGAGTTGTACGATATGTTTAAAGGCAAGTTTGATTTACAGCCTAAAAGGCTTATTCAGACACTTGCTCCAGTACCAGCCTTAATTACAATATTATGTGCATTGCTGAACTTAAACATTTCTTTGGTTAACTATGGTTTTGTTTTTGTTATATTCTTTACTATGACGTACGAATGTTTTTCAGTTAAAACATTTGAAAAGTCAAACGGAAGACTTTTAACTTCTGCATTTATTTTTTTATACTGTAGTTTTTTGGGATCATTTATTTCACGGATGGCTTTTTTTCAGAACTCAAGGGCTCATCTGCTGACATTCTTTTTATCAGTTTTCTTTTGTGACTCATTTGCATGGTTATTTGGTAATTTATTTGGTAAAACAAATAAGGGCTATGTAAAGGTGAGTCCAAATAAGAGTCTTGCCGGTTTTGCAGGCGGGCTCATTGGTTCAGTTTTAATATGTGTATTGGCAAGACATATTTGTCCTGATGTATTTACAGGTCCGATGTATTATGTTGTAATCTTCGGTTTTATCCTTGGAGTATCAGCAATTGCTGGAGACCTGGTAGAGTCTTTGTTAAAAAGATCATCGAATGTAAAGGATAGTGGCCACATAATGCCAGGTAGAGGCGGATTATTAGACTGTATGGACAGTCTTTTATTTGCAGCACCTGTATACTTTATCACTGGAACTGCATTATTTGATGCATTTGCAAAATAATAAAATGAAACAACAGTCATCTTCTCAAAAACGAGTACTTGTATTAGGTTGTACAGGATCAATTGGAACAAGTACTCTTGATATAATCAGAAACGAAAAAAATAAATATATTGCATGTGGTTTAACAGCAAATAAAGCTGGTGATAAGCTGCAACAATTAGCAGCTGAGTTTAACTGCCCTACTTCACTAACGTCAGTTGAAGGAATTAATGGTATTAAAAGGCTCATTGAAATAAGCAAACCAGATATTGTAGTTAATGGAATTGCCGGCAGTGCAGGTCTTGAACCAAGCATGGCTGTCCTTGATGCAGGTATTGATCTGGCACTTGCAAATAAAGAAACGGTAGTTATGGCAGGCCCATTAATGTTTAAAAAAGCTGAAGAGAAAGGCTGCCGTATATTACCTGTGGATTCTGAACACTCAGCAATTTTTACACTGATTAATCAAAGTGGAAAACAAAATATCGATCAGCTCATTATAACTGCAAGTGGCGGTCCGTTCCGAAACATGACAAAGGAACAGCTTTCTACTGTTACTCTAAAAGACGCATTAAAGCATCCTACATGGAATATGGGAACAAAAATTACAGTTGACTCGGCAACACTTGGTAACAAAGGTCTCGAAGTAATTGAAGCTAAGCGATTATTTAATATGGAAACAAAAAACATAAGTGTTGTTGTTCATCCACAAAGTATTATTCACTCACTTGTCCGCACAACTGATGGTATTGTTTATGCACAGCTTTCTGAGCCAGATATGAAGCATCCAATAATTCAGGCATTGGACTGGCCTGAAATCAAACCAAACTTTATGAAAAAGTTTGATCTTACAGACACTTTAACAGGCTCAAGACAGCTTACATTTGAAAAACCCCGATATGATGATTTTCCTTTGTTAAAGCTTGCCTTTGAAAGTGCAGACAAAGACGGTTGCTACCCTATAGCATTTAATGCTGCTAATGAAATTGCAGCATGGTCATTTATTGACGAAAAAATTAGTTTTTTAAGAATTGCTCAAATTGTTGACTCAGTTTTACAAAATGACTGGTCAAACAATGTTACATCATTCAAAGATGTTTTTGAAGCTGATGCAAAAGCAAGACAAATAGCTAAATCATTATTATAGTATTTAATATGACTCTTATAATTGGCTTACTGTTTTTAGATTTGTTAGTAATTATTCACGAAGCAGGACATTTTATTGCAGCCAGAATATCTAAAGTTGATGTCGAAGCTTTTTCCATTGGAATGGGACCAGTGCTTTTACATCGAACAATCAATGGAACAGACTGGCGGCTATCACTAATACCACTTGGTGGTTACTGTGCGATGAAAGGCGAAACAGATGAGGATATACAAACAGGCTCTATGTTCTCTATTCATCCTTTATACAGAGCTTTTATAGCTTTTTCTGGACCTTTATCTAACTATCTTTTTGCAGTATTTGCGTACGCATGTATTGCATTTATCGGATATTCATACTACGCCTCAGATACAACAATCATAATACCAGATACAGTAAGCGAATTTGACTCTCCTGCTAAGGAGGCAGGTCTTATCACTGGCGATAAAATCATATCCATCAACAATCAGTCAGTAAGTGATTTTACAGATGTATACCAGCAGATATCACAAAATCCAGATAAAGATTTACTTATAAAAGTAAAGCGAAATAACAAGGAACTATCATACAAAGTTCACTCTAAAATGAATAAATCTACAGGCGAAGGAAAAATCGGCGTAATGAGTGATCCTTCAACATTTGAACTACGAAACAGTAAAACATATTCATTTTTTCAGTCAATTGAACAAGGTATAAGAGAGTCTAATAAAACATTAATCGTATCGATAAAAAGTTTAACTTTGTTATTTAAAGGTATAGATCTTTCAAAAGCAGTAAGTGGACCAGCCCAAATTACCTCGATACTAGGTAATACAGCAAAGGAAGGATTTTCTGCAGGGCTAAAAACTGGTATAATTTCTATGTTACAGTTTTTGGCTTTAATAAGCTTATCTCTTTTCATAATGAACTTGTTGCCAATACCAGTTTTAGATGGAGGATTAATTGTTTTATCTATAATTGAGTCTGTAACTGGTCGTATAATACCAAAAAATATAAAACAAACGATACAAATGATTGGATTTGCATTTATTTTGATAATATTTGCAATTGCAGTTAATGGCGATATAAACTACTTTTTGAGGTTATTTAATGCAAAGTAAAAAATTATTATTGAAGGCTATTGTTTTTATCACTGCTATAAACTTTACATATTCACAGTCACATCAATCAACACAGTCACATCAATCTATGGTTTCAGCAATAAAGGAACTTGATAATACTGATGACAACTCATTTGTAAGTGCAGGTCTTGATGGATTTTTAGTAAAATGGGAAATGGATGGACTTGGCGAGCATTACCAGATAAGTGATTTAACAATTCAAATGATTGCCCGTAGTCCAAACGGAAATGAAATTGCTGTATACGAGACAGACGGAGCTTCAATAAACAGAGTTAGCATCTGGAACTGGAATACATTAACACGAAAGCATACAATAAAGTTTACAGATTCTCTAACAAGCCTTGATTACTCTGCAAAAGGAACGTATTTAATTTGTGGTACAGCTTCAGTTGACGGTGCTGTTTTTATAAATGCAGCAACGGGTTCTAAAGTTAATCATAAATTAAAAGAATCAACAGGTGTTGTAAACTTTACTTACACATCAGCAACTGAAAACACACTTTTTGTGTACTCTCCAGCAGGAGCAATTACATACTATAACCTAAAAACTGGTGAAAAAAAACAAAAGTTTTCAGCACAGGCAAATCTTGAAAACGTATGTATGTTCAATAATGGGCTTTTTATCGCAGGAACCTACAACAAAAATCTATATGTAATACAGGCTACAAGCGGTAATACAATTGGAGTTTATTCAGCTCCAAATGCAGTTCTTTTGGGTAACAATAATAACAAGGACTTATACTATATTATCAACGAGGGTCGAAACTTTAAGCTTTATAAAGTACAAAACGACCGCAACAAAGCTGTTATTCAGCCAGAAGCAATCAGAACTTTTACAGGCTTAAAATCAAATGAGACAATTGTAACAGCTGCAATAAAAGATCAAAATATTTATGCCGGAACAAACAAAGGCAATATCTACACCTTTGATAATGCTATTATGGCACGAGTTGACTCACTTTTACCAATTACAGATAACTTTTATGATTATATTTACGATATAGCTTCTAAGGATGACAGTTTTTATTTTTTGACACCAGGAGATTTATTTTTATCATCCTATGATAATGGAGATGTCATAAGTAAAGGTAAAAATCCAGGTTACAAAAACATTATCACCTATGGTGAATCCGTTATTCTATGGACAAAAGACAGTAAAAAAAGTGTTATTTTACTTGATTTAGTATCAAATACATCTAAAACACTCTTCACTCCTCAAGCTGCAATTCAGAGCTTAAGACTCTTTGGTGACTCATTAATTGATATTGAAGGAAATAAAACAGTTAATCTTTTCAATATAACTACAAATAAAAAAGAACAGCTATACTTAGGTACAAGTTTACAGGATGCTGTTTTATACAATGAAAACGATCTCTATGTAGCAAAATCAAGTGCTACAAACCCACAGGTTCCACTTCTCTATGTAAATACTCAGACAAAAGAAACTGTACCACTTTCAGTAAAAGGCAACGTAGCTTATTCTCTTGCATTTGATGCACAAATTGCAAACCCTGAGATATACGGTATAACTATATCTCAGGACACAAACGGCTCTCTTGCAACAAGTATTTTCTCTTTTGATCCAGAACGAAAGTCTTCAAGATCTTTACTTACAATAAAAGAAGAAGATCCTGACAGCTTTATTTATCTATCATATCCAGCCTTATACACAAACATTGGCAAAAGCCAGGTACGCTCATACAACATAACAAACAGAAAGGAACTCACCTATAAAAGATCTGCTTCAATGCCTTTAAAAGTATGTCGTAACAAAACACGAGTTGTAGTTTTAAATAGAGACGGCTCAATAAGCTGGTACAATCCTGATATGAACGGTGTATTAGCCGACTGGTACTTAACTACAGACGGACAATGGTTTGAGTTTTAAAATAAAAAAAGACTGTATCAACCACACCTGATTTTTTCGAGGTAAGGCAGTACAGTCTTTTTTTGTAAAAGGCTTTATCTTATATATTACAACATCTAAGTAAAGCCTCTTTATAAACATCTTCATACTGAGTGCAGCTTGCCCTCCAGGTAAAATCCTGCTTCATAGCAAACTCCTGCATCTTTTTTATATGATCCTTCTTATTGTAATAAGCCCAAACAGCCCATCCAATTGTGTTGTGAACAGCGTTAGGTGTAAGATCTTCAAACATAAAGCCATCACCTTCGCCACTTTCTTCATTATAGTTAATTACAGTATCAGCAAGACCACCAGTCTTACGTACAATTGGCAACGTTCCGTATAAAAGACTGTACATCTGATTTAAGCCACAAGGCTCATATGCTGACGGCATAAGAAAAAAGTCAGAACCGGCTTCAATCAAGTGGCTAAGCTTTTCAGAATACCCAACCATAGCCCTAAAATTAGGTAACTTTGCAGAAAGATTCTTTACCTCATCTTCACACCACTTTTCACCAGTACCAATCATAACAAACTGCACGTTCATATGAGTACATACTCTATGTATACATCCAAAGTCAGGTGCAAAAACCTCAGCAACACCTTTTTGTGAAACAAGACGACTTACAAGACCTATAACAGGGATATCTGGATTTACTTCAAGTCCAAAATGCTTTTGTAATGCTTCTTTACACTTAGCCTTTCCTGACAAATCTTTTACCGAGTACTTTGCAGGTAACATATCATCTGTAGCAGGACTCCAGACAGTTGTATCAACACCGTTTACAATTCCCTTAACAACATCACTACGAACTCTTAAAAGTCCATCTAAACCAAATCCGCCTTCCCAAGTCTGAATCTCTTTTGCATATGTTGGAGAAACAGTTGTTATCATATCAGCACACGAAAGACCTGCCTGCATGAAGTTTATATCTCCATGATGTTCAAAACCTGCACCATAGTAAAGATTCCAATCGATTCCTAAATCAGAAAACTTTTCTTTACCAAAGGTACCCTGGTATCCCATATTATGGATTGTATATACACTTGCAGTGTGGGCAAAACATGGCTGCTGTCTGCATACATGTTTTAATAATACAGGAACAAGGCCGCTAGACCAGTCGTGAGCATGTACAATGTCAGGATACCAGCCAAGTTTATTACATACCTGAAAAGCGGCATGGGCTAAAAGGCTAAAACGATAAGGATTATCATCAAAACTTGAAGCAGGAGTTGGCCCGTACACACCGTTACGACCAAAACAAGCTTCATGATCAATAAAATACACTTTTGCATTTTTAAAGCCTGGTAAAGAGCTTTCATAAACTTCTGTCCACTCTTGCCCCATTCCAACAGGAACCCCAAGTGCTCCTGGTAAAGCCTTTAATTTACTGCGATCAATGGAATAATAACGAGGCATAACTACACGTACATCATGTCCCATATTACTTAAATTGCCTGCTAGAGCAGCAACAGCATCAGCAAGCCCTCCTGTTTTAGCAAATGGTACACATTCAGCACTGACCATCAATATTTTCATATGCTATTCTCCTTTAGCAGCCTTAATGAATGCAGCTTCAGAATTTATAATTGTCTTTTCGCTTACGCAATAAGCGAGACGAAACCACCCCTTTTTACCAAATCCAGAGCCAGGAGCTGATAAAATAAAATACTTTTTGAGATAATCACAGTATGCACTATCGTCATCATTCCATCCCTCAGGAACTTTACAAAACAGATAAAATGCACCTTCAGGACGAACATATTTTATACCAGCTTTATCAAGATTTGCCATAAGCAAATCACGTCTTTTTGTATAGCTGGAGTAATCAACCTTAGCATTCCAGCTTTTTGCAATAACCTTTTGAAAAAAAGCAGGAGCATTAACACAACCTAATACACGAAGAGCAAATGTTACAGCTCTGATAAAATCATCACAGTCACTGCATTTAGGATTAACTGCTATATAACCAATACGTTCGCCAGGTAAACTCAAATTTTTTGCAAATGAAGTAACAATCACAGTGTTATCATAGTGCTTAAAAACAGGAGCCACAGTTTTGCCGTCATAAACAATTGCTCTATATGGTTCATCACAAATAAGATATGGATAATTACCACACTTATCACCATGAGATTTTAAAACATCAGTTAAAGCAATAATATCACTTTCACTATAAACCTTTCCTGACGGATTATTTGGAGTATTAATCAATACAGCCTGAGTATCAGGTGTTAAAGCATTTTTTATTGTGTCAACATTTAACGAAAAATCATCATTTGAAGGAACTTCAACAAGAATACCACCATAATTATGTACATAGTGACGATACTCTGCAAAAAAAGGAGCTGGTACAATAACTTTATCACCAGTGCTAAGTATTGCCTTAAATACACAGTTCAAAGCACTTGCAGCACCAACTGTCATTACAATATTTTTACCTGAAACTTCACATCCCTGTTCAAGAGCAGTCTTGGCTGCCATAGCCTGTCTTGCTTCATCATAACCTGCATTAGGCATATATCCATGGCATCCATGGGAAACATCCTCAGCCTGTTCTTTTATAGCCTTAACAACCTCATATGGAGGATCAAGATCAGGATTTCCAAGACTAAAATCAAATACATTATCTTCACCGTATTGCTTTTTTAGAGCAACACCTTCTTCAAACATCTTTCTGATAACAGATGCACTTTTACTATTAATAATTTCTTTTATATATGGAGCTATCATATTTTAAGTATATCATCAGAAAAAATAAAAAGTCTATTCAATTATATGGTAATTTTTTGTAACTTATTGTTTAGAAACAGGTTTCGTTGTATATTATGAACACTATGAAAACAAAGAACATTTTTACAGCTATTTTTATTTTTGCAACAATTTCGCTATCAGTTGAAGCTGCACCTTTTAATAAAAAAATCAAACAGGAAGAAATTGCCAGACTTGAAGCTGGCGAGGTTCTAATCCGTAATATTGATTCATACAAAGATTTATGTATAAACCGCACTGCTGAAACTGAAAAGCTTTATAAGGGCGTTTTTTCTCTTAAACCTGCCTACATTGCAGAAGTAATTAAAGTTGTACCTTATGAAGGAAACGAAGATTTACGGGAAAGAGTAAATACAACACTTCTAAACCTGCCTTCATATGTAAACATACCATACTTTTCAGAGCGCACACAGAAAATGTACAAACTGTATGACTCTGCCCAGATTAAAGAAATAAACAAAGATGGAGCAGATACAGTTGTTAGCTGTGAACTTGAAATGTCACTATTTGGAAAGTTTGATGCCCAAATTGATATTGAAGAAACAGATTCATATTACTATTACATGCTTCAAAATCTTGATGATTTAATATACCA
The DNA here is from genome assembly GCA_045641045.1 of Treponema sp. GTDB lineage: Bacteria > Spirochaetota > Spirochaetia > Treponematales > Treponemataceae > Treponema_D. The sequence goes on along the minus strand of JAZUGE010000020.1, from coordinate 3,234 downwards.
CGGAAAGTTTACTGCAGTAAAAAAACATAACATGCAGTCATATATCACTCTTTTTAGAGACGGTGATAACTGGATTTTATATTCAGCAGGATGCGTTGACGCACCAAAAATCTTTTTCTTAAAAGAACGTATTGAAACATCATTTATGAACAGAATTAAAAGCTTCTGTAACTTTATTTTTACACAGATATAAATTATGCAAACATATACAGTAACTGCAGAAAAAATAGTATTTGGTGGAGACTGCCTTACAAAAGTAAACGGCAAAAACGTTTTTGTTCCATATGCTATACCAGGCGAAAAGCTTGAAATCGAAATTTCAAAGTCATACAAGGATTATGACACAGCAAAAATTGTAAAGATACTCGAAAGTTCACCTCACAGAGTTGAGCCTTTTTGTCCTCTATACGGTAAGTGTGGTGGATGCAATATGCAGCACATTGCACCAGACTTTCAGCAAAAACTTAGAGTCCAGATGCTTAGAGACTGCTTTGAAAGAGAAGGTATAAAAGTACCAGAGATTCAAATCATAAGTGGTGCAACCACAGGTTACAGATCACGCCTGCAATTTACAGACGGAGGATTAAGCGAAAAAGGCAGCAATAATATTGTCAGTCTGACAAATTGTCCAATAGCAACTGCAGAAATTAATCAGTACCTCAGCTATGTTCCTCAAAAAGATCGTCCTCAGGGACGCGTACATGTATTTGGAGACAAACGCGTACTAAACTATAAAAACAACAACTATCCAGGTGTAATTATTGCCGACGAAATTAAAAAAGCAACAGCTACACCGCAGCTGATACAAGGTAAACCTTCTAAAAACCGCAAAATAAAGAATAAGGTTCAACACCGTTTTGCAGGTTCAACACAACACACACCTAACGTATGTTCTGTGCAGCTTAAAAATAAAAAAATTGATTTTGATGTACAGGGATTTTTTCAGTCAAATCTTGAAGTTCTCGAAAAAACAGTCGATGCAGTATGTACAAACATGGGAGGATCAAATGTTTTAGACATGTATGCAGGCTGTGGGACTTTTTCAGTATTTTTGGCTGATATATTTAATAAAACAACACTTGTAGAACACAATAGAGACGCCCTTGTATTTGCCGAAACAAATCTTACAGGTCAAAAACATGAAAGCTACGGGGTATCAGGTGAAAAATTTGTTACTCAAAATGCTAAATACATAATTGAGAACGAAGGCAAATATGATGCTGTAGTTATAGACCCACCTCGTTCAGGGATGGAAAAAAAAGTATGTGACTGGCTTTGTGAGTGCAAAACAGGACAGATACGAAGCGTATCCTGTGATCCTTCAACTCATGCCCGTGATGCTTCTCGCCTTTTAAAAAGCGGTTATGGGCTTGCAAAGCTTTTTTTATTAGACTTTTATCCAAACACATCTCATATCGAAAGCCTTGCCTATTTCGAGTATTTTGACTAAATTAATCAAAATATTCAGGTGAGCAGTCGTCAAATAACGAGCCCTTATCACTTTTGGCTATAGCAAGTTCATTTTCATTTAATGTTTCTGCTATAGCCTCGTTATGACCTTTGAGAGCCGAAAAAGGTAAAAAGATTTTTGCTCTTTTAGCTAAACTCATACGTTCTCTAAAGGAATGGCGAGGCCACTGTGTATCAATTATATCACTATAAGAGTCACTCAAGCTCTGTGTCCTCCTATCTGATTATTTCGCATTATTGTCGTAGCACCTTCCTGCAAATCAGCCCCCTTTATGATGGCATTTTTACCATACTTTTTCATAATATTAAGGCGAGTTTGCTGCAGACTTTCTTCCGTTTCATCAATATCATCATTAAAGAGCTCCATACTTTTATACTCTTTTGTAACCACATTATTTGCACATATATTTAACTTTCTGACATACAATGACTTATTTACAATTACATCAAACAGGTAAAGCACTTTATCGCATATTATCTTTGAAGAATAAGTAAGGCTACCTAATCCTACAGTTCCCTGAACAGGTTTAGGTAACACTCTTCCCCAGGGATCAGTAACAAGTTCTATTTTATAACTATCTTTACTATCCCGAAACTGTTTATCGTATGCTACAAATAAAGTAATACTCGACGTAACCATACCTTTTTCAAACAGGTCAAGGGCAAGAATTTCAGCCATTTCTTTAACAACAATACGAGCCTTTTCATACTCATACGGTCTGTGTAAAACTTGTCCCGAGCCGAAACTTATCTGGTCTGACTTATAGGATTTTATATCTTTTATAGAACACGGCTCATATCCCCAGGCATGGTCAATAAGTATTTCAGCATCAACACCAAACACTTTATACAATAAATCCTCATTTTTAAGCGATCGCCTGGCAATATCACCCATTGTAAACATATAGTTTTTACGCAGTCGTTCCGCAAGGCCAGGTCCAATACGCCAAAAATCAGTAATTGGCTTATGGGACCAAAGATTTTTCCGATAAGTCATTTCATCCAGGACAGCTATGCGAACACCATTTTCATCAGGATTTATATGTTTAGCAACAATATCCATCGCAACCTTACATAAAAAAAGATTAGGAGCGATTCCTGCCGTTGCAGTGATGCCTGTACAATTTAAAATATCAAGTATCACCTTTTGAGCAAGTTTTTCAGGAGATAAATTATATAGTTTTAAGTATGAAGTGGCATCAATAAATACTTCATCAATAGAATAGACGTGTATATCTTCTGCTGAAAAATATTTTAGGTAAATACCATATATTTTAGAAGAATATTTTATATACAGAGCCATCTGGGGAGGAGCTGTAATATACTCAAGTTTTTTTCCTGTTTTTGCTTTATACTCTTTAACCTTCTGCTCAACCTCAAAAAGGCGGCTTCGTCCCTTTAAGCCATATGCCTTCAAACTAGGAGAAACTGCAAGACAGATCGTTTTACTTGATCGGGATAGATCGGCTACAACAAGATTCGTAGTAAGAGGATTAAGACCTCGCTCATGACACTCAACAGAAGCATAAAAGGATTTTAGATCTATTGCAATATAAGTTTTGATACCCGACATCTATTATAAAATACTCGAAATGAGTATTTTAAGCAATAAAAAATTTCATATTTGCAGGGGCAAAAACGAGACTGTCATAAAATTACTTCGTAATTTTATTCATCGAGATTTACAGCGTAAATCTCGCGCGACAATTTTACAGTACTTTCCCGCTAAGATCTGACGTAAAATGCGTTTAAAAAGAAAAAAGC
>JAZUGE010000019.1:0-58035 GCA_045641045.1 Treponema sp. | reverse complement strand
GTTTCACGTGAAACATGAAACAAAGGAGAATAAAGTAAAAGAAACACGTGATCATAAAATTCAAACTTACGGTTGTAAAAATAAAACACGTGTCTTAGTTTAAATGACAAATGATAGTGATTTAAACTACCTAAGGTTCGTACTTTAAAATGAAAATATGTAAAATACTGTATTATAAGTAAATAAAAAAAGACCATGCAAAAAAGCATGGTCCTCTTCAAAAATAGTAAGATATCTATTAATTTAAAGGAAGCCTAAACACTTTGGATCCTCGTTTAGGATTCCATTGTCTTTGCCTGTCTTCAGGAAGAGAACCTATTGTGTCTGGAATAAAACCTTGACCTTCAAACCAGTCTGAAGTCTGTGTTGTAAGAATAAAAACACTTTTAAGACTTATAGTCTTAGCCTTATCAATTAAATATTTAATTATTTGAGGCCCTATACCAATATGAGAGAAGGTTTCATCAACTGCAACAGCTGCAATCTCTGCCTGATCCCGATTATAGATATGGAGTGCTGCGCATGCTCGTATAGCACCATCAAGCTCATATACAACATAATCATTGTAGCTTACTTCCAGTTGTTCCTTTGTTCTCGGTAATAGTATTTTTTTTCTAACAAATGGTCGTATTAAAGAAAGAACACTGGATATATCTTCGCGACGCATTGCTCTGATTTTTCCATAGTTACTTGAATAGATCATTGTACCACTACCAAGATCACTAAAAATTTCACATGGTAGTGTACCATCAAGAGATCCATTTAAAATATGAACACGTGACACACCTGATAGACAGGCTTTTTTAGCAAGCTTAATACGCTGCATTATATTATCAATTAAAACTTTATTGCCACGTGATAAGTTACTTTTTGCTTTTTTATTACACGTGATAAAAGATTCAAGTTCTTCAATATTCATAGCTGGAATACAGCCATCAGGCGAGAGCCCCTGTTCAGGAGGAATTACAAAGTATTTTTCAGATAGCTCTGCTTCAGGTAAAAGGTAAAACAATTTATCTGCTTTTAGATGTATAGCAACCTGACTTGCTAGTTGTACTGATGAAATATTATAAGGTTTACCGTTCAAACTCCAGCCAATACAAGGAAATATAGGAATAAATCCATTATCAAGAACGGTCTTAATGGTATTATCATCAATTTTATCGATTTCTCCTGATGTGGCATAATCGATACCATCTAAAACACCCTTTCCACGTGCACGGACCCAGTTCCCTATAACTGCTGTTAAATGCTCTCCAGCCAGGCTTGTCATAACAATATTTGCTGTGTCAAAAGCTGCTGTTTTAATTACTTCCATTGCTTCTGGAGTTGTAATACGGCATCCATTTTTTATGGACCAAGGAATATTACTTTTTCTTAAAAGTTCATCTATACGGTTGTGAGCTCCCGGGACTATGATTACTCTAAGTCCTGCTTCGTGTATAAGGGATATGTCCCTTATATGAGCGGAAAATAAAGGGGAATCGATGATAGTATCATCTAAATGAATTACAACTGCAGCGTTTTTAAATTTTGAGATATATCTGATTACATCTCGTATGCGTTCTGCTTTTTCCTGGATATAAACTTCTTCCATAAAAAAAATTATACATAGATGAAGGACAAAAAGTCTATTAATGAAGTTTAAAATAACTGAATCAACGATACAAATATCTGTATATTCATAGTAAAAAAATAATTAGTTTCATTGTTGTAAATTTAATGCTTTCATTGTCATAAAGTAGGTTATTTACTGACAATGAATAATGCTATTTAAAAATAAAAAAAATACTTTTTTCTACTTTAGTAGTGCTCCATCTCATATAAAGTCGATTTATTATTTCAGTATAAAGATATCTAATTAATAAGAAGGAGATTATTTATGATAAAAAATCGGGTTAAACAGGGTTGAAAAAAGCCACAAACTTTGGGGAAAGTTATGTGGCCGATCAGAGTTTAGGAAAATACCTAAGAAACTTAAGTAAAGTATAAAATCCGAAATTCAATTTTTCAACCCTTTGTTGCTGAAAACTGCGTTGCAGCTACTTATTAGACTTTATGTTTATCCAATATAAGGAGAAAAATTATGGAAAACATTTCAACAATTGAAGAAAGCAGATATAAAGCTAATCTTGTTCTTTTCAAAAATAACATCAGAAAAGATGGAACCTATTATGCACGTGTAAGTCGTGATACAGCGTCTGTGAGTAATCTTATATCAGAGGCTATAAAAAAACATCCCGGAATCGACCCATATATGATGAAGACTGTTATAATTTTAATTCAGCAAGAAATACTCGATATGATTGCTCGTGGTAAAGCTGTTAATCTACTTGATATAGGATCTTTATACTTGACTTACAAATGCAAGGCAAATGGTATATCAGATGCTGCTGTAAATGGTGTATTTGATGTTGGATTTACTCCAAGTTCACTTACAAACGAAACTGTTAAAAAGTTAAATGTTGCAAGCATTGTTTATGGTGACAATTCTCCTGTAATCGACGTTGTTTGTCTATTACCAAATAATGAAACAAACATACCATATAATGCCGGAAATGTTTTGAAAATAGGAGGTAAGCATTTAAAACTTGGAGGTACTGTTAATGGTATCTGGTTTGCACCGGTAGATATAGATAATAATCCAGTGAAAGATGAAAGTTCTTGGATTAAAATTGAAGAAAAATCAATAATTCGTAATAAACCAAGGGAATTAAATGTCGTTGTTCCGTTTGCAGTTCCATCAGGTACATACTGTCTTGTTGTTCGTACAAGCATACAAGGTTCTGTACAGTTAAAGAAACCTCTAACTGGGGTTTCAAGACCTGTTGAAATTGCGTAAAGAAAACTAATAGGTTTTATAAGCATACATAACTTGTACTATGTATAAGTTATGTATGTGTATTGTCCGAGTTATATGTCTTCTTTTACTGCAGTACGCATCGAGTAAACACAGCCACAGTACTCCTGTCTCCATAAACCATACTCAGCACTCAACTGTGTACTGCGTAAAAAACCTGATCGTTTTTTAAAGTCTGATGGTAAAAATTTAGTAATATGTGAAAGATTTTTTATAATTTCTTTATCTTCATCATTACCATTTTGAAGATTATTTCCAATCACGTTTATCATTTGAGAGTCTTTATAAGGACTGATACTTAATGTTGTTGTAAACCAGTCAAAGTTGTTTTGGCATGCATAAATAAAGGCTTTTTTCATACGCATTTTGTAACATCTGCGACATCTTTCACCTTTTTCTTCTTCATCCTGTAAGTAAGTATCTATAAGAACTCCTGTAGTATCAAACCAATCTTTTGGCTGATAATCATCAATGACTAGTTTTACATTATTTTTTACGCTTTCAGGAAATTGTGTTAAAAACTTTTTTAGCTCATCTAATCTTCGAAAGTATTCTTCTGATGGGTGAATGTTAGGGTTATAATAGTAAATTGTAATATCAAACACTGATGCAAGATATTCAATTACATATGATGAACAAGGCCCACAACAGGCATGTAAAAGAAGTGTAGGCTTATGACTAGTTTTTATGGTCGTTATTTTAATTTCATCAATAATCTTATCCAGAATTTTTTGATAATTTATAGTCTGTTGCTGGCTTTTATTCATAGGGCTATAATACAAAAAAAAAGCCCGTGAAACAATAATCACGGGCTTTTTCAAATATTTTAGTTATTGTTAGCAAACTTCACAGTCGTTGCTTTTTACAGTTGTAAGTGCTTTGCCAGCAGCTGTAAGTTTAACGCCGTTAACATTTACTGTATGATCCTTTACGTTGATGACAACCTTAAAGAACTTATCTGCATCAATTTTTGCAGGTTTTTCAGCTTGTGGATCAGATCCTTCAAGTACAACTACTGTACCAGGTTCTGCCCATGGAGCTGTTAAAAGTTCTACTTTTTCTTTGCCATCTTCTGTATAATCTGCAGCGAGGAGCATACCACGGCTTTCAACTCCCTTCATCTTACGTGGTGCAAGGTTTGAAGCGATGATTACATGCTGTCCTAAAAGTTCTTCTTCTGTAAGATAAGGTCGTAAACCAGACTGAATTATACGTTCTGTTCCGCTGCCATCATCAAGATGCTCAATATAGAGCTTGTCGCCTTGAGGATTGCACTCAACACTTAAGATTTTTGCAACCTTAAGCTCTACATATTTATTAAAGTGAGCTACCTGATCTTCTGCAAGCTTAGGACCTTCGTCCTTTACCTTTGTCTCTGTCGCATTATTAGCTTTTTTTTCATCAACTTTTGAAGCTGATTTAACTTTTACATCCTGTGCTGTAGAGTTTGTATTCATAAGAGACTCAAGGTCAATTTCACCTGCTGCACATGGTACAGAAATATTCCAGTTTTCAAGAACAGAAGGGTGAACCTCTCCAAAAATACCAACCTGTTTTCCATTAAGCATAATTGCTGCCTGGCGTCCATGGATAAAACGAGGGTCTGATGCTTCTTTTACATCGTATTTATGATCGAGGAAATATAAAACTGATGCAACTTCACTTGCAAGGTCATTGAAGTTTGCATTGTTACTTGCAGTTAAGAAGCCCAATGACTGAATTGTCTTTGTACCAGTGTTTTCACTAGAGTCAAGGAACGCAACTTTACCGATTTCAAATACCTTATGAGGGAATATTGCATTTGCAGCTGCACTCTCAGCTCTTAATAGAGAAGCAATAATACTTGGACGAACAAACTGATAGTTTTCACTCATTGGATTTGAAATCTCAATTACACCCTCAGCTGTAATGTTCATATTATCAATATAATCTCTTTTAGAGCCAAGGTAGTTAAAAATCATTTCCTGGTAACCAAGACCAACCATTAATTCCTTTGTTTTGCGGCTGTAAAGAGTAACATCTGAAAGCTTACCGATAGTAAAGTCACTTGGACGCTCTGGTTTAAAAAAGTCCAGACCCATACCAATCATAACATCTTCGATAATATCAACTTCATGTAAAAAGTCATTGCGATATGGTGCTGGTGCCACAGTAAACTCAATATCACCATTAACTTCTGCTACTGTAACATCATTGTCCATACGGCTTAATGCATCAAGAACCTGTTCTTTTGAAAGATCTGAACCAAGTTTTTTATTGATGTTATTAAGGTATGCTTTTGTAGGTTTCTGGAAGTAGTATGGAACAACAATATCTTTACCAAATCCAGTATCATATGGATGTGAAACCTTTACAGGTAAAATTTCATAGCCAGCATCAGCAAAGTCACAAGCTACAATATTTGCACTGAGAATAAGGCTTTCCATTTCAGTACCAGTAAGCTCAACCATAAGACCTGTGTCACCAACCTGAACAGCACCAAGTGTTGCACTATTGATAATTGGTGCCATAGACATTATTTCACCTTTGTCGTCCTTTAAAAGAGGATAAACCTTTGCATCTTTTAAAATCCATCCAAAATCCTTTCCTTTTGGATGTTCACTAATAATCTGACGACATGTCATTAGAGTGTCAAACTGTAATGGAACAAATGAAGTTGTATCAGGATCTACAGCAGTGTAGTGAACTGGCCACTTAAGGTTACCAACACGATAAACCCCCATAGAAATTGTCTTACGTTTACGTCCAAAGTTCCAGCAAAGTTTTTCTTGAGTCTGGATAATATCTTTAAGCATAGGATCGTCAATTGCTTTTCCTGAAATTACAAAGCTTACCATGTATGGACGAACATCTTTTACAGATGCATCAACAGTAACAAAGCGGTCTGCTGTATCTTTGATATCTCCAGCCTTTGACATAAACTTACTGTAGTCAGAACGTTTGCTGCCTGCATGTAAGCGTAACTGACGAGCAACACCACCTGTTGACCAAAGGTCTGGACGGTTTGTGTCGTTAAGTTCGATTTTAATTACGCGTTCATCTTCACTCTGTGTCATGTCAGGCTTTTCATCAAGCTCAGCCTTTCCACAGGTTAATTTTTTTTCTAATGTGTCGTAATCGTATTTTGTACCAAGAAGGTTAAAAAAAAGTTTTTCGTTGACTTCGATTTTTGGCATTATAGTCCTCGATATGTATATAAGAAAAAGACTTAAAAACAGTCTTGATAATTATAGCAAAATAAAAATATGGTGTCCATAAATTATTACCCTGGCTACAGTTAAAAGCCTTATTTTGACAAATCACACATGAGATAATAAATTATATAATATGAATGATATAAAAGAACTTTTGCTTGAAGCTTCAGAGTCTAAATACAGAGATTTTTCGTCTTCTTTACTGCCAAATATCGACAAAGATAAAGTAATAGGTGTAAAGGTTCCAAAAATCAGAGCATTATTAAAATACGTGAATCAAGACTTTATAAACACTTTGCCTCATACCTACCATGAAGAAAACCAGCTCCACATGATGTATGTATGCAGCATTAAAGATTTTGATCAATGTGTTGGTGCTGTAAATTGTTTTTTGCCATATGTAAATAATTGGGCTGTAAGTGACTGTAAGTGTCCAAAATGTTTTAAGTCAAATCCGGACAAGCTTTTACCATATGTAAAACAATGGATAAACTCGTCACATGCATATACAGTACGTTTTGCAATAAAAATGTTTATGGATGTGTATCTTGAGGAGTATTTTGATAGTGAATACTTACGACTGGTAGTTACAAAATGCCGGGATCATAAGACAGTAGCTGACGATAATTACTATGTAAACATGATGATAAGCTGGTATTTTGCAACTGCACTGGCAAAACAATGGGATAAAACTTATGCTTTTATGCAGCAGAACCTGTTAAATGAGTGGTGCCTAAAAAAAACTGTGCAAAAGGCTCGTGAAAGTTATCGGATAAGTGATGAACACAAAACTTTACTGAAGAAGCTGTTAAACTAATGAACGGTAGGTAAAAAGAAAAAGAAATAAAGTTAATATAATCTTTAGTATAACAAAATGTTTTACTATTAAAAAATGATTTTTCAACTATAATAAGTATATAATATGAAGTTATTTAACAAAATTGTGTTAAAAATAAATGTGCTATTGTCTCTTATTATTATAGGATGCACTGTTGGTCTTGGTGAATCAATAGATACCAGTGTTCCAGTTGTTAACATATCATATCCTCCAAATAACGTGGTAATTAGATCTATTTTTAATGTTGCAGGCAGCTGTAGTGATGACCGTGAGGTTATGGGAGTAAATGTAAAGCTGACAAATACGACTCTTGATATAACCTATGAAGAAAACATTGCAATAGTAAACAGTGATAAAGAAAGCTGGCAGCTTACTGTAGACAGCTCAAAATATTTAGATGGAGAATATGTTGTAACAGCTACAGTCTATGATGAAGGTGGGCACAAAAGCAGTGCCACATTATCAATAAAAATTGATAATACCGCTCCTATGCTTTTTTTTATTGCCCCTTCAACTTATAGCGATTCACAATCGCCTTTGTATCAGTATGGTGATTATTTTGATCTTGAAGGCTACTCAAGCGAGTTAAACTCAATAAAATCTGTTGATATTAATATAACCGGTACTGATAACTCTGGTAGTGCATCATTATCAACACCGATAAATACAAATAACTGGTATACCTATTGTCCTGTTGCCAGATGGAACTCTCCATCTGGCTCTGTGTTTAAAGATGTATATACAGCTCTTTATGGTTCAACTAAGGATCTTAATGATCCTGAAAAAAAATACAAACTTTCATTAACGGTAACTGATAATGCAAGGCTTTATTATGATATAAGTGATTATGATGGTATTGAGGCGGGTAACATCACAACATGCTTTTGGTTGTGGGATGAAGTTGTTAAAGCATTAAATAATTATAATTACGGGCTTGGTGATAATATTTCACCAAAAGAACTTATGGAAATATATAATGATACAATGATATCAAACTATACAAATATAAAGGCTGACATAAAACAAATTTTGAATGATTTAGAGCATGATAGTGTAAATAAACCTCTTGTATTTTCGCTACTACCTAGCAACTGAGGCTAAGATTTAAGAACACAAAAAAAGCCGGTTCGTAACATACCGGCTTTCTTCATTTTAGTTTAGATGTTTCAGATTAAGACTTACTTTGCAAGTTTGTTTAATTCTTTAGTATACTTTTGCTTTGCAGGATCTTTTGCAGCACGGTAAAAAGAAGCAACATTACCGATTATACGTACTAATGTAGAATTAGTCTCGTCTGCAATCTTCTGACTTAACTCCTGCTTGTCTTCCTTAAACTCGTTAAATTTTACTTTAATGAGCTCATGGGCAGCAATTGCCATTTCGATATGCTTAATCTGCTCGTCTGTAACGCCAGCTCCACCAATAAGAGCATCTGGTGAAAGTGACTGTGCATACTTTTCCAGCAGTTTACGCTGGTGACTGTTAAGTTCTATCATAGGCAACATAATATAGCTAATAGCAATATTGTTCAATGATAATAATAAAGTATTAGAGTTACAAAAAAAGCACCAGACTATGCTGGTGCTTTAGAGGATAGAAATATAAAAAAACTAAGCTTTAACAGCCTGTTCTTTTGTTGTTTTTATGGTAGAAGCAAAGTATGAAATTGCATCTACTCGTTCATATGGAGTTTTATATGCCTTAAAGTATGAGTGATCGTTTATAAGGTTTACAAACTCATCAAAGAGGAAGCTTGTGTCAAGCGGTCCAGAGGCCGCTTCTGGGTGAAACTGTACACTAAAAGCAGGTGTATCAGTGTATGTTACGCCCTCACATGTTCCGTCATTTGTATTTACAAAACTCAAAACAGCACCTTTTGGCAATGTCTGGTTTTCAACTGCATAACCGTGGTTTTGACTTGAAATATATACACGACCTGATGACAAATGCTTTACAGGCTGGTTTGCACCGCGATGTCCATATTTGAGTTTTGATGTTTTAGCACCTTTTGCAAGGGCAAGCATCTGATGTCCAAGACAAATACCAAAAATTGGGATATTTTTTTCTAAAAGCTTTTTTATTTCGGCAATGATACCTACGTTATCAGCAGGGTCTCCAGGTCCGTTACTAAGCATAACGCCATCTGGATTTTCATTAATAATCTGAGCAGCTGTTGCTGTACAAGGCATTGTTACAACTTCAAGACCACGCTTTAAAAGCTCTCGTCGGATATTAGCTTTTGCACCAAAGTCCCATAGTATAACCTTTTTACCTTTTCCGTTTTTCATTGCTTTTTCAGCATCGTTTTCTTTTGTTCCGTCTGCACGAACTGGAACAGCTTTATACTGAGCACTTTCGGCAAAAACAGACTGTGCATCTTTTTCAATCTTTACTGCATCACATGTAACTGTTTCAACAGCCTTTTCAATCTTATATGCTTTGATCTTATCTAGAAAGGCCTGTTTTTTTGCAGAATCATTGAGAGCTGCAAATGCTTCTTTAGCTTCTGCACTGTCTCCCGCAATAAGCATACCGTTCATAACTCCGGCTTCGCGTAAAACTTTTGTCAAAGCTCGTGTATCAATATCGTAAAGTGCAATTATGTTTTGATTTTTAAGCCAGGTATCGATATCACCTGTCTGGCGGAAATTAGATGGTGTTTCACACCATGAACGAACAATGTAACCACGAACATGAATCTTTGATGATTCTAAATCAGGTGTGATTAAACCGTAGTTACCAATAAGAGGGAAAGTTTGTGTTACAATCTGACCAAAATAACTTGGGTCAGTTAAAGTTTCCAGGTAGCCGTTCATACCAGTAGTAAATACTGCTTCACCGATGATACAACCGGAAGCTCCAAAATTTTTTCCTTCAAAGACCAGTCCGTTAGCCAGGACGAGGCATGCTTTAGTACTCATACTAAAGCCACATTATACAAAAATAAAATATTTATGAAAAGTATTGCACCCATTGCGTTTATTTTCATATAGTAATTATCTTCCATAATATGATTACAACTTTTAAAAAAATAAATTATATTTAATGTATGAAATCACCTTTGACTACGTTGTGTTACATTGAAAAAGATAATTGCTATCTGATGCTTCACAGAATAAAAAAGCAAAATGATATAAACAAGGACAAATGGATTGGTGTTGGCGGTCACTTTGAATGGGGCGAAAGCCCAGAAGACTGTGTTATACGCGAAGTAAAAGAAGAAACTGGTCTTACCCTTAACAGTGCAAGATTTTGTGGTCTTATTACTTTTATCAGTGATGATAAAGACTGTGAATATATGGCGCTTTTTCACAGTAATGATTTTACTGGGTCGCTAATTGACTGTGATGAAGGTTCTTTAGAATGGGTACCAATAGAAAAAGTAAATGGACTGCCTGCCTGGGAAGGTGATAAGATTTTTTTAAAGCTGATGCAGGATAAAGTACCGTTTTTTAGTCTTAAATTAGTGTACAAAGATGGTAAACTGATACAAAAGGTACTGGATGGTAAGAATTTCTAGCATATATCTAGTATAAATCAAAATATTTATATATAATACAATTCCAGTATGGTAACTAAAACAACGATAAACCAGTCTGAATACGCATTAAATAAATTGACTTGTTGGTCAGTTGTTGATTTTATTTTTGAATTTTTTAACTGAATTCGTTTTTACGGGTTCAGTTTTTTTTTAAATTACAGGAGTTGCACGTATGCCTTTAAATCCTAGTATTCACAAGGTAATGGTTATTGGTTCTGGCCCAATTATTATCGGTCAGGCAGCTGAATTTGACTATGCTGGTAGTCAGGCTTGTAAAGCCCTTAAAGAACAGGGCCTCGAAGTTGTTCTTGTAAACTCTAACCCTGCAACTTTAATGACTGATCACACAATGGCTGATCAGATTTACATTGAACCTCTAATACCTGAGACAATCAAGCGTATCATCGAAAAAGAAAAACCTGATAGTATTTTATCGTCATTAGGTGGACAGACAGGTCTTACACTTTGTATGGAGCTTGCAAAGTCAGGGTTCCTTGAGGAACACGGCGTTAAACTTTTAGGTGCAAAGCCAGAAACAATTGACAAAGCAGAAGACCGTCAGTTGTTTAAGGACACAATGGAATCAATTGGTGAGCCATGTATCCCTTCAAAAGTTGTTACAACATATGAAGATGCCCTTGATTTTGCAAAAAATGGTATTGGTTTACCTGCTATTATCAGACCTGCATTTACCCTTGGTGGTACAGGTGGTGGTATCGCAAATACATGGGAAGAATTTGATGAAATTGCACACAATGGGCTTCACAGATCGCCTATACACCAGATTCTTGTTGAAAAGTGTATCACTGGATGGAAGGAAGTTGAGTTTGAAGTAATGCGTGACCACTCTGGTAACGTACTTACAGTATGTTCAATGGAAAACTTTGACCCTGTTGGTGTACATACAGGTGACTCAATCGTTATTGCTCCAACAGTTACTTTAAGTGATAAAGAATATCAGATGCTCCGTAGTGCAGCATTAAATATCATATCATCCCTTGGTATGGAAGGTGGCTGTAACTGTCAGTTTGCCCTTAAGCCAGACAGCTTTGAATATGCAGTTATCGAAGTAAACCCTCGTGTTTCACGTTCTTCGGCTCTTGCTTCAAAGGCAACTGGCTATCCAATTGCTAAGGTTGCAACTCTTATTGCCATTGGTTATAACCTTGATGAGATACCAAACTTTGTAACAAAAAAAACAGCTGCATGTTTTGAACCTGTTCTTGACTATGTAGTAGTTAAGTTCCCTAAATTCCCATTTGATAAGTTTGTATATGCTGCCCGTAAGCTTGGTACACAGATGAAGGCAACTGGTGAAGTTATGGCAATTGGTCATAATTTTGAAACAGCTATTATGAAAGCTGCCCGTGGTGCTGAGATAGGTGTTTCAAGTCTTAACCTTCCTGTATTTGAAGAAGAAAGCGATGAACAGATAAAAGAACGTGTAGGACAGTGTACTGATCAGCGTATTTTTGCGATATTCCAGGCAATTAAACGTGATATCCTTACTATAGAACAGATTAACGATATTACAAAGATAGACATTTGGTTCCTTGCTCATTTAAAGAACCTTGCTGATATGGAAAAGCAGTTTGCTTCAATTAAAGATGGTAAAGGTGAGCTTACACTTGACTATTATAAAGAGGCAAAAAAATATGGATACCCAGACAAGGTAATTGAACAGCTTTCTGGTGTTACAATTACTGGCTCAACAGGTAAGTTAAAGGATAGTGAAAAAGCAAAAGAGCTTGTTGCACAAGGTAAGCTTGCACATATACCTGCAACATTTAAAATGGTAGATACATGTGCCGGTGAGTTTAGTGCAGATACTCCATATTTTTATGGTGGATACAATACTGCAAATGAAGCCGAAGACTTTCTTACTGAACGAGAAGAAACTGGCAAAAAAAGTAAAAAAGGCACTGTTATTGTATTAGGTTCTGGGCCTATACGTATTGGACAGGGTATTGAGTTTGACTATGCATCTGTTCAATGTGTATGGTCGCTCAAAAAGCTTGGTTATGATGTAGTAACAATTAACAATAACCCTGAGACTGTTTCAACAGATTTCGATACATCAGACAGACTTTATTTTGAACCTCTTACTCCTGAAGATGTAATGAGTGTCTACAACACTGAAAAACCAATTGGTGTAGTAGTTGCTTTTGGTGGTCAGACTGCAATTAAACTTACAAAGTTCCTCGATGAGCAGGGAATCCGTATTCTTGGTACATCAGCAGATTCTATTGATGTTGCCGAAGATCGTGAGCGTTTTGAAGAATTGTGTGAAAATCTCGGTATAAACAGGCCAAAAGGTCAGACAATATTTACAACAGAAGAAGCTCTTGCAGCAGCAGAACAGATAGGCTATCCAATTCTTTTACGACCATCTTACGTTTTGGGTGGTCAGAACATGATTATTGCATTTAATGACGCTGATGTAAAAGAATATATGAAAATTATCCTTTCACAGGAAATCGAAAACCCTGTACTTATTGACAAATACATGATGGGTACTGAGCTTGAAGTAGATGCAATCTGTGATGGGGAGGATATTCTTATCCCTGGTATCATGGAACATATTGAACGTACAGGTATTCACTCTGGCGACTCAATTGCTGTATATCCTAGCTGGAACCTTAATGATATTATCCGTGAAAAAATAATTAAACAGAGTCGTGAGCTTGCTTTAGCTTTGGGCACACGTGGTCTTGTAAACATTCAGTATCTTATATACAACAATGATCTTTTCATTATCGAAGTAAACCCTAGATCAAGTCGTACTGTACCTTATATTTCAAAGGTAACAGGCGTACCTATGGTTGAGCTTGCAACAAGAGCAATGCTTGGCGAGAAGGTTCGCGATATGGGATTTGGAACAGGTTTATACCGTAATCCACCATACTTTGCCGTAAAGGTTCCTGTGTTCAGCTTTGAAAAGCTTATGGATGTAGATACTCACTTAGGACCTGAGATGAAGTCAACAGGTGAAGTATTAGGTATTGCAGCAACTCGAGAAGAAGCAATCTTCAAGGGATTGGTTGCAGCTGGTTACACCATGAAGAGAAGCGGTGGTGTCCTGTTTACAATACGTACAACAGACCACTATGAAATTCCTGACCTGGCACGTAAGTTCTACGATATGGGCTTTAAACTCTATGCAACTGAGGGTACTGCAAGGGTAATCAGTGATTTTGGAATGGATGTTACAGTAGTAAATAAAATTCATGAAAATCCGGATGATAACCTTTTAAGTCTTCTTGACAGTGGTAAGATTGATTATGTTATTTCAACATCTGCAAAAGGTCGTAATCCACGAGCAGACTCAGTAAGACTTCGCCGTCATGCAGTTGAAAAGGATATTCCTTGTTTAACAGCAATTGATACAGCAAACGCAATTGCTGACTGTCTTAAGAGCCGCTACACTGCAAATAACGTAGGTCTTGTTGATATCAATAAGCTTCGTGATACAAAAGAAAAGATTAAGTTTACAAAGATGCAGTGTACCGGAAATGACTTCATCGTTATTAATGCAATGGAGCAAAAGGTTTCAAATCCTGCTGGGCTTGCTGTTCGCCTTTGTGACAGACGCAGTTCGATAGGTGCTGATTCTCTAGTTCTTATTGAAAAATCTGAAAAAGCTGATGCACGAATGCGTTTCTTTAATCTTGATGGTACTGAAGGTAAACTTGCTGGTAATGCAATACGTGCCGTAGGTAAATATCTTTATGATAATAACATAAATGGTATCGCAGACCGTGATGGTCGCCGTAAAGACCCAACTGCAGTATGTACTGTAGATACAGAAGCCGGAGTTAAAAAGCTTACAATGTATAAGTTAAATGGTAAAGTATCGTCAGTAACAGTAGATATGGGTAGTCCAAAGTTTAAGGCAAAAAACATACCTGCAAAGCTTGATGCTGTAGCAATTGATCCAATGAATATTGCAAACAAATACGAAATACCTTTTAAAAAGGACGAAAAACTTTATGCAAAGCTTCCTAAAGATGCAATTGCCGGAGTTCCTTTAAGAGTTGGTAACTTCGACTACTATGTAAACGTAATGGCTGTCGGTAATCCGCATTGTGTTGTATTCTCTAAGTTTGTTGATAAGGAGCCGATTACACAGGTAGGTCCATTGTTTGAACATCATGAAGTATTTCCTAACAGAACTAATACTGAGTTTGTACGTGTTGTAGGAGCAAATGAGCTTAAACTGCGAACATGGGAACGTGGTAATGGTGAAACTATGGCTTGTGGTACAGGTGCATGTGCTGCAGCTGTAGCAGCAGTAATCAACGGATATTGTCCAATGGGACAGGATATCACAGTAAAGGTTCGCGGTGGTGAACTTAGCGTAAAGTATACTGGTGACACTGTTTACCTTACAGGTAGTGCATCAACATGCTACGAAGGAGAAATTGAAATATAGTAGTATAGAATAGTTTTACGTAATTGAGCCTGATGCTGAAAAGTATCAGGCTTTTTTTTATGAATAATTAGATTTTTTTTTAATAAAAAGACTAATATATTACATTTTGCGATATTTTCAGTACAAATTCATGAGCGTGGTTAAAATTCCTGTGTTAACCTATTATTAAAGCTAAAGGGATATATATTTTTTTACGACATAAATCCTTTTTTGCTACTTAACTTATACTAGATGTTAATAACAAACAGGAGGATAGTTTTTATTATGAAAAAACTGATAAAAACAGCAGCTGTAATGGCTGTGTCATGTATGATGGTTGCAGGCGGTCTTACAGGATGTAACAAAGGTGGAGCTTCAGGAGCTTCTTCTAATACTGCACAAAAAACTGTAAATCTTAAGCTTGGTCACAATCTTGCTGAAGATCACGCAGTACATATTCAGTTAACAGCTTTTGCAAAAGCTGTTAGTGAAAAAACAAATGGTACTGTAAATATCCAGATTTTCCCTAATGGAACTCTTGGTTCTGAGTCAGATATGGTTGCTCAGATTCAGGCTGGTGCACTCGATATGGCTAAAGTATCAGCATCAACTCTTGGTAACTTTAATGAGTTATGGAATGCTCTCTCTGTTCCATATGTATTTAATAACAAAGATCACTACTATTCTGTAATGGATGGTTCTATAGCTCAGGAACTCTATGCTTCAACAGAAGGTGATGGTTTCAGAGGTCTTACATGGCTTGACTCAGGTTCTCGCTCATTCTATACAAAGAACACTCCAATTAGAAAGCCAGAAGATCTGAAGGGATTAAAAATCAGAACTATGGATAGCCAGATTGCTATTGATATGATGAAGTGTCTCGGCGGTTCAGCAACAGTTATGAGCTATTCTGAAATCTATACAGGTTTACAGCAGGGCGTTATCGACGGTGCTGAAAACAATGTTACAGCTCTTCGTGATCATGGTGATGTTGCAAAGTACTACAGCTTTGATGAGCACACAAGAATTCCTGATATCGTAGTAATCTCAGCTAGGGTATGGAACAAGCTCAGTGACGAACAGAAAGCTGCTATTACAGAATGTGCTGCTCAGGCAACACAGGACTATAAAAAGGCTTGGGCAGACTTTGAAGACTCTGTTCTTACAAAGGCTGTAAATACAAACGGAGTTAACGTTGTAAAGGATGTTGACACAGCAGCATTCCAGAAAGCTTGTCAGTCAATCTATGACAACCTCAAATCTACAAATCCAAAAGTATACGCAATCGTAGAAAAAATTCAGAACCATAAATAAATCTGTTTTATATAATGATTAACATGTCAGACAAAGGAATGAGTAATTTTTCTGCATTCTTTTGTCTGATTTATTTTTTGTCCCTTTATAATTAGGAGTCTGATTTGGAAAAAATCGAAAAAATAATTGATAGAGTAATGGACTTATTCCTTGCTATATCAATGTTTGCTCTTCTTGCCGGCGGTACATGGCAGATTTTTACACGATGGGTGTTAAGAGATCCATCAACTTTTACTGATGAATTTTTGCGATATGCACTTATCTGGGCATCTATGATAGGTTCTGCATATTGTTTTTATAAAGACGAGCATCTTGCACTTGATTTATTTTCATCAAAGGTAACTGGTGTTTTTAAGATTGTTCTTAGTTGTTTTATTGAAGCTGCAATTTTATTTTTTGTTGCATATGTATTTATCTGGGGCGGACTTAGAGTATCAATGAATGCAACTAACTCATCTTCAGTAATGCGCATTCCTTTCAGAATTCTCTATTCTGTTCTTCCTGTATCTGGTGTCCTCATTGTAATAACAAGAGTTATCAGATATGTAAAAGCTTTTGTTTTTAAGGAGGGTAAATAACCATGGTTCTCCAGGCAACATTAATGCTATTTGGTTCATTCTTTGTAATGCTCTTTGCAGGCGTTCCTATCTCTGCAGGTATTGGTATCGCATCTATCATTACAGCACTTATGTGCGGAATGGATTTTTCAATATTTGGTTTAATTGCATCTCAGAGATGTTTCTCTGGTGTTGACTCGTTCTCTCTTCTGGCTCTTCCTTTGTTCTCTCTTGGTGGAAACATCATGAACAAGGGTGGTATTGCCAAAAGACTTGTACGTCTTGCACGTCTTTTTGTAGGTCACGTTCCTGGTTATCTGGCTGCAACAAATGTTCTTGCAAATATGTTCTTTGGAGCTGTTTCAGGTTCTTCTGTTGCTGCAACTTCGGCAATGGGATCAATTATGGGACCTCTAGAAGCTGATGAGGGGTATGATCCAAACTACTCTGCAGCAGTAAATATTTGTTCTGCACCTACTGGTATCCTTATTCCTCCATCTGGCCCTCTTATTTTGTACTCAATCACTGCTGGAGGAGTTTCTGTAGCAGCACTCTTTATGGGTGGTTATCTTACAGGTCTGCTTTTAGGTCTTGCTGTTATCGCTGTTGGAATTTTTCTTGCTGTAAAAAAAGGATATAAAGCTTCTATCATCAAAGAGACTGACTCAACTTTAAAGATTGTTGTTGACGCAATTCCAAGTCTTCTTGCAGTTATCATTGTAATGGGTGGTATTTTGGGCGGTATCTTTACTGCTACAGAAGCTGGTGTTGTAATGTGTCTTTACTGTGGTCTTTTAGCTCTGTTTTATCACGAGATGGATGGTAAGACTTTTTATAAACTTCTTGCTGATACAATGAAAAGCTCTGCAACAATTCTGTTCCTTATCGCTTCGTCATCAATAATGAGTTATGTAATGAGTTATACAGGAATTCCAGTTGCAATCTCGAATGCTCTTATGAGTATATCAAACAACAAGTATGTCATCCTTTTGATTATGAACATTTTCCTTTTAGTAATGGGTATGTTCCTTGATTTGACTCCTGCAGTTCTTATTTTTACTCCAATATTCCTTCCAATTGCACGTTCGATAGGTATGAGCGAAGTTCATTTTGGTCTCATGCTCATTATGAACCTTGGTATTGGTTCTGTAACACCACCTGTAGGTTCGTGTCTGTTTGTAGGTTGTGGTGTTGGTAAGGTAAAGATTGAAGGCGTAACAAAGTACATTGTTCCAATTTTTGCAGCAATGGTTCTTTCGTTATTCCTCATTACATTTATCCCACAGATCTCACTCATTGTTCCTTATCTGTGTGGTCTTGTTCCTGGCTTTGGATGGGTTAAGTAATAGCTGGAGCAACTTATGATCCTCAGAAAGTTTGAATCTATCGAAAAAAAGGAAAACGGATATATTATTCATGGAGATTCAGCTGATGTAATGCTTATCTTCATGAATGATGATATTTTTCGTTTTAGAGTAAGTTTTTCCAGAGAGTTTAAGGAAGAGTCTTATACTCTTGTAACTACTGCCTGGGAAGACAGGATGGATAATCTCCTTAAAGACGAACGTACTCGTATTAAGGCACTAGATGTTTCTGTTACTGAGACTGAAAAAGCACTTGCTTTTGAAACAAAAAAATTAAAACTTGTTGTTAATAAGGAACCTTTTTACATAACTGTATTTGATACAGAAGGAAAGATTGTATACCAGGATCTTGCAGAACGAGCATTTGAAACAGATCAGCTTGGTCGTTTAAGTCATTATAGTAAAATGGACCGCGATTACGATCATTTTTACGGCTTTGGTGAAAAAACGGGACACCTTGATAAAAAGGGACGTCGTTTAAGAATGAGTCCTAAAGATGCAATTGGACACGACCCTGAGTTTGGGGATCCAATGTACAAGCATATTCCTTTTTATATACGCATAAACGAAAACTCAAATCATGCGGTAGGCTTGTTCTATCATAACTCATATGACTCTGTGTTTGATATGGGACAGGAAATCTCAGGGTATTGGGATAGGTACTGCTATTATCAGACCGACGGCGGAGATATTGACCTGTTTTTCTTAAACGGACCAACTGTTGCAGATTGTGTAACTGAATATACTTTGCTTACTGGACGCACAATTTTACCAACAAAGCAGTCGTTGGGATATTGTGCCTCTACTATGTACTATGCAGAACTTGAACAGGATTGCGACAAGGAAATACTTAAAGTAATAGATAAGCACGAAAGAGAAGACATCAATATTGATAATTTCTGGCTTGCAAGTGGTTACTCAAGTGGCGAAAAAGATAACTTAAGGTATGTATTTAACTGGAACAAAAAACGTTTTCCAGATCCAAAATCGTTTTTCGATAAGATGAATGAAAAGGGTATAAACGTAATAGTTAATCTAAAACCAGGAATCTTAAAAAATCATCCTTACATAAAAGAGTTTGAAGAAAACGATGTTTTCGTAAAAACTCCAGATGGAACAGGACCATACTTTGGTCGCTGGTGGGGTGGCGTTGGACGCTTCTTTGATTTTACAAATCCACATTCACGAGATGTATGGAAAAATCATCTTAAGGAGAATATTCTTAAGATGGGCACTAAGACTGTATGGAACGATAACTGTGAAATGGATGGTATTGAAGACCGTAATGCTCAGTGTGACTTTGAAAATGGCAAGGGAACAATGGCTGAGCTTAAGATCTTGCACAGTAATATGATGGCATATACAGCCAAGCAGGCTTTAAAAGAAGTCTATCCAAATGAGCGTCCTTATATTATAAATCGAGCAGGTTATGCCGGTATTCAGCGCTATGCACAGGTATGGGGTGGTGATAACCTTACTGACTGGCGTACTGTGAAATTTAATATTGCAACGATTTTAGGTATGGGACTATCTGGTTGTGCAAATATGGGTTGTGATATAGGTGGCTTTGCTGGTGGTGCACCAGAAGGTGAACTTATGCTACGCTGGATTCAGAGTGGTATTTTCCAACCTAGATTTTGTATGAACTCGGCTAATAACGATAATACTGTAACACAGCCATGGATGTATGAAGAATATACTGAGTTTGTAAGACAGGCATACAAGCTTAGATATCGGCTGTTACCATATCTTTATAGTCTTATGTATGAAGCCAGTGTATCAGGACTTCCTGTAATGCGACCGTTGTTTATGGAGTTTCCTGAGGACAAAAAGACTTATTCGGATACAAACTTAACATTTATGTACGGTAAGAGCGTGCTTGTTGCAAATGTAGTTGAAAAAAATGCTGTGGAACGCACGATTTATTTGCCTGCAGGTACTGTGTGGTACGATATTAATGATAATCTAAAAGCATACGAGGGTGGGCAGACAATAAAGATTCCTGTAGGACCAGAATCGATTCCAATGTTCTTAAGGGGAAGCGCGATATTAGCTACATCTGATGATGTACAGAAAATACTTCGTGATAAAATGTACCATCTTGATTTGCTTATTAGTGCTCAGACTGATACAGACTTTACATTGTATGATGATGATGGTCACTCCATCGATTATCAGAAAGGAAACTTTGCAAAGACTAAGATTTCAGTAAAAACTGGTGACAGAACTGTAATTAACTTTAATAAGGAAGGTTCTTACAATTCTTCATTAAAGACTGTAACAATTAAGCTTGTAAGCAAGAAAAAAGGTGCTAACTGGGTTACTGTTGCAGGTAAAAAAGCTGAACGATTCTTGGTTAAAGAGTACTTTGACGAAAGTGACTGCGGCTGGTATTACAACTTATCTGACAGAACAATACTCGTAAAGTATGTAATACCACAAACAGAGAACTATGATGTAGTAGTATCTACAGAAAAATTTGATTTAATAGGTATGAATGAAGATTAATTAAGTCATATATTGTGTAAGACTCTGAAGAATATGGAAATCTATATTCTTCAGAGTTTGTATATTAAATATAGAGATTCTCATTTGCTGTGTGATTTAAATTTGATTCTAATTTGAAAAAATACACATCGACGTGTTATAATGTCGTTGTATAGGAATAAGTTAGGATAAAATGAATCATCGGATTGATAAGCAGTATCTAGACTCTCAGCTCACAAAAAAAATTGCACAAATCGGATTGTCTGAAGCTCCTGTTGCCATAGCTTATTACCAAAATCAAAAAAACATACAGTCTGTTCCTCACAGTCATTCTTATTGTGAAATCATCCTCATTGTTGAAGGTAGTGACGTACAGTATTTTACTGATGACGCTGAATATATTGTGACAAAAGGTGATATGATTTATCTTCCTGCAGGGCATACTCACAGTGCAAAATTTAATCTTACAGATGATAACTCAATACGTATTGTTATACAGATAGACTCAAAAATGTGGAACAATGTAGTAGAGCGCACAGGTATCAAATGGTTTGACAAAACTGTAGTTTTGCGAAAAGGGTATGTTGAAGAATGGGATTATAATGGTCTTGCATTGAGAATTAATCAGACATTACAGGCTCAGAAAGATATACAAAAGCAGTTGTTTGAGGCACAGATAACAGAAATGCAGCTATTGATAGATCAGGCAATTGGTGAAAATAAAAAAAGAATTTCGGGCCTAAAAAATGATATAGTCAGCAGGGCTATTAAGTATTTGGAAGAAAACTATACAAATCAATCTGTGTCTGTAGAGTCTTTGACTGATCACATTAATATAAGTCGGGCTCACTTGGCAAAAACATTTAAAACGTATACATCTGAAAGTGTTCATGAGTATCTCACAAGATTACGAATGCAACATTTTAAAAAACTTATCGCAGAAGGTAACAGTGTACTTGAAGCTTCTCTGGACAGTGGTTTTTCAGACTACAGCAGTTTTGTAAAGGCATTTAAGAGACTTTATGGAATCACTCCTCGTCAGTATCGTGTTCAGCTTAGAGATGAGTTTAAAAAATAATTAGAAAAAGTTTTTTAACTGGTTACAATATAACTTTTCTTTAACATATTGCAGAAATTATTGCACTTTATTGACATTTGAACTTTGAAGTGTTTAAAATGGGTTGGTATGTTGAAGAATATTGATGTTTTTGAAAAGGATCCTGTTCCTAAGGCTGTTTTTAAATTAGCATTGCCAAATGTAATAAGTATGATAGTAATGGTGCTCTATAATGTGGTAGACACTTTTTTTGTTGGTCAGATTGGCGATCCTAATCAGGTAGCTGCAGTTAGTGTTGCAACTCCTGTATTTTTGTTTTTTATGGCCTTAGGCAATATATTTGGGATGGGTGGTTCATCATTTTTGAGCCGTTCATTAGGCGAAAAAAAATTTGATAAAGCTAAAAATATAAGTTCGTTTTGTTTTTATGCCGGTATCGCCGCTGGTATTGCTGGCGGTATATTGATGCTGGTATTTATGACTCCTATTCTCAAAGCTGTTGGTACAAGTGATAATACATTTGGGTATGCAAAAGATTACCTTACTGTTGTTGCTTATGGCGGTCCTTTGATTGTTTTGTCATTTGCATTTTCGAACCTTATACGAGGAGAAGGTTCGAGTAAAAGTGCAATGGTAGGTATGATGGCGGGGACAATCGCCAATATAATTTTAGATCCATTCTTTATTTTGCCTGGCTTTTTGGGCATGGGGGTTATTGGTGCAGCCATTGCCACTCTTATTGGTAACGTAATAAGTCTTGTATTCTATATTGTTCACGTGGAGACAAAAAGTTCTGTTTTAACGTTGAGCCTGAAGTATTATAAAGCTCGTAACGGAATATTTAAGGGCATCCTTGAAATTGGTACACCTGCCTCATTAACAAATATTCTCATGAGTCTAAGTAATATACTTATGAATAAAATGCTTGTAGTGTATGGAGATATACCAGTTGCATCAATGGGAATTGCAGGTAAGGCAAATATGCTTGTAATTTTTATTCAGATGGGAATGGCGTCCGGTATTATACCTCTGATTGGTTATAATTTCGGAGCTAAAAACTACAAGCGCATGAAAGATGCTATAAAGTTTACTATGTTGGTAAATATTATAGCTGGAGTATCTCTTTCAATTTTGTATTTTATCTTCACTCGAGAAATTGTAAGTGTATTTATGAAGGGGAATGAAGAAGTAATTGAGACAAGTATGATTATGTTACGTGCTTTGATGGTCGCAAGCCCTTGTCTTGGTATTATGTTTATTCTTAATTTTGCATTTCAGGCAATGGGAAAAGCTATTCCTTCTCTGGTACTTGCAGTAAGCAGACAGGGGTTTGTTTATTTACCAGCTGTATTCATTCTTAATGCTCTGTTTGGGTTAAACGGAGTTATTTTATCACAGCCTATTGCAGACTACGTTGCCATTGTTATGGCTGTTTGTATGTTCCTTTATATGAACAAGGACTTTAAGGCTCAAGAAAAAGCAAATAAAACTGAATAATAAACAATTTGTCTTGTAATTCATATTTTAGGTAGTTTTTAAGGTCGTGCAGTGAGACTGTACGACCTTTTGTTTTACTGTTGACAAAGGTCTGTTAAAGATTTAACGTTATCGCATTATGAATATTTAATAAAAATCTTTATCCACAGCGCATCTCCTCGCAAGCGCTTTTTGATTTTGGGTATCTGTTTTATTGTGCTATGTAATGCAGATAAGTTTCTTCAATGTAAATAGTACTATTTTATATGCTTAAATTATACAAATATCTTCTCAAGTACTGGTGGGCTTATATAATTATCGTAGTCTGTATTATAGCAAATATGTATCTGCGATATCAGGGGCCTGAATTGACAAAAAAACTTGTTAACGAAGTCATTGTTAATCGTAATGTAGAGCTTTTATCTACAATTCTTCTTGGATTTGCTTTTATTGGTTTTAGCCGTGCAATTATTGAGTACGTCTGTCAGATACTAACAGATGTATCTTCAAGTAGTGTCGCAACAAAACTCAGAACAGATCTTTTTGAGCGAACTCAAAAGCTTAGTGCAAATTATTTTGACAAAAATAATGCAGGCGAGATTATGAGCCGCATTAAAAGTGATGTAGATAAAGTTTGGGATTGTCTTGGATTTATTTCAATGCTCACTTTACAGATGATTGTAATGATTATAATTGTCGTTTATTCAATGGCAAAAATGAATTGGCAGATGGCCATTGTACCAACTGTGTTAATGATAATTGCAAGTTTCATCGCTGTAAAAATGGAACAGAAACTTGATGCAATTTACGACGAAATTGATGATGCAGACTCAGACTTAAATGATGCTGCAAGTGAAAACTTAGCAGGAGTTCGTACTGTAAAAAGCTTTGCTCGCGAAAAGTTTGAAATGGCAAAGTTTTATACACTAAATCGTAAGTATTATGAGCTTAACCTAAAACAGTCAAAAACACTTGTAAACTACTATCCGTTTTTTCAGTTTGTATCGCTAATAATTCCTATGATAGTTTTGGTACATGGTGGATTTGTTGTTCTTAGCGGAAAAATGAACCTGGGTGAACTTGCTGCATATATTCAATACAGTATTAGTCTTACCTGGCCTATGGATATGGCCGGTTGGCTTGTAAACGGTATTTCGTATGGTATTGCTTCGTGGAAGCGTATTAAAAAGCTTTACGCTGAGCCTATTGAGATTAAATCAATACAGAATCCTGTAGTATTAAGTAAGGTTAACGGTGATATTACTTTTAGTAATGTCTCATTTGAACACGAAGGTCACAAAATATTAAGAAATGTTAGTTTTACTGTTCCGCAAGGTACAACCTTGGGTATTATGGGTGCGACTGGTAGTGGCAAAACTACTTTGATAAACCTTTTAACACGAATTTATGATGTAACTGAAGGTGAAATAAGACTTGATGGGGCAAATATACGTACGCTAACTACAGATCAGCTTAGATCAAATATAAGTGTAGTAGCACAGGATGTATTTCTGTTCAGTAATACTGTCGGCGAAAATCTTCGTTTTGGCGGTAATGGTAAAGTTACTGACAATATTTTGCAACAGAGCATAAAGGATGCTGAAGCTCTTTTTGTCAACAATCTTCCGGATAAAGTTAATACTGTTATTGGTGAACGCGGTATGGGATTAAGTGGTGGACAAAAACAGCGTTTAACAATAGCCAGAGCTCTTGCTAAAAAAAGACCTGTAATTGTATTTGATGACTCAACATCAGCATTGGATATGGAAACTGAACGAGAGCTTCAAAAAACAATTAATAAAATGACAGATGTGACAAAGCTTATTATCGCTCATCGTATAAGTTCTGTACGTCATGCAGATAATATCATAGTTCTTGATGGCGGTAAGATTGCTGAAAGTGGTACACATGAGCAATTGTTAAGCAAAAAAGGTTTATATTATCAAACCTATATGGCTCAGTATGGCGATTACTTACAGGGAGTCAACTAATGGAGTTTAATTCATATAAAGATGATGAAAACCTTGCAGAAATTAGTAAGGTTTTACTTATAAAAAGATTATTTAGTTACCTGATGGCATATAAGTCTTCAATAGCTTTGATTCTGTTACTGATTATATTTAGGACCGCAGTGCGTATCTTAAATCCAATGTTTATACAGATAGGAATTGATGATTTTATTGGAAAAAATGATTTAAAAGGATTGTTTGTTCTTGGTGGTGTAGTAGTTTTTATTAATATCCTTACAGTGTTGAGTGTACGCTTTAGAGTATATATGACCTCAAAGATTACAAATAAGGTCATTATGCAGATAAGGCAGAACCTTTATGAGCATATACAGACCTTAGACTTCAGTTTTTTTGACTCAAAGCCTAAGGGAAAAATATTAAGTCGTATTATTGCTGATGTTAATGCTCTAAAAAGCTTTATGGATAACTGTATAACAACTCTAGTTCCTGAGTTTGGTACATTAATTGCTGTTCTTGTAATAATGTTTGTACAAAATGCAAAGCTCGCTCTTGCAGCTTTATGTAGTGTCCCTCTTTTGGCAGTCAGCATGTTTGTTATCATGATAAAAAGTCATAAAGGTTGGGTTGCTACACGAAAAAAGAGTAGCAATATGAGTGCATTTTTGCACGAAGACCTTGATGGTATGCGTATTGTTCAGCAGTTTAATGCCGAAGATGAATCAAATAAAGAGTTTGAAGAGCTTACTAAAGATCATAAAAAGAGTTTTTATAGTGCAATTATATGGGCAGACGGATTTGATAGTGCAATTGATATTACGTCAAATCTAGGCATGATAGGCTTGTACTTTGCTGGTATAAAAATACTTGGTATAGACAACGTTTCGGTAGGTACATACATTGCATTTGGCACATATGTAACTATGTTCTGGGAACCTCTAATTGAGCTTGCAGGTTTTTATACACAGTTGGTTTCAAATATTTCGGCAGCCCAGCGCGTATTTGAAGTTATGGATACTCAGCCAGAGATTGTAAATAATACAGATGCTGTGGAACTACCTCCTGTTAAAGGTGAAGTTTCTTTTGAAAATGTCTCTTTCAGCTATACAAAGGATGCAGATGTTTTACGCGATGTAAGTTTTACAGTAAAAGCCGGTGAAACAATAGCCCTTGTCGGT
The DNA here is from genome assembly GCA_045641045.1 of Treponema sp. Lineage (GTDB taxonomy): Bacteria > Spirochaetota > Spirochaetia > Treponematales > Treponemataceae > Treponema_D. Next base: position 31,791 of record JAZUGE010000019.1, on the reverse strand, counting down.
CCAACTGGTGCAGGTAAGACTACAATTGTAAGCTTAATCAGCCGCTTTTATAATGCTACTTCTGGTCGAGTTTTAATTGACGGATATGATGTGCAGAATGTACTGCTTGATAGTATGAGAAGTCAGATGGGAATCATGAATCAGGAGACATATCTTTTTAGTGGTACTATACGTGAAAACATAAAGTATGGACGTATTGATGCAACTGATGCTGAAATTGAGCAGGCAGCAAAATCTGTACATGCAGATGAGTTTATACTAAAGCTACCTAAAGGTTATGATACAGAGCTTAGTGAGCGAGGTGGTGGATTAAGTAATGGACAAAGGCAGCTTATAGCTTTAGCCCGTATGATGCTTAATATGCCTCGTATTCTTGTTTTAGACGAAGCTACAAGCAGTATTGATACACAAACTGAACTTTTTGTACAGCAGGGTATACAGACTTTATTAAAAGGAAGAACAAGTTTCGTAATTGCTCATCGCCTAAGTACAATAAAAAATGCAGACCGTATTTTTGTTATTGATAAAGGTGGTATTATCGAACAGGGCTCACCTGATGAGCTTATGAGAAAAAAGGGAGAATACTACAAGCTTTATATGGCTCAATTCAGCGAGATTGCATAAAGAAAGCTTGTTTTATTTAATGGTTTTAAAAATCCAGTTGTGCATGACCGAGAACATCTTTTTGCGATCAAGAGGTTTAGTAAGATAATCGTTCATGCCAACTAAAAGAGCCTGCTCCTGCCCTGTTTGAAATGCATTTGCTGTAACGGCAATGATAGGTATATTTGCTTTAGGACCTTTCATTGCCCTGATACGTTTTGTAGCTTCAAAGCCATCCATTATTGGCATTTCAAGATCCATAAGGATCAAATCATAATGCTTATAGTCAACTGCTTCAACGGCTTCAATACATTTGTTGCCGTCAGTTACATGGTCAACAGTCATTCCAAACTGCTTGAGCTGTTCTTTTTCAATCTCTGCATTTATCATATTATCTTCGACTAAAAGAACTCTTTTTCCGTTAAGTGCATCTCCATCAATACTATTCAAACTGTTTTCGTCTTTTAGATTGATAGCAGTCTGCATGTTACCAAGGTGATGAGGTAATGTAACCGTTATAATGTTATCACCATGTGAAGTAGTCTCTAAATCAATCGTACCATGCATGGTTTTAATATACTTTTTTACAGTAAATAATACGTTTTCTTTATCTTCAATCTCTGTGTCTATGTCATCAAAATCGTGAGTATTAAATTTTTGTAAAAAATCTTTAGATATAGGTTCTCCGTCGTCTGTAATTTGAGTTTTATATAAAGTATAACCAAATCGGTTATAAGGAATTTCATGAACAGTCATAGTGATTTGGCCCATTGATGGCGTATGGTTCATTACAAACTTTAAAAGGTTAAAATATATTGATCTTACTTTTGTGGAGTCAACATAAACCTTTGTGTTTATAACGTTAATGCTTCTTGAAAGTTTTATACCCTTTGCTTTAATCTCATCTGTGATGACATTGATGATAGAGTCATTGAAATCCCAGACATCCCAAAGATCACTCTCACAAAGCGTATCTTTTTCGGTCTGTGCTTCAGGTAAGATTTTCATCAGTTTTGCAGCACCATAAAGATGATCTGCAACAGACTGTATATAGGAAATATACGTATTAAACTTTTGATCATTGTTTCGTACGTTACGCAGCATTGAAGAATAACCTGTAATGCTGTTTATTGAAGTTCTAAGATCATGAGAGAGTGCAAAAAGACTGTCCATTATAATTTTATCTTTTGTCTGCGTTGCGGAGATGAGTTTTTTTAATTCAGAAGATTCTTTTCGATCTCGAATAAAAAAAAGGATTATAGCTGTAAAGACAAGTATGCTAGACAACAGTATTAGCAGTGTGATAAATGCAGAGTCTGTCCGCTTCTCTGTAAAAAGCCTATAAAGCATATAAGCAGACTGACAAATTAAAAAAATAACATATAATGCAGATGTAATAAGCGACAATAAAACCCTTTTCTTCATGACATCTCTCCACGATTATTTTAACAGACAAATATAAAAGAATGTTGTAACGTTTTGTTGTAATTAAAACCGTGGTAACATCTTATAGTATTTATTTCGCGAGGTGATGTTTATTGGCATTATTTGCTTTTTTTGTGATGATGCTTGTTTTTGGCTTTATCGCACTTTTGATGGTGTTTTGGCCATATAAAAGTTATCGAGGATACAGAAGACGCAGACACAAGTTTTATACAGAAATAAATGAACACGTAAAGTTTAAAAGCGGCAACGTACATTTAAACGGTTTTATATATGGTAGTGATAATAAAAAAGGTCTAATTATATTTAGTCAAAGTATGGGAGTACCGTCTGACTATTATATACCTGAAGCTTTATACTTTATGAGTCTGGGGTATAAAGTGTTTTTATTTGACAACACAGGTTACTGGCGTAATAAAGGTTTATTTTTAGGTTTTCCACAAGCTGTTAAAGATTTGTACAATGCCATAAAACATGTAGATGATGGCAGGTTACCATTAACTTTGATTGGTCACAGCATGGGCGGATATTCTGTATGTGCTGTAATGAATTACGATGATATTAATCCTGTAAATGTTGTGAGTTACAGCGGCTTTAATAGCTTAAATGAGGTGATTGTACATACTGCAAAAAAGAAGATAGGAGCATTTGCTCCGCTAGTATATTTACCACTGTGCTTGTTTGAAAGACTTATATTTAAAAGACTAGTGCAGTTTACAGCTGCAGATGGTATTAATAAAAAGAATAGCCGTGTTTTTATTGTTCATGGCGCTAAAGACTGTGTTGTAAATATAAATACGACTGGTATATATGGCAAAAAATCATTGATTACTAATAAAGATGTTCATTATCATCTGGTATGCGAAGAAGGGTTTGAAAGCCATATGGGTGTTGTTCGAAAGGATCACACAAAGGATGTAATGAACATAAAAACACTTGATTATATTGCTTATAACCTTAAGTAAACAAAAAAAAGTGCTGAATGAAAGTTTATTTATGATTATCAGACAGCACTGTTTTCGATTTTATTAAATATATCCTATAAGAACTTTTAGAGTATTAACAGCACCGTCTTTATGACTTCGCTCATAGCCGTGGCTTGCATAGACACCTGGTCCAATAAGACCGTGCTTAATGTCATATCCTGCACTTAAAGTTGATTCAACATCGCTTCCGTAAAAAGGATATACGTCTACTGCGTAATCAGCTCCTGTATTTTTTGCTGCCTGAATGAGCCCCTTAACAACTTCATATGCATAAGGACCTGCACTGTCTTTTGCACAAATGCTGACCTGTCTTTCTGTACACTGTAATCCTTCTCCAACACAACCCATGTCTACAGAGATTGCTTCAGTTACACCCTGTGGCACATTAGCAGCACCTCCATGTCCAACTTCTTCATAAACTGTAACATGGACATATACAGCCCTTTTTGGAGTGATATTGTTATCTTTTAAATACTTACCATATGACAAAAGGATTGCAACACTAAGCTTATCATCTAAAAAGCGGCTTTTAATATAGCCCGTTGAAGTTATACGAGTGTTTGGTTCAAAGCAGACAAAGTCCCCTACATTGATACCAAGTTTCAGTACGTCATCTTTTGTCTTAACGTCCTCATCAAGAACAATTTCAACTGTATTCCAGTCACGTTTTGTTTCATTGTATTTGTCGTTTACATGGAGACTGGCATTAACGAGTTGGCAGGTACCTTCATACGAACCATTAAACTTTGTAATTACTTTTACATTTTCAGTTTCGGCATTATTTGGGTTCATGCCTCCAAGCCGTGTAAGCTGAAGTCTTCCTGAGCTTTTTATACTGCATACCATTGCACCTAATGTGTCTGTATGGGCTTCAAGTAAAATGCCATTATCTTTGTCCTGCCCTCCAAGGCTGATTAATACTCCGCCTTTTTTTGTAAACTGACAATCGTATCCTAATGCACTAAACTGGTCATAAACCCATTTGGCAGCCTGTTCTGTATATCCTGTGGGACTGTCGATAGCTAAAAGTTGAGAAGCCTTTTGTACTATATAATCTCCGTATTGTGTAATGTCTGTCATAAGTTAACCTTCTTCTTTAGATAAACGGATTCCAGAAACGAGATCCGTTTTGATATGTAATATAAAGGGCTGTAATACATAATATTACTGTTAATAGTATTGTTAAAAAGTCTCTTGTTTTTAGTGCTGTGTATGAATACCAGGTTCTCTTTTTGTTTTTACCAAATCCTCTGAGTTCCATAGCTGTTGAGACTGTATCAATGCGTTCCATACTGGTAAATATTAATGGAAAAAGTATTGTACTCATTCTTTTAATACGACTGAAAACATTCGTCTTTTTGGTCATCTCAATACCACGAGCCTGTTGAGCATTACTGATTTTTGCAAAATCATTTTGAACATCTGGTATATAGCGCAAAGCAAGGGCGATTGCATAGCAAATAGTATATGGTATCTTTATTTTGTTTAGTGATGAAGCAAACTCGCTTGGATTTGTTGATGTAATAAACATAAATACTGCAGGTACTACTGTAAAATACTTTATCATAATATTTGCTTCGTAAAAAAGCTGTTCTAGTGTTAGTGTATAGTTGCCTGCGATATGTACTAAATCTGTTCGAGAACAATATATCTTTGTACCTTCATATGGCGCAAATAAAAAAATCGCTGCTACATTGATGCACAAAAAAAAGAGAATTGCCTTAAATATTGTTTTTATTTCGCGGTAGCTTGTACGAGATGCTTTAAATATTATAAGGCTTATTATGAGCATACAAATGAGAACCCTTGTATCATAAGTAAGCATAGCTGTTAAAGTCCACAGTAAAAAAAATATAAGCTTTGATAATCCTGATAAAGAGTGTACAAAACAGTCTTTATGAACGTATGAAATTATTCCTGGCATAAAGTGTGTCCTTGTTCATCATGGATAAATTTTTCAACAAACTCATAGCTTTGCGTAATGCCGCATTTGTTTGAAAGATCATATAGAGAAGTCTGTTTTAAATATGCTTTTTGAGTCACGACAGTGTCAGTCAAAATTTTTGAGCATTTGTCATCTGCAATGACATGCCCGTCAGCAAGTACAATTGCTCTGTCTGTGTACTCAAGCATAAGATGCATATCGTGGGTTATCATTACGATTGTAATATTGTGTTTTTCGTTTAACTGACGTAAAAACTCCATAATCTCGGTATAATGTTTATAGTCCTGACCTGCTGTAGGTTCATCTAAAATAAGTATTCGAGGATTGAGTACTAATATGGATGCGATTGTGACTCTTTTTTTTTGACCAAAGCTAAGTGCATTTATTGGCCAGTTACGGAACTTATATAAACCACATATTTTCAGTACGTCATATACTCTTTGTTTTATCAAGTCCTCATTTACGTTACGAACTCTTAGCCCTAGAGCCACCTCGTCAAATATCATTGGTTTTGAAATCATTTGATTTGGGTTTTGCATTACAAGTCCAATGATTTCGCCTCTCTCTTTTATAGATAAAGGTGAAATATCTTTACCATTCAGATAAATAGAACCTGAAGACGGTTTTATAAAACCACAGATTAATGATGAAAGAGTGCTTTTACCAGCTCCATTTTTTCCTGCAATACTGAGCATTTCGCCCTGATGTATTGTAAAGCTAACATCTTTTAATGTAGCTGCTGTAGATGGAGTGTACTCAAAAGATAAGTTTTTTACTTGAAGAACGGGTTGAAGTTCCTTTTGTTTTGTTGTGCAAGAATAGTTATTAAACCATTGTCTTACCAAAGGTGCATAGTTTGTTAAATTAATGGTATCAATGTGCTGTGGATTTGTATGTGATTCAAGACTACAGCCTGCTTGTTTAAGAGCCGCTATGTATAAAGGTTCTCTAATACCGTTTTGAGAGAGAATATTTGTACATAAAAGATCTTGAGGAGGGCAGTCAGCAATGATAGATCCATTGTTTACAAGTATAATGCGGTCGACACTGCGCCACAGAACATCTTCGAGTCTATGTTCAATGATAATAACTGTTTTATTGTTCTGTTTATGCAGTTTATCTATAAGTTCAATTGTACTTTTACCTGTGGCAGGATCAAGATTTGCAAGTGGTTCATCAAATAACAGTATTTCAACATCATCAACCAGGACACCAGCGATTGATACTCTTTGTTTTTGCCCTCCGCTTAAAGCTGATGGAGACTTGTCAAGGAGATTTGTTATATCTAATGTCTTTGCCGTAGTTAAGACTCTATTGCATAACTCATTATGAGGAACACAGTCATTTTCAAGAACAAATGAAATATCTTCAGCAACAGTAAGACCTATAAATTGACCGTCTGTATCCTGTAAAACTGTACCAACATGTTTTGACATGCCGAAAATATCTGCTTTGTGGGGGACAAGACCTGCAACTTTCAGTTTACCAGTTATTTCACCGGGAAACGAGGAAGGCACAAGTCCATTAATGCATTTTGCTATGGTGGACTTACCACAGCCTGATGGACCTGCAATAAGAACCTTTTCGCCTGGGTATATTTTTAAAGTTATGTCCTTTAATGTAGGCTCTTTTTGAGCTCTGTATTTGTAGCTAAAATGTTCAAATTCTATAATAGGTTCCATCAGTATTTCCATTTCTTGGAATTAGTTTATTCTTCTTCTGCCAGAGATGAAGTCTTTGTTTTAATTTTTGAGTATCCAAAGCAGAGTATAGTACCAAGAACTGCTACTATAATAATGTTTGCTGCAAAAGCTGCAACCCCTTGTACAAAAACTTTATTAGCTGGTTCCTTATAAATTAAAACATCAAGACAAGGAGCAACTAAAATCCAAGCTATTGCATTAGCAATGAACTGTGTACAGTTAAACAATACAGTCTGCTTTAGCTGAAAACTACCTTGTTCAATAGCATAGTTCTTAAATAAAAGGCCGATGATAAGACCAAATATACCGTCTGGAAAAACCCAGCTCCACCAGACACTGCCATAAAATAATGCGTCACCTAACGCATGTCCGATAAGTCCGATTGCAAGTCCTGCAACAGGTCCAAAGATAGCAGCCATAAAAGCTAAAACTGCAGCTCTAACCTGAAGTGCTGTGTTAGGAATGAGTCCAAGAGGAATCTGTACTGTTGTAAGAGCAACAAAAAGTGCAGAGCCGATACCAATTGCAACTACCTGGCGGATAATTGATTTGCTAGATGTGTTCATAGTTACCTCTTTAAAAAGCGATACTTTTAATAAATTTCTTCCATAATAAACCTTTAGAATAAAACTGTCACTTTCTTTACAGAAATTACTTTGTTTAAATATGGAAATAAAAGTGGGGTAATTTCAAATGATTTCGAAAAATATAAATCTTTATTATAACGAAAAGAAAAAATTCTCGATTTGATTTCTTATGATAAGATTAAGTAAGCTTTATTGGAGAGTTTATGAAGAAGCAAAGAAAACATATTTCACTTTCAACTCAAATCTTATTTGAGAGTCTGATTCCTATTCTTGTTGTAGCTATTTTTTTGTGCAGTTACTTTACAGCAACGATATATAAGCTGACAAAACAAAATATTATGGACCTTGCGTGTTCATCAATGAATACGATTAACTCTGAGATCAACTCAATAATGGATCCTTACGGCAATAAGGTTGAAAACCTGGTTGCGATTAGTATGGGAGTACAGAATGAAGAGTTTATGAAACGTACTGTTGATGGAATGTCGATTAATCTGGATGAAAGTTTTGCTCTGTATTATGCAACTGCAGCTAACCTTGATGAAGAAGGCGGTTTTTACGTAGATGGATCAAACTGGAAGCCTGAATCTGGTTGGAATCCAAAAAGCAGACCATGGTGGACAAAAGCTGTTGAAAATAAGGGTAAGCTTACTTATACAGACCCATATGTGGACTCAAAAACTGGGAAAATATGTGTTACGCTTGCTAAAGCTTGTCTTGAAAATAATCTGGTCACAGGAGTTGCTGCTGTAGATGTTATTCTTGATGAGCTATTGGAGCTTACTAAAAACATAAAGATATCTCCTAATTCAAAAGTATATGTTGTAACAGGAGACGGAACATATGTAACAAATGAAAACCCTGCAAAAGTGTTAAAGGCTAATTTTTTTGATTCGGAGATACTTAAGTCAAATGGAATTGTAGCATCAAAATATCTTAATGATGATGTTCATTTTGAAATTGTTGACCGTACCTTCTTCGGATTTGCAAAAACTGCAAGTCCATGGTATATCGCAGTAGAAGGTCCTGTTAGTGATTTTACCAATCGCTATAAAAAAGTTATGCCTGCAATTGGGGCAATTCTTTTGTTCATTGTAATTGGCAGTCTTCTTTTGACCTTGTTTTTGTCTCACCTTGCAAGTAATACATTTAAGTTTTTGGCAGAAGAATGTCGTACTTTGAGTGAAGGCGACTTTACAAATGAATATCCTGACTTTATTACAAAAGAAGCTTCTATGCTTTCAAATGGTTTTACTATGTTTAATATAGCTATGAATGAACTTGTAGGACGTGTTTTATATACTGCAAGTGCTGTAGCTGATATCGGTGAAAACCTAAATGGTGCGTCTGAAATGATGGATCAGACAATTGAAACTACAGATGTTGCTATATCTAGTGTAAATGACAGTATGGAAAAACAGACTGAAGCTATGTCTAAAATGGATGAGGCCATATTTAATATAGTCGAGCAAACAAATGGACTTGTTCATGAAGTAAACTCTCAGACAGAGGTAATACACTCATCTTCTGATTCTATTGAAGGGGTTATGAAGGATGTCATGAGTATTAATGCCAATATTGAAAGTGCTTCAAAGACTGCAAAGTCTCTTGTAACGGCTTCTGCAGAAAATAAAACTGCATTGAGCGAAAGTGTAAAAGAAATTTTGTCTGTAAAAGAACAGTCAAAGGCGTTGCTGGAGATGAATAAAGTTATTAGTTCTGTTGCCAGTCAGACAAACCTTTTGGCTATGAATGCAGCAATTGAGGCAGCACACGCAGGTGAAACAGGTAAAGGCTTTGCTGTTGTTGCTGATGAAATACGAAAACTTGCAGAACAGACTTCAAAACAAGCAAGCTCATCAAGTGCTTCACTAAAAGCAATCCAGGCAAAAATTGATGAAATTGCTGTGTCATCACAGAGTGTCGAAAGATCATTTGATAATACGATTAACAACATTAACAATATCGCAGGTACAATAGATGTTTTGCGTAATACTTCTTCACAGCAAGGGTCAAGAGCGAGTCAAATTTTGCGCGATTTAAAGGATATCCGCTCTAGTTCCGCAAAAGTTAAAGATGACTGCTCGATTATTGCAACTAGTACAACTGAGACTTCAGACATATGCCGCAATATTTCAAGCCTTAACAATACAGTCGTTGAAAGTATCAAAAATCTCCAAGGTGCCGCAAATAAAATGAAGGAGTCCGCTGAAGGTATCTTCCTTATAACTGAGCAAAGTGAAGGTTCTGTTGATGCCCTTGCTGATGCTGTCAGTCCGTTTAAGGTAAAGGAAGGTTTTATTAATTAGTATAGATGCATGATTAATTATGCCAGTATATCTTCTGGGGATATACTGGCTTTTTTTATTTGAGCTGTTATACAGATATTGCGATTTTTTTCGCAGTAATATAGTGTACTACTTTATTAAAAATTGTTATTATGCTAAACTTCTGTAGTAATACTAAAGTTTAGGGGTATAAAATGTTAAAAGTATTAGAAAAAATCAGCGCATACATAAGTAAGTTTATGGCACTTATTGTAATTGCAGTAGCTGCGCTTGCTCTTTTTAAACCAGGTGCATGTAACTGGATTAAGACTTCATCAGTTAACTACCTTTTGGGTATCGTTATGTTTGGTATGGGTCTTACACTTAAGCCAAGTGATTTTAAAGTTGTTTTTAGCCGTCCAAAAGATATCATCATCGGTTTCATTGCTCAGTTTACACTTATGCCTTTTATTGCATTTGTTCTTATTAAGTTGTTCAGTTTACCAGCAGAACTTGCTGTTGGTGTTATGCTGGTAGGTACTTGTCCTGGCGGAACATCAAGCAATGTAATGACATATATGTCTAAGGGTGATGTTCCTCTGTCAGTTGGTATGACTATTGTTTCAACAATTTTTGCACCAATATTAACACCTCTCTTAACAAAGCTTTATATTGGCCAGGTTGTTGATGTAAATGTTATGGCAATGTTCCTTTCTATAGTAAAGGTTGTTTTGTTACCAATCGTTGCCGGATTTATTATCAATCACTTTTTTGCAAAGGTTACAGATGCTCTCGTTAAGGTTTTACCTGCAGTTTCAACACTTGCTATCGTAGCTATCGTAGCTGCTGTTGTTAGTGCAAACTCAGCAAAGCTTCTGAACGTATTTAATTCAAGTCTTTTAATTGTTGTTGTTGTAATGCTTCATAACATTTTCGGTTATGTTACAGGCTATGTTCTTGGTAAAGTCCTAAAGCTTAAGGAGTCAAAGTGTAGAGCTCTTTCAATTGAAGTTGGTATGCAGAACTCAGGGCTTGCAACTGCACTTTCGGCAGCACACTTTGCACAGTATCCTTTAGCAACAATCCCAGGTGCAGTATTCAGCACATGGCACAATATTTCTGGTGCATTATATGCAGCTTTTCTTGCTTCTCATGCACCAAAAGACGAAGTAAAAAACGAAAAGGCTGATGTAGTAGCTTAATTATATACATTATTAGTTATAAGCGAGTTAGGTTCGAGACCTATCTCGCTATAAAGTCAAACCGAAACGGCTATAGTGTAACTAATTAGTACTAACAGGCTCTAAATAGATTACATTATAATCAAATCCGGTTATAATGTAATCTTGTTCACCTGTATATATAAGGTTATAATCTGAAAACTTATCACCAATTTTAAAAAAATAAATACACTGAAATTTGCTGTTTGTACGTTCAACTTTAATTTCAACAATATTTTTATCAAAAGGTTTTATGTAGGTGAAGTATCGTGATGAAGTTTCTTGAGGAAAAAGGTAGCCTGTTTTCCTCTCTTTTCCCCAACCAAACTGCAGCCACCCAAACATCATTACAAAAAGAAATATCTTCTTCATAGCTAATTCTCCGATGCTTAAAGTTTATCCCCCTGCTTTATTGCAAGTCTATTAACCAACATTTTTGTAACAATGTTTTATGAACTGTATTATGGTAATAAGCTGTAATAAAAAACTTAACGGCTCTTCTTATAATTAATCAAAGCAGTCTACAAGTAACAGCTACGAGTAAACATATGAACAATACACGGCTGACATGCGAAAAGCAGTTCATTAATATTTTAAAACCTGTCGTATAAAAAAAGTTTTTCCGGCGGAAAAATAAAAATTTGTCGGCGGAAAAACTTTATTTTGTCGCCGGAAATTCTATCAAACCCTTACTTACCGTAAAAAAATCCTTTACTTAAAATTCTGCATTATGAGTGGGGTTTTAGGTGATGAATAGTTAAGATAATATTATTTATTCATATTGATAATATGAGAGTTTGACATTTTAGTATTAAGTGTTGATTAAATCTCTCTTTTACCTTAAAATCCATTTAAGATATTTAAACAGAATATTGATTCGCTAACTACATCCTTTCTGAATAAATGTGTTATGGTGGGATAATTACGCCCAAAATCTGATAACACACAATTCTATTGAAAATAAGCAAGAGTGGACTTACACTGATATAGTATGTATATGCTATAAAACCCTTTTTTGTGTGAAAAGGGCAGTTCTACATCTTGTTTAAACACCTATTATAAATTAGGAGGACTTATGTCCAGAAAGAAACAGTCAATGGACGGAAACCAGGCAGCAGCTCACGTAGCTTATGCTTTTACAGAAGTTGCAGGAATCTATCCAATCACTCCATCTTCACCTATGGCAGACTGGGTTGACCAGTGGTCTGCAAACGGACAGAAGAATATCTTCGGAAACCAGGTAAAGGTTATCGAAATGGAATCAGAAGCTGGTGCTGCAGGTACAGTACACGGCTCTCTCGCTTCTGGTGCTTTGACAACAACATTTACTGCTTCACAGGGTCTTCTTTTGATGATTCCAAACATGTACAAGATTGCTGCAGAACAGCTTCCTTGTGTATTCCATGTTGCAGCTCGTTGTGTTGCTACACAGTCCCTTAACATTTTTGGTGACCATTCAGATGTTTATGCTTGTCGCCAGACTGGTGTTGCAATGCTCGCCGAGTCAAATCCTCAGGAAGTTATGGATCTTTCTCCAGTTGCTCACCTTGCAGCTCTTGAAGGAAAGGTTGCTTTTATCAACTTCTTTGATGGTTTCCGTACTTCACACGAAATCCAGAAGATTGAACTTTGGGACTATGCTGATCTTAAAGAAATGGTAAACATGGATAGCGTAAAGGCTTTCCGTGAACATGCTCTTAATCCAGAACATCCAGCTATGCGCGGTTCACATGAAAATGGAGACGTATTCTTCCAGCACCGCGAAGCTTGTAACTCTACATATGATGCACTTCCTGCAGTTGTAGAAAAATACATCAATAAGATTAATGAAAAACTTGGCACAAACTATGGTCTGTTTGACTACTATGGTGCATGTGATGCTGACCGCGTAATCGTTGCAATGGGTTCTATCTGTGATGTTGCAGAAGAAGTTATTGATTACCTTACAAAGAAAGGTGAAAAGGTTGGTATCATAAAGGTACACCTCTATCGCCCATGGGTATCTGCAAAGTTCCTCGAAAAGCTTCCTAAAACAGCTAAAAAGGTTGCAGTTCTTGACCGTACAAAGGAGCCAGGTTCTCTTGGTGAGCCATTGTTCCTTGATGTTGCAGCAACTCTTCGCGAAGCAGGTCTTAATGATGTTGTTCTTTGTGGTGGACGTTATGGTCTTGGTTCAAAGGATACACCTCCTAGCTCAGTATTTGCAGTATTTACAGAACTTGCTAAGGATGCTCCAAAACCTCGCTTTACTCTTGGTATTGTTGATGATGTTACAAACCTCTCATTACCAGAGATTAAGCCTGCTCCTATCACATCTGCTGAAGGTACAAAAGAATGTAAGTTCTGGGGTATCGGTGGTGATGGTACTGTAGGTGCAAACAAAGACTCTACAAAGATTATTGGTGATCACACTGATAAGTATATCCAGGCATATTTCCAGTATGACTCTAAAAAGACTGGTGGTATTACAATTTCTCACCTTCGCTTTGGTGACAATCCAATTAAGTCTCCATATTACATTAATCAGGCTGACTTTGTTGCTTGTCATAACCAGTCATATATCATTAAGGGATATAAGATGGTTCAGGACGTTAAGAAGGGTGGTACATTCCTTATTAACTGTCAGTGGACAGATGAAGAACTTGATAAGTATCTTCCTGCTGAATCAAAGAAATATATTGCTGATAACAATATCAAAGTATACACAGTAGATGCTGTAGATATCGCTACAAAGATCGGTCTTGGTAAACGTACATCAACTGTTCTTCAGTCAGCATTCTTTAAGCTTGCTAATGTATTGCCAGCTGAAGAAGCTATTAAGTACATGAAGGAAAAGGTTGTTGCTAAGTTCTCTAAGAAAGGTCAGGATATCGTTGACATGAACTGTCAGGCAATCGACCAGGGTGCAGGCGCTCTCCATGAAGTTAAGATCCCAGAAAGCTGGTCAAACCCAGCTCCTGATGCAGCAAAACCAGCTCTTGCTGGCGAAGCAAAGACTGTAGCTATGGTTGAAAAGCTCATGAATCCAATTTCTCTTATGGATGGTGATAACCTCCCAGTTTCAGCATTCAAAGATATTGCAGACGGTCAGTTTGAGCTTGGTGCTTCAGCATACGAAAAGCGTGGTACAGCTGTAAACGTTCCTCAGTGGGACTCAGACAAGTGTATTCAGTGTAACAACTGTGCATTTGTATGTTCTCATGCTACTATCCGTCCATTCCTTCTTACAGAAGCTGAAGCTGCTGAATGTGAAAAGAATGGAGGAAAGGCTGTTGACCTCAAGCCAAAGGCTGGTAAATACAAGTTTACACTTTCTGTATCACCTCTTGACTGTATGGGTTGTGGTGAATGTACAACAGTATGTCCAGTTCAGGCTCTTACAATGGTTCCACAGGAAACTCGTCATTCTGAACAGCCATCTTGGAACTACCTTGTTGCAAATGTATCTAAAAAGACTGATTCAGGCTTCGCTGATACAACAGTTAAGGGTTGTCAGTTTAACCAGCCACTTCTTGAGTTCTCAGGTTCATGTGCAGGTTGTGCCGAAACTTCTTATGCTCGCTTAATCACACAGCTCTTTGGTGAACATATGTACATTTCAAATGCTACAGGTTGTTCTTCAATTTGGGGTGGTCCAGCAGCAACAGCTCCTTACACAATCAATAAGGACTCAAAGAAAGGTCCAGCTTGGGCTAACTCACTCTTTGAAGACAATGCTGAACATGGTCTTGGTATGTACTCAGGCCAGAAATATATCCGTGATACATTAATTACTAAGCTTGAAGCTTTGGCTGCAGGCGATGCTCCTGCATCTGTAAAAGATGCTATTGCTAAGTTCATGGAAACAAAGGACAGCACAAAAGACAATGCTCCAGCAGCAGATGCTCTTATTGCTGAACTTGAAAAGTGTGGATGCGAAACATCAAAAGCAATCCTTGAACAGAAAGACTACCTCGCTAAGAAGTCTGTATGGATATTCGGTGGTGACGGTTGGGCTTATGATATCGGATTTGGTGGTCTCGACCATGTACTTGCAAGCGGTGAAAACATCAATGTAATGGTATTTGATACAGAAATGTACTCTAATACTGGTGGACAGGCATCAAAAGCTTCAAACATTGGTGAAGTTTGTCAGTTCGCTGCTGCTGGTAAGGAAATGGGCAAAAAGTCACTTTCTGAAATTGCAATGAGCTATGGCTACGTATATGTTGCTCAGATTGCTCTTGGTGCTAACCCAGCTCAGGCTCTTAAAGCTATCCAGGAAGCTGAAGCATACAATGGTCCATCATTAATCATTGGTTATGCTCCATGTGAACTTCATGGTGTTAAGGGTGGTATGAACCACTGTCAGGATGAAATGAAGGCTGCTGTTAAGGCTGGATACTGGAACCTCTTCAGCTTCAACCCAGCTCTTAAGGCTGAAGGTAAAAATCCATTTACTCTCACTTCAAAAGAAGGTGATGGATCATACCAGGCATTCCTTAATAACGAAACTCGTTACTCTGCACTTACACGCAAGTTCCCAGAACGTGCTAAGGTATTGTTTGATCGTAACGAACAGGCTGCTAAAGCAAGATTTGAACACCTCCAGAAACTTATCGAACTTTATAAGTAAGATAAGCGCACCAGGGGTGTGTGAAATTAAAAGCTTAGCTTAAAAAGCTGTGAGCCGCAGGTGATTAACATAAGTTAGTTACCTGCGTTTTTTTTTAGAATATATTGTTATCTCAATACAAATTTAAGCATTCATAAAAAAGATAGTTTATACTAAAACCAAGTGGGAAAGGTGTGTTTGTATGCATTTGAGAAGTATATTCGCTAAAATATTATTATCGCTGTTCTTAATTTTATTAGTGTCAAATACAGTAATCTATATTGTATCTGTAAATGGCATTACCAGTGTCATTTGGCAACAGGTAAATCTAGATTTATTGCACACAGCCACATCTGTTGCAGATTCAGTAGAAGGAAGTAATGCAAGTGAGTGGCGGGCACTTGAAACACTGGCAACGAACAACTACATACGGGACTCAAAGGTTTCAATTGAAGATAAATGTGAGATAGCTTTTGACTTTTGTGAGCAGCAGGACAAATACATAGATGTAAGTGTTATAGGTTTGGACGGTATAAGCTGGGTTGATGGGCTTGATCGTGAAGTAGATTTCAGTGGCTCAGAGTTTTTTTTAAAAGGTCTTGCAGGCCAAAAATATGTAACTGCTCCCTTTTTGGATGATGCAACAAATAAAATCCTTATCGGGTATTCAGTACCCATTTATGATTATAGCAATAAAGTATCAGGAGTCTTATTTAGTCTCATAGACGGGTTTGCGCTTTGTACTATATCTGACAAACATCCTGTGGGAAAAAATGGTCAGACATATATAATAAATCGAAATAATGGTAGGGTTATCGGTGCTTCAGACCGTAAGGTCTTAGAGATTGAGTATAATATGGCTGAAGACGCTGCTATTAAAGAAAAAAACAAAGATACAGAAGGCTTTTTAAAACTTTGTAACGATTTGATGTCAGGAAAGACAGGTAACGATACTATAAAAATTGATGGCATAACCTATATCTGTTTTTATGAATCTATAGATGACTGCGATTGGACTTGCTATGAACTTGTTCCTCAAAGTGATTGGGCTGGTAAAATCAATCAGGTTAGGTTTGGCCTTTTAATCGTCTTTATGATTTCATCAATTATTTGTATGGTTCTTATTGCACTTGTTGTCAGTCGCAGTGTAAAGCCAATAAATATAGTTCGTAAAGCTGTCTCTGGTATTGCAGAAGGTAATGCTGACCTTACAAACCGTATAAAAGTTACAACCCATGATGAAGTTGCAGGGCTTGTAAAGGGGTTTAATAGTTTTATGGCAAAAATGCAGGAAATCGTTACAGAGATAATGGGGTCAAAGGATGATCTTGCCTCTGAAGGTGTAAAACTTGTAAGCATAACACATACCAATACCCAGGCTGTTGAAAACATTGTTTCAAATATTGAGTCTGTACATACAAAAATAACTCATCAGCAGCAGAGTGTTGTTCAGGCTGCTAATGCAGTGAACGAAATTGCTTCAAATATTGATTCCCTTGATAAAATGATAAAAAAACAGTCACTTGATGTTTCCGGGGCAGCAGCTGCTGTTGAACAGATGGTTGGCAATATTTCAAATGTAAACTCATCTGTATCAAAAATGGCAGAATCATTTGGTTCGTTACGAGATGACGCTAAAACAGGTATCGAACGTCAGGAAGCTGTAAATGAGCGTATACAGCAAATTGAAAGCCAGTCAGAAATGCTGCAGGATGCAAACTCTGCCATAGCAGCAATTGCAGAACAGACAAATCTTTTGGCTATGAATGCTGCTATTGAAGCTGCCCATGCAGGAGAAGCAGGTAAAGGTTTTAGTGTCGTTGCTGATGAAATACGAAAGTTAAGTGAGACATCGCAACTGCAGTCTAAAACGATTGGCGAGCAGCTTGATAAAATAAAGGAAGGCATCGAGCTTGTGGTTGAAGTTTCTGCCCAGTCAAGTGATGCATTTCATTCTGTAAATAATAAGATTGAAGAAACTGATCAGTTAGTACAGCAAATAAGGGCTGCAATGCAGGAACAGCAAAGTGGCAGCGAGCAGATTAATACGGCTTTACACTCAATGAACGACAGTACTCTCGAAGTCCGGAATGCAAGTAACGAAATGGGTGAAGGTAATAAGCTTATATTAAATGAGATGAAAAACCTTCAGGATGTTACTGATGATATTACGCAAAGTATAAACGAGGTATCTGATAGTGTAGCAGAGATAAAAAAAAGTGGAGACAATCTCACAGATATATCAGATCAAATGTCTACATCGATTGACCAGATTGGGGGTCAAATAGATCAGTTCAAGGTATAAGAGGCATGTATGAAAAGTATTGTTGTCAGGTTATTAGTAAATCTATTTGCAATCTTATTCTTATCTAATGTTGTGATTTATTTTATATCAACAAATGGCGTATCTACAGCTATGAACAAAGAGATAAACAGCAGCCTTCAAAAGTCTGTTCACTCTATTGCAAATGCTGTTGAAGATTTTAATGAACTCCAATGGAAAGGACTTGAAACCCTTGCTTTAAATCCAACAATCACAAATCCAAATGCTGATTTACTTGAAAAAACATATATCACATTTGCCACTATGAAAGGTGATCAAAAGTATCTTGATGTGTGTATCACAGATACAAACGGCAATGCATATATTAATGGTGGTGAGCGCATTATAAGTTTTGCAGAGCGTGATTATGTACAAGAAGCTTTAAAAGGAAATCGATTTGTTGGTCATCCGTTTAAAAATAAAGTAACAGGTTTGATGTCAATTTTTTACAGCCTGCCGGTTTATGATGATCAACACCGTATAATAAATGCAATATTCTGTATTGTTGATGGATACTCGCTGTGCGACATAATTGATGATAACAAGGTTAGTGATACCCGCACTGGCTATGTAATAAACAGAGCTAACGGATTGACTGCAGCAGCTTCTGACAGAGCATATCTTGATGATGGGCATAGTTTTTTACAACAGGCACAAACTCAAGAAGCAAATGGAGAAGCTTCGGGTTATGTTGCTCTTATTAATCAGCTTTTAAGAGGTGGAGATGGAACAGGCTCATTTAAACGTGGAAAAGATACTTTTAATATAATTTATGAAGAAGTTGAAAATACACCTTGGACTGTATACACCGGTATCCCTGCATCAGAAATGAAGGACGG
The DNA here is from genome assembly GCA_045641045.1 of Treponema sp. GTDB lineage: Bacteria > Spirochaetota > Spirochaetia > Treponematales > Treponemataceae > Treponema_D. The sequence continues at coordinate 13,281 of JAZUGE010000019.1, read as the reverse complement.
AATTAATGCAATACAGAGCAGGCTCCTTCTTACATTTGCTTTATCAACCTTAGTAGTTGTATTTATAATTTACTTTTCAATTGGAGTTGCTTTAAAACCATTGAAAACCGTAAAAGATGCAATTGAAGGTATTGCAACAGGTAATGCTGATTTGACAAACAGGCTTACACTAAAGCGAAATGATGAAATTGGTGGAGTAGTCAAAGGTTTTAATATGTTCCTTGAAAAACTGCATAATATAGTAAAAGGTGTCTTTATTAGTGAAGATGAACTAAATAATGCAGGTGGACAGCTTGATATTATTACAAAGACAAACAATGCATCTGTAACAAGAATTATTGAAGATCTAAATGTCGTTAACTCAAAGATTGAAAGTCAAAATCAAAGTGTGAGTCAGACAATAGCCTCTGTTGATGAGATTACTGCAAATATAAGTTCATTAGAGCACATGATTGAGTCTCAGTCACAAGGTGTGTCTCAGGCAAGTGCTGCTGTTGAACAGATGATAGGCAATATTTTAAGTGTCAATAAATCGGTTGAATCAATGGCTAGCTCGTTCCAGAGTCTGGCTGAAAATGCTAAGACAGGTATAAACCTTCAGAGTGACGTTAATGAGCGCATATCACAGATTGAAAGTCAGTCTGAGATGCTGCAGGAAGCAAACTCTGCAATCAGTGCAATTGCTGAGCAGACAAATCTTTTAGCAATGAATGCTGCAATTGAAGCTGCCCATGCAGGAGATGCTGGTAAAGGTTTTAGTGTAGTTGCAGATGAAATACGTAAACTGTCTGAAACAAGTACGGCTCAGTCAAAGACAATAGGGGACGAGCTTAATAAGATTAAAAGTAGTATTGAGGCTGTTGTTAGTGCATCAAGTCAGTCAAATGAAGCCTTTTTGAATGTGACAAGTAAAATCACCGAAACAGACCAGCTTGTACGACAAATAAAAGCTGCAATGGAAGAGCAGCAGACAGGAAGCCAGCAGATTAGTGATGCATTGCACACTATGAATGACAGTACTGTCGAAGTCCGTACTGCAAGTGCTGAAATGAGTGAAGGAAATAAGGCAATACTTGTTGAGGTAGATAATCTTCGTAATGTAACAGGAGACATGAATGAAAGTATTTCAAATATTACTAAGGTTGTCAGTGACATTAAATCTAATGGAGACAGCTTAAATAATGTATCCAGAGATCTTAATGCAGCAATAAACAAGATAGGTCACGAAATAAACCAATTTAAAGTTTAATTAGCAGGAAAGGTATAAGATGGCTCAAAAATTAACAAGACGTGTTAATACACGAGTTGCTCTAATGTGTGTAGTTCTTTTTACATTTATGACAGGAGTTCTTGTTACAAATGTAAGTAAAACAATGCATAGGTTTTATTCAGATTACACAACAAAGGTTGCGACATCAAGTGCTGACGAAATAGCTCGCTGGGTAGATATATATCTGAACGATATGCGTATATATACAATGTCAGATATAGTTAAAGAAGGCAATGAAGAAGCAATAATTGACTGGCTGCATGAGCATAGTGATCTTTTAAATGAGGATATGCTTTATGTTTTGTACTGTGGTCGCGATGGTACGGCGTATCTTCAAAATGGTAGTACAGCAAATATAAAAAACACGGGTATGTATAAGAGTGTATTTGAAGGTCTTGTGGTTTCTGCAGTTTCAAATCCTGAAAAGTCACTTATTGGTAATGATGAAATCTTTTATGTAGTACGTACCGTATATGATGATAATTATTCGCCAACAGGTTTTTTTGCAGGAGCTGTACCGTTAAGCACTCTTGAAGACGTAAATAACAGTATTAGTGTTGGTAAAACAAGTTTTTCGTTTATTGTAGACCGTGACGGTACTGTAATGGCGCATCCAGACAGATCTAACATATTAAAGACAAATTATCTGAAAGAGTCTGAGCATACAAAACGACTAGTTGAACAAGTTTATGCTGAAGAGCTGGGTTATTTAATGTATGATGCTGTAAAAAACGGCAAAAGCGAAAAACGAATGGCAGCTTTCAGTTCGATTATAGGAACAAGCTGGTACCTTGTTGTAACAATTGCAGACGGCGAGGTAAATAGTCTTGCAAATCAGATGAGATTAGGTATGGTTATCCTTACAACTATTATCTGTTGTCTCCTTATCGGATTTTTCACATTCTGTCTGATACATGCAATTGCTCCGTTAAAAAAAGTAAACAAATCAATTGATATAATCGCAAGTGGTGATGCCGATTTAACACAGACAATAAAAGTTACGACAAAGGACGAAATTGGAACTCTTGTTATGGGCTTTAACAAGTTTGTCGGTAAACTTCGTAATATCATAAGTCATGTAAAAGATACAAAAAATGTTTTACAGCATGCTCATGGAAATCTTGAAGATGCAGTTTCAGAGACAGCTTCTTCAATAACCGAAATCCTTGCAAACATTGACAGTGTTGGTAAACAGATACATGGGCAGGCTGACAGTGTTGGACAGACTGCTTCTGCAGTAACAGAAATAGCCCGTAATATTGAGTCCCTTGAAAAAATGATACAGGTTCAGTCAAACGAAGTTTCAGAAGCTTCGAGTGCGGTTGAGCAGATGATGGGTAACATAAAATCTGTAAACGAATCAATGGACAAAATGGCTGTGGAGTTCAGGGGGCTTGAGCAAAATGCTCAGACTGGTAAAGAAAAACAAGATGCCGTTAGTATCAGTGTTCGTGAAATTGAAGAACAGTCTGCAACCCTTGGGGAAGCAAACAAAGTAATTGCAAGTATTGCTAGTCAGACAAACTTGCTGGCAATGAATGCTGCAATTGAAGCTGCCCATGCAGGAGAGGCTGGCAAAGGCTTTGCTGTTGTTGCTGATGAAATACGAAAATTGTCAGAAACATCAACTGCACAGTCTAAAAAGATTAATGCCCAGATTAAAGAAATAACAAGCTCCATTAATAAGGTAGCTTCAGCAAGTGTTGACTCTCAAACTTCGTTTAATGCAGTTTCGGACAAAATCGATGGTACAAATGCTTTAGTGCAGCAGATAAAATCTGCAATGGAAGAACAGCTTGAAGGTTCGAAACAGATTTTTGATGCGTTGAAGGAAATGAACAACAGTACCACAGAAGTTCGCATCGCATCTGAAGAAATGTCAGCTGGTAATAAAGCAATCTTAGATGAGATTAATCAACTGCAGCAGGCAACAGACATGATTAGCGAGAGTATGAAACAAATGTCTATTGGTGCTGAAGATATTAACAAAACAAGTGCAACTTTGTCACAGTTGTCACGTGAAGTAAGTAATGCCGTTGATGATATTGGCGGTGAAATTGATTTATTTAAGGTGTAAGCTTAAGTAGTAATTATTGTAAACAAAAAAAGACCGGTCTTAGGAGATTTTGAAGCTGAAGTGTACTTCATTATAAAACCGGTCTCTTTATTTTTAAATCTATGCTTTTTGTTTTTTTGATGCTCTGTCTAATAATCGCTGCATTTTTGGCTCAATGCGGTAGCAGTAGCTTTCTGCAGTTTCTTTTCCGTCTACAACAAGCTGAAACTCACTAAAAAACTTTAAGTACCAAGCATTGTTGTATGTGTACTGTTCAGGCCATGAGCGACCTGTTGTACTTATGATGTTAATGTATTCTTCGCGGTTATCTGGTTTGCCAGTTTTGCGTGTATAGTCATTTGACAATGACATCAATGTAGGAACCTGCATATCAAGGTCACACATCTTTTTCATTGTTGATTTATAAGCTGACAAATATAGTGCAAACTCAGCTGCAAGTTCTGGATGCTTAGTACGTGAAGATACACCATATCCAATTGACCCTAGCCATGTAGCTGTTGAACATGTTTCATCTGCAACAGGCCAAGGAATTAAATCATAATCAAACTTAAGGCTTGAAAATGCAATTAAATCCCATGGTGCAGCAGGAAAAAATCCCAGTTCGCCATCAATCCATCTAAAATATGGAGCCTTTTTGTTTTGCTCCTGTATGCTAGGTGAAACCTTGTTTTTGCTTATTAAATCGCACCAGTACTGAGTTGCTTTAATAAACGCAGGATCTGTTACAGTAACTTTAGTTTTAGACTCATCTAAAAAGTCAGCTCCGCTACCCCAGATAAACTGAATAAACGAAAACATACGGTCAAGGGCTGTTCCATATGTATCAGCCTGTCCGTCTCCGTTTAAATCTTTGGTGCACATTTTGCAGGCTTCTAAAAACTGCTCAAATGTCAAAGGCCTTGATTTAGATGGAATGGGAATACCATATTTTTTGAACATATCTTTGTTGTATGCCAGTGCAAAAGGTCCCAAATCTTTTGGTAAAGCCCATATATCACCAGTACCTAATGCAATACCATCGTACCGATATTTATTTACAGCATTAGGATACAAGTCATTAAAGTCTACATTCTTCACATTGCGAACATATCCTGATAAGTTTAAAAGGCGATGTTTATCAACATAAAAGCTTACGTCTTCAGGTCCAACATAAAATACGTCAGGAGCATTATTTGAACTGAATGCTGCATTGATTTTTGCATCATACTGGTTCTGTTCCACGGATAAAAACTTTATTGTTACACCAGGGTGTGAGGACTCAAAATCTTCAATCAGTTGTTCAAAAACTTCACGTTCCTGCGGATTTGCATAGTTCATCCATACAAGTTCCTGTCCGTACACTGCTTGAGATAAAACCAATAATGCTAAAACAAGGTATATCAGCCTTTTCATTTTATCACCACACTCCATTATTTGTAGTTACGTAAATTACCAAAAAAGTATTCACCAGCTTTTGGCGCATCTGCCTGTTCACAGATTGTATTAAAAGTAATAGTCATACGAGGTGTCTGATCTAATCGTGAAAAATCAGTAGTCCATAGGGCAAATCCATCAAACTTACCAATATTATCAAGGTCAAATGAAATTTTTACAGCATCCTTATATTTATCAGAGCTCTGTATACTCCATTTACCAGTGTAAGCTCCAGATACAGTGTTGTCCTTATTTAGATAAATCTTTTGGCTAGGTGTAACAAAGCCGTCGCTTTCGCTAAACTGGACACCTGTTGTTACATCAGGAAAATTTGAACCAGCTTTAACGTTAGGACTACGGAATGTGATAATTGCATCATACTCGCCGGCTATAGAGTCCTTTGTTACAGGTGCGTTTTTTTGAGCAGCAGCTGGATCATACTCATTAACATTTATAACAGGCCATCCCTGGTCGTTAAATAATACTTCGTGTATTTGTAAAAAGAAAAAGTAACTAGGGTAAAACTGTGTACGGGCATGGTTTGCAAAAAGAACCTTGCCTTCATTGTTTAACAAAAGTGAGTGTCCGCCCTGACTGCGAAAACCTTTCTGATCATCAAACTGATAAGCACCAAGGAACTTGCTTCCGACATTGTGGTAATAGTTTGGATCTCCTGCAATAAAGTTTACGTCAGACATATTACGGCCTGATGCATCAATGTAAGGACCTTCAATATTTTTTGAGCGTCCCATACCAACTCTATACTCAAATGTTAAGTCTCCCATTGAAACAAAAAGGTAATAATAGCCTGTATCACTATTGTAGATGAGCTGAGCACCTTCATACGCTGCTCCTTCACCACCTGCAATACGTATACCGTATGCTCCAGGTATCGTATCAAGAGCCTGGTCTAAAACATGATGCTTCCCGTCTGAGTCAACATATGTAGGTTTAAATGTTTTTGAGTCAACAGTTATAAGGGCAAGCCCACCTTTCCATGAACCGTAGATCATGTAGTAGTCACCAAACTTGTTTGTCATGATTTTATTTGTGGCCATATCAATTACAAACTCTGGATCGATACAACCAAAGCCAAAGGCCCATTTATCAGATGACTGAGTGCCACCTTCTGTAAACTTTGTATCAAAAACAGAAGTATTGTATGTGTCAAAAATAGTATCAGATGTAAATCGTGTACCCTTTGCCTTGTATAAAACTTTATCGTCACCTTCGGCAATGACAAGACATGAACCATCGTCATAGTTATATCTGGCAGTAATTGTTAAAGCCATGCCCTGTCTGTATTGAGAGGCTGCAAATAATCCGTCGCTAGGCTCATATTTTACGCTTGCACCCATATCAGAGCCGTACAGGTTAGTTACAGCACCAATAGCTGTTGCATTGTTTGAGTAAGAGTCGGCTCTTAAATACCAGCCGCCTCTTGTAGTCTGGTCATATAGTACAAATGACCATTTTTCCCATGAATTATCACCTGTATCATTAAGAATAACCCGATATGTCACTGTAAATGAACCTGTTAAATTACCAACACTTGCATAGGAAGGTCCGTTTAAGTCGGTCCAGTTACCTTTTACAAGCTTTACAGGTTCGCTAAGAACATTTGCTCCACCGTTTACAGAGATTGAACTTACAGTCATAGCGTTCATTTCGCCGCCGATATATGCAGTAAATGTAGAATCAGTTGGCTTATACACAACAGGTTCTGTATGACGGTCCCATGCATATCTGACAAGAGCAGACTGCTTATAAGTCTGTGGGTCATATACCTGAGCAGGTTCAAAAGGACCTAAAGGACTGTCTGCAATAGCCATACCAATCCATGCTGTAGGACCTGTACTTAAAGCTCCATCTGCAATGATACCGTGAAACATGTAGTATTTGCCGTCCTGCTTTATGACTGTAGGCGCCCATGTAGTGGCTGTTTTTGGAGTAGTGTTCATCCATGCCATAAAGTCTGGATCCCAGTTGACGATAACAGGACGGTCAACAGTATCCCATGTAACTAAATCTTTTGATACACGCACCTGTAAGCCGTTTTTATGTGCATTACCAATACTTGCATCGGTAGAATATACATAATATGTTCCATCATCATCCTGAAAAAGTTTAGGATCATGACAGTTAAGAGCGCCCCAGGTGTACTGAGGCTGATCTACTGCATCGGCAACATCTGCTGTATATTTTGTATATGGTGTATAGGTTGCACATCCACAAACAAAAGTCACAGCACATGCTAATAAAGCTTTTAAGTTAAATCTCTTCATAGTCTCTCCAGATTAGAACCAGAATTTTAATGCTACAGGGAGGCGATAGCCAATGGCCATTGTGTAGTCTGTTGATTTAAAGTATGTAAACTGAGTTTCGATACCAGTCTGAACATATCCATTTGCAAAGGTTCTGCGAAGATATGGATAAAGGTAAAAACTATAATATGTACCTTCAGAGCCTGTTGTTATGTTTGCTGCATAAGGCATCCAGTCTGTTGTCATCGCAAAGTCTGAACTGTATCGACCTTGAATACGGGCTTCTTTATTGAAAAGTGTACCGTTTGAGTCTTTTGCTGCTGTTCCTACAAGCTTTAAACCTGCAGTAAACAATGTATAAGGTATGTCATAGGTACATAAAAGACCTGTTGTATTATAAAAAAGAGCTTCATTATCTTTTATATAATGAGGTTGTGCATAGGCACTACGGTTTTCTGCAGATACTGTCAGCTGGTCTGTAAGCTTTAATTGGGCAGATGCGCCAAGGTAATGCATAAATACAGTTTTATCTAATGCTTTATAATCTCTGTAGCGAACATCATAGCTTGCGTTGTAGCCAAAGTTGTGAAAAAGCTTTGGGTTATTAACCTGAATAAATGACTCGCCAAAGTACGAATCAACATTATATTTTGAAGTACCCTCGTAGTGAGTTTCTGGTCTAAAACCAATATTAATGATTTCGCCATGAGGAATATGATAACTTGCTGCAATCTTTATCTTTTTATAAAGGTTTTCCCATTTGTTGTATTCTGCTGCATCAACTCCATTACCACTTACAGGTAAAATAGGGAACCCTGCTAAAACTTTTAATCCAGGAACAGCATATGGAGCATATTCAAGTCCTGAAAAATGCTGGCCTACATCCTTATCGGCAATATTACTAATGTTTTGTTCTTCCATAACGTAGCCGTCAACAACATAACCGCAGTTCCAGTCTTCAAATTTACCTGTATAAATGTGCAGCTGCTGTTTAAGAAGATCTACCCTCATATTGCCCTGATGAAAGTATGTTGCTACTCCATCCTTACCATTTGAATCATCAACATCTGTGTAGTTTTCATACCACTGGCCTAACGAAGCATCAAGGCGTACCCCCAATACAAAATGAAAATTTGATGCATCAACGTTACAGTTAAGCTCAGTGCGTCCATTGTAAAATGACCCAAACTCTGCAGCAGGATCTGTATGTTCCATTTTAGCACCTTCAGTTTTGCTGAAAGTCTGTCCTAAAAGCATGTTTGTATAATCTAAATAACCGTGAAGTGTTACAACCTGTGCTGTTGCAGTAGTTACAAATGAAGCAGCTAAAAATGATGTTGCTATTTGTTTGATTAATTTCATTTATCCGCTTCTCCTTAGTTATGTGTACAAGAGCTATCGTAAATAACAGTGCCTGCTGTATCTTGTACATGTACTGCAAGTGTTTTTGATGATGCTGTCCAGCTCATGGTAATAGTAAATGGTGTATTACCAGCCCATAAAGACGCATTTTGATATGTGGTTGGGCCTGTATATGCAGGAGCTGTAAATGTACTGATTGTAGCATTGCTGTAATGGTCAGGACGTAATACCCATATACCATCGTTATCAAATGAAGATACAGCGAGCCACTGTTCGTATTCTGCTGCACCTGGTGTATAACTTGTAACAGTGTATTTAACTGTAGTATCTGTATCTGACACAAAAGTAATCTTTGTAGCTGGAGCAGGATCTGCTGAATATGCAGCGAAAGATAATGTCTGGTCTGTTGATAATTTTTCAACACCGTTTACAGTTATGCTTGATACTTTATATGAACAGTTTTCGCCAGAAAGTCCAAAATAGCTGTATACTTTAGGCATATTTGCAGGATTTACAGACTCAGCCTTATACCATTTTGAGTTGTCTGAGTTTTGAGCTGAAACAGATGCAATCTGGTTTGCTGCATCCCATGTCATGCAGACTGTAAAAGTTTCGCCATTCCACATTCCATGGTCTGTATAAGTTCCGTATTCATAAGTTGAAGGGCAGCTATATGAAACATATGATAAAAAAGGAACTGTTGAGTTAGATGCCTTATCAGGTCTTAAAGCCCACTGGCCTTCAGGTGTTGTAAAAAAAGCAGCCCACTGGTTATAAGCTGTGTTACCGCCAGTATAGTCTGTAACTGTGTATATTACTGTTGTGTCTTTGTCTTTGTGAAAGGAGTAAGTTAAATATCCGTCAAGATTTGTATTGTATGCAAGTCTGGCCTGTGTAAAAGGTGTGCTAAGCCTGCTTTCTCCGTTAACTGTAACGTCAGTGATTGTAAAAGTTGCGTTATCTGAACCCAATGTCCATGAGTAAACACTATCGCTTTCTGAGATAGTTGTGTCGAAAATGCTGCAGCCTGTAAATTGTACTGCAGTTAAAAGTAAAGAGATTAAAAGTATAATCCCTGGTGCTTTTTTAAGCATATTACCTCCATGCAAAACATCGAGGCATATTCTAGCGATTTACAAAAAGTTATTTATCATAACATTCTGTTATGATGATGTATAAAACAAATTGTTTATAAAAATGTAAGCTTTTATTCTAGTGTTTAAGATATCTGTCAGAGTGAACCGGTTTCATAAATTTAGTCTGTAATCGTATATACTACAGTAGTTACGACTCTCACCTTTTTTATATCTTCAAGTCCCACTGCAGCATCTTCAATTGTAAACAAACCTTGTGTTGCATTTTTGATCTTACCAACCTTACATCCTGTGTCATTTGCAAACTGTTCTGCAGCTTTATGGGCATTTTGAGTTGCATATTTAATCATCTGGGGCTTTATGTCGTTGAGCTTTGTAAACTGATAATCTACATTGCTGCCATAGTCGCTGTAAACAGATACCCCTTTATTAAGAAGTGACAGTGTATTAATAGAACATTTTTTTACATTTGAAACTTTATCAGACCTTACTAAAAGGGACTGCTTTGCAATGTATGAGTAGTGAGCTTTATTCTGATCCATGTAAACATTGACAGTTGTATCTGTAATTTCAGGAGCTAAAACAGTAAAGTCGTCAGGGGTTAGTCCATTATCCATCAAAAAACTTTTGGCAATGCCGGTGTCGGACTCAATTTTTGATGATAACTCTTTTAGTGAGTCAGCCCCTAAAGTAAAGGTAAGCTTCCAGGTCGCAGTATCGGCATTGACTTCCTGCTCGTATAAGCCACGAACAGTTACTGTGCGGTCTGAGTGAAGAATTTTAGTAAACCCGTAAGATAAAACTACAGAAGAACAGACTGCTGTTATAAAAATAGAAACTGATAATACAACAAACTTTTTCATAAAATCATTGTGTACCCGATAAGAATAGTTTGCAATATATTCTTTTATTAGTAGTAATAGGGTATAATTGAGCCCATATGAAAGTAAATACCAAAGATACCTATAAAAATCCTATAATTCTTTGTGATTATTCTGATCCAGATGTTATCAGAGTTAATGATACATACTACATGACTGCTTCAAGCTTTAATTTTACTCCAGGGCTTCCGGTTTTAGCATCAAGTAACCTTGTTGACTGGCATCTTATTAATTATGCTTGTAAAAACATTCCTTTACCGCAGTATGATATACCACAAAATGCGAAAGGCCTTTGGGCGCCAAGCATACGCTATCATGACGGAAAATATTATATTTTTGTTGCAAGTCCTGATGATGGTATTTTTGTTACCGAAGCTGCAGATCCATACGGGGCATGGAGTGAGCTTCGGTTAATATGGACAGGCAAAGGTTTTGAAGATCCTTGTCCTTTATGGGATGATGACGGCAAGGTGTACCTTGTACACGGTTATGTAAAAAGCCGCATAGGCTTTAACTCAAAACTTGGTTTATTAGAGCTTGATCCTGTAACTCTCAATGCCTGCAGCGAAGATAAGTTTATTTTTGATGGTACACAGACTCAGCCAACTATCGAAGGCCCTAAGTTTTACAAAAAGGATGGCTGGTATTACATTATGGCTCCTGCCGGTGGTGTAAGTGAAGGGTGGCAAACCTGCCTGCGTTCAAAATCAATTGAAGGCCCTTATGAAGAAAAGATTGTGCTGTCACAGGGCGGTACAAAGGTTAACGGTCCTCATCAGGGTGGTCTTGTGCAAAGTCCACAGGGAAAATGGTGGTTTATTCATTTTCAGGATAAAGGAATTTTTGGACGTGTAACTCATTTACAGCCTGCATATTTTAAAGATGACTGGCCTGTTATAGGTCATAAAGGTGAGCCTGTTACTGAGTACGAAAAGCCTTTAGATACAGGTGCTGTTATAAAAGAAGCTGGTCCTGACAGCGTGAGGGCATGCAAGGGCTGTGAAATGGACTGGCAGTGGCCTGCAAATCATAAAGACAGCTTTGCCTGTATGACAAACTTTAAAGAGTATGCCAAAAGCTATCTGATATCAGAAGGCGAAAAATCTGAAGATATTAAACCTATGCCAGACGAAGGCTCTATTCTTAAAATTGCTGTACATAATAAGACAAACGGTAAAGCAGGTTTCCCTGTAATATGGAAAAGTCCTCATGTATTAAGTCAAAAACTTAAGTATTACAATGAGTATATTGATGTAATTATTGAGCCTCAAAGGGTAAAAGAAGGCGTAAGAGCTGGTGTTGTATTTTTAGGGGATGAGTATGCAAGTATTGCTGCAGAACGTGTAAACGGAGTGTTCCGTATTGTGTACTTAGAGTCTTATGGTAGCGAAAGAGGGGACGATGTGCGCAGCGAAAAAATAAAGACTGCCTTTGAAATAAAAAACATTGACGATTACACTTTAGTAAGCCTTCATGCAATTTTTACAAGTGATAAAAAGGGTTCTCGAGTAGATTTTTGCTATGATCTTTATAATGACCTCGCAGAGATTACAGAGAGTAAGCCTGATGAAGGTTTGAGATTTAAAACTCGTAATGCCCATTGGGTTGGCGGAAGATTAGGTGTTTATGCCTTTGGAAGTAACACAAACGAGGAGTTTTTTGAGTTTAATCGTGTAAAGGTTGATGAGTATAATGACTGATATAGCAATTATTGGAAGTGGCTGCGCTGGTATAAGTGCAGCAATTACAGCAAAAGCACGTAATAAAAGTGTTTTACTTTTTGGTGAAGAAACTATAGGCGGAAAGCTTAACGGAGAGCATGTAATTAACAATTTTCCTGGTTTTTACGGTAAAACTGGTAATGAAATACAAAAAGCCTTTAGTGACCATCTTAAATCAATGGATATAAGTGTGACTGCGAAAAAGATTACCGGTATATATAATATGGGTAAACATTTTAGCCTTGTAAGTGGACAAGACTTTTACGAAGCAAAAAGTGTAATAATTGCCAGCGGTGTAAGTTTTGGAAAGCCATTAAAGGGTGAACTTGAGTTTTTAGGACGCGGTGTAAGCTACTGTGCTACTTGTGATGGCATGTTGTACAAAGGTAAAGATGTAGCGGTTCTCTGCTATGATAAAAATGAAGAAAAAGAAGCAGCATTTTTAGCTGAAGTCTGCAATAAAGTATATTTTTATCCCTTATATAAAGAAGAAAAAGCGATTGATAATCGCTGTGAAATTTTAGATGGGGCTGACTTTGACATACTAGGGGATAAAAAAGTAAGTGCCTTAATCGTGCGTAGTGAATGCGGAAAATACATGAAAGATGTAGATGCTGTCTTTGTATTGAGGCGGAACATTCCTCCAGCTCAGCTTATTGCAGGTATTGAGATGAGAGGTAATCACATAAAGGTAGACAGCAGTATGGCAACAAGTATAAACGGTATATTTGCCTGTGGTGATATTGCAGGAACTCCATATCAGTATGTAAAAGCCTGCGGCGAAGGCAATGTCGCTTCTTTAAGTGCAGTGTCCTATTTAGCATCAAAATAAAATTTGTTTGTATTTTGTAGCTCCACTGATTATAAAGTGTGGTCCGTGGGACTATGAAAAAAGCTTATACAGGGGCAGTGAATAATAAGATATACAGAGTGTGATATTTGAGCTTTATGGTCTGTGAAAGCAGTAATTATATGATCAAGAAAGCCGTTATTTTGTAATAGAGATATCTGTTGTTTTATGAGTGTGAAAGTCATTATTTTGCATGGGTGAAACTTAAGTTACTGTGCACAGAAAATTGTCTTACCAAAATTATCAATTTTTCTTGCGAAAAACATCTTGTTTTCTTACCAAGAACATCTTATTGTCTTACCAAAAAAATCATGTTGTCTTACCAAGAATATTTTATTCGCTTACCAAA
>JAZUGE010000018.1:0-9628 GCA_045641045.1 Treponema sp. | reverse complement strand
TGATACTAATGAAACAATACTAAGCATAGATACGACAATACGTGAACTGATAAGAACTAGTAAGCACTTTTATTGGTTGAAATCTGAAAATGAGAGTGAAAGTCTCTTAAAAAAGGTTAGTTTACAATGTGATGAAGCTGTAATTGATAAGGTTGAAAATATTTATGATGCTAACAAATATGTAGTAGGACTGAAAGTTAAATGGCATATAAACGGATATGATATTACTACTGAAGAAAAATTTGATACAAAATGTATAAAATTATAAAGATACTTAAAAATGAAGAAGGATTTATAGCTTCATCATCAATTATTATTGTATTTATTCTCTCTTTATCTGTAAGTTCGTTAATCTTACTTGAGTATTCGTATTTAAAAAAGATTGAGTCTCATAAAAATCAACTTATTATAGACTCTGAAGTAGAACTATTAATACAAGATTTTACACAGTCAGTTCAGAAACTTAAAGAGGATGATTTTGACTGGGATTACTCACAAAACAGACTTAATCTTATTGATGAGTATAAAAAGTATAATATAAAAATAAATGACTGCTCGACAGGTATAAATCCTGTTTTTATGGCTGAAAAAATAAAATCAAACTCTGATGTACAGTATTTACTGCAGAATGAAGCTGGCAGTGTTATCACAAATTACGGATGGATAAACCCTCTTACAGCAGATAATGATTTAATTAGTCAGGTATTGTTGTCGTATGAAAAAAAAGATATAGCTGAAGTTTTTCCTTTAGTTAATAACATGCCTGTAAATAATGTTTACTATATGACTGAAAGTTTGTTAAGTGTTTACTTAAAAATGTTTTTGAAAGAATATCCAGAAAAAACAAAGCAACTGTTAAATCTCGTAGACTGTGGTGAAGCTTGTGAAGAAAGCTTAAATAAAATTATTAATACTCCCAAAAAGACTACTTTATCAGCTTTGATAGGAGTAAAAACATCTTTTTGGAGAGTTGAACTTGATTACAAAAACAGGCATGTATCTTTAGTGTATGGTGCTGTGCCAAAAGAGATAATAGATACTGGCAAAATTGACAGATATGTATTAGTTGAACGCTGTACAAGCATATTGGAGTCTATATGAGTAGAACTTTTACAAAGCTTGATCGCAGAAATATATCTGTATTTGTTTTTGATTTACCAAAATTGTCAAAGGCTAAGTGTCTGGATGCAATAAAGATAAAACTGAAAAATGTATTTCCGTATGATTTAAATGAATATTCAATACGTATTAGGAGTAATAACAACAAAAAAAATAGTTGGATATGTATCGTTATCTCAAAAAAATTGGATGATTTGTTTGTTTTTTCAGATACTTTGGCTATTGTATATGAATACTCTAAATTTACAGGTGACTTATACTATAATAATGGCAGCTACATTGAAAAAATTGAGTTATGCAATGGTGCATTGGTAAAATCGGCTATATATACTCCAAAAGCTGAGGAGTTATCGTCTTTACATTTTGTTGATACAAAATATAGTCGAAAAGCAACAAATAAAGGTATCTTAAAACCTTTGAGTAAAAAGTACTTAATAAAGTTTGCCATACGTACAGTCTTATGTGTTATTCCTTTTTTGCTTATATGTATCTTATGTTTAAGCAGATATTTTAATCATTTAAATAGGCAAACTGAGTTAATTAATCAGCAAAATCTCATTGCCGAAGAAAATATAAAAAGAGAAAAGAAACTTCAATTGCAATTATCACAGCTTATAAATAAATATGAGAGTATTTATCCAGATGATAACATGTACAAATGTTTGAATATAATTTTTGACTGTCTCGGAAACGGAACAAAAGTTGAAAATCTGTCGATAACAAAAAACTCGTTTGAACTGACAGTTCATGCATCTAATAGTCTAGCTGTATTACAGAGATTTGAATCTAATTTGTGGATAAAAGAGATTAAATTAAGCAGATCTGCGAAAGAACAGAATTCGGAGTATGTGAATTATAGTGGAGTAATAGCAAAAAAAATTATTTATGCCGATGACTCTTTATCACTACCAGACAAAATTAAGTTTTATCAGGACTATATTGCTTTTGTAGATGCTGATACGAAAAAAAAGGAACAACTTACAGTCAGTGTATATGCAGGAGAGCTACGAAAGCTATTTTATAAAACTAATTGTACTGAACAATATATGCTTTTGAAAAATAATGACAGCAAAATTAATATGGAAATTTGTTTACATGCAAATGGAAGTCATATATTTGATTTGGTTAAATTAATATCAGAGTCGTCGATTTCTTCAGACTTGTACTCAATACAGATACATAATGTAGCTTCAAATGGTATTATTGCAGCTATATTAAAGGTCAATACAGGTATAAAGGCTGAGAGTGTTGATAAAAGTGCTTATACTGATAATTTTGAAGTAAAAAATATATCTGCTCAGACTATGAGTAACGCATTTTATAGTTCACCTGTAAAAACAAATGTGACTGTCAAAAATAAGCAACCTGCTTTACAAATATCTAATGAACGCAAGATTATAAAAAATCAATTGATTTATGTAGGGTCTGCAACGGATAAACATAATACAGTTATAGTTTTTTTCAAAGATACAAAAACTGATTTGCTCTATAAAGTGCCATTAAAAGACGATGTTACAGGCGACCATTGTAATGAAAAAAGCCCTGGTTTATATGAGGTGTTTATAAAAAATGAAATACATGAGGTAAGAAAGTGAAATTGGAAAAATTATTTTGCTTGCTGGGAGTTCTATTCCTATTTTACGGATGTTCATCTACAAAAAACTTGAACTCATCAAATCTGTCTATGTATATGCTTATATATGACTATGATAATAATTGTGTTCAAGATGCAGCTGTTTATGTTGATGATAAGTTTATAGGTAACAGTGATATTCATGGTAGGTTTATGATTACACTACCATCGTCTAGGGTATATAAAATGACATTAAAAAAAGATGGCTATGAAGTAATCGAAACAAAATTTAGTTTTAAGCCGTCTGAAGCTCTTTATTTTAAGATGGGAAACTCAAATCAATTTTTGAAATTGTCAGAGGACAGTCTTGATAATGAAAAATATGATGATGCTCTTTATTTTGCTGATAAGTCGCTTGAGCTTAATTCTGGTCGTATAGATGCATTATATCTTAAAGCAATTATCTACAACAGGTTATCAGATTTCGAGCAGTCCAATAAGATTTTATCATTAATAAAACAGTCTGAAGAAAATACTGAGTATATAAAACAATTACAAATAAAAAATAAGAAGGGAGGTGAGTAAAATGTTTATTAAGATAGTAAAAGCTATTTTTGTAGTTTGTATTGTCTTGCAATTTATATTTATCGACTATATGTTAGTTTCTTTGCGAAAAGGTAATATGGCTATTTCTAGTGACTTGAATACTGTATCCGAAGTTATGCAAAAACAGGTTGATGAATTAAATCTTTTGACTCAAGAAAAGTTTATGGATCTTGAAGATCATCTTAAGTTATCTGACTCTAATGTTTCTGAATTGCAGAACGCAGCAAACAGCCAGTATAAACAGTCTAAGGTATTAAATGCTACATATTCAAAGTTGCTGGATGAACAAAAGAAAAAGCATGTTGATACGGCTGGGTTTGATGCAACTGTTAATAATAAGAAAAATACAGCCGAGCACTTGTACAGTTTAAAGGATTATCGAAAAGCCTTTGAAATATATTCTGAAATTGCACCTTATATAACTGAAGATTACTCATCAAGAGCAAACAGAATTGACTGTTTGTTTAATATAAATCGTATGGACAGTTCAAAGTATAGCGAAATATTGAAAGAATGCGAAACGCTTGCTTTGAACGGATATAAAAGCAAAAAGATAGAGGATATACAAAAATTTATAAATACAGAGATCAGAGGTATTCAGTATGAGTAAAAAAGTTTTCGTTTTATCAGCAGTATTATTTACCTGCTGTTTTTATTATTGTTTTAGTAATGAGGCAATAGTTATAGCACCCGTAGTAAGCTATGATAATAATGGCGAAAAAGTTATAAAAGAAAAAAATGCAAATATATTAATTAGGGATGACTTATCGCATTATTCATTTGATAACCTTATCAAATTTGAGTCTCTTTCTGAATCTAAACATGGTATTGTAAACTCAATAATGGATGCTGAAAAAATCTGTGCTGCCTATGATTATGGTTATTTGATTTACGGTTATATAAAACAAAATGATAAATCCTGGTTTATGGAATTAAAAATGTATAATCATATGACAAAAAAAATTGAGAAGGACTTTTTTGCCTCGGATGATATTGATAATTATGAACGCATGCTCAGTGTCATATCTGAGCATATTCGTGATTATTACACTGATTTGCTGGGACTGGATTCAAATAAATCAATTTATACAAAATACCGTAACGTTGAATTTGATTTACCTTTTGGTGTAGGTTTTTGGACTCCACTTGATAAAGATTGGATGGATGTTTTGATGGGAATTTGCTATGTAAAGTCTGGCGTTGAGCTTTTTCCTAAACTGAAACTACCTCAGTCAGGAATAATGAAGTTTGATTTATCAATTAGATGTGATTTAGGCTATGGGTATGGTACAAATAAAAATAATTCTTATCCAATCAATTATAATGTTGTGTCTGCAGGCTTACCAATCTTATGTCACTATTATATAAATAAAAAAAATGGTATCTACATAGGTTTTGGTCCTCTTTATGAATTTGATATTATGCAGGTGGAACAAAAATATAAAAAGGCTGAAACTCTTCATCAAAATCAGTTTGGATTTGAAAATATACTTGGTTATGAATACTTTATCGGAAAAAAGTTTAAGTTGAAATTTGAAACGGAAGGTGACTTTTATGTGACTTCAGATTCAACATTTGTTCTAAAATCAGGCTTAGGCTTTGTATATCGATTTTATAAATAAAAGGATGGGTTAGTATGAAAAATATTGTGCGCTTATTTGCTTTTATAATGTCTTTTTTTTGTTTTATGTCCTGTGAAAATGAATTCTCTGATGTACTTATGAGGACTTCTGCAGATCCATTTGATGATGCTCCTGTTGTTGATTCATTTTCGACTGAACACACAATTTATTTATCTTGGAATAATGATGAAGGTGCAGATTTATTCGTTTTAAATAGAGCTGTTGACAGTCAAACACCTGTATTTTACGAAATATATAGAGGAAACTCGACAACTTATACTGATACAGATCTTGAAGATAATTATAGATATATATATCGCTTAGACAAGACTCGCGGGGAGGCATACTTTGAAGGTTCAACATATGGTTATGGTGTAAGTTCTTCTGTTAGATGTGATGAGTTTGAGCCTAATGATATTCAGTCATATGCGACTGAATTAGAGTATCAGTGTCAGTGTAATATGCCTTGCATACGTTTTTATGATGGTAAGACGATACTTGATGATGATTGGTTCTATGTAACAATTCCAGCGCGTAAAACTGCAAATATAAGTGTAGAACAAACAGGTATTTCGATAAGTGAGGAAGAAGCAACTTATTTTAATGCTCTAATTTTATCATCGAATATGGATGTTTCAGTGTCAAATATAAGTCCGGTATTAACTATTGTTAATACTTCTACAGAAAAAAGGAACTTTTATTTTAAGATATATCCTAATACCTCAAAGGCTTTTGCGAGTTCTGACACTTTTTTTTCTAACTTAACATATACAATAACATTGGCTAAAATTACCAGCTAAACTTATTCGACAATGACAATGTATCGCGTTTGGTAGAAAAAGTTGAGTCGTGTATGATTAATACTGCAGTAATCAATTTCAGGGCGGATCCACAGAGTAAAGTCAGGGTTGAGCGTCTTGCAAAATTAACAAAACGTCCTGCATCTTTTTACTATAACTATCTATTGACTGAATATCGTGATGACCTAGAGGATATTTTTCTTGCTGATGTTGAAAGCGAGCTTGATTCATGAGAGTAGAATTTACGGAAACGGCTTTTAAAACTCTTAAAAAACTTGATGGCAGCGTACAAAAGCAGATTCTAAAATATGCTCATGAGCTTGAATGCTTGGAAAATCCGAGAATGCAAGGTAAAGGCCTAACGAGCAATCTTGCCGGATTGTTGAGATATCGAGTTGTCGATTGTCGCATGATATGTGAAATTAAAGATGATAGATTAATTATATATGTTCTGCGTATAGGACACCGAAGTGAAGTCTATGATTAAAAGGAAAACTGGACCGACTAGTAAAAAACTGGTTGTGTCCAGTTTTTTCTTTTAAATGTAGTGAGTACATGAACTGTAATTATAGGTATACGTTTGTATGACTATAGTTGTAAAAGGAAAAAAGAGGATTTTTGTATTATAATATAGTGTGAAGAGACGCGTATAGTGACAAAGTTAAACAGTTTACAAAGCGGAATGTATTATTATCACAGTGACCATCTGGGAAGTGCAACAGTACTGACAGCAATGGAGATGTATATCAGCGTATAGAGTACACACCATTTTACAGCCGCTGGCTTAGTACAGATCCTGCAATAGGGGACTATATACCAGGAGCAGGCAATGGAACCGCAGAAGAATTTGGAAAATTACCTGGCATGGGAGGTGTATTTAATCACATCAATGGTAATTTGTACCACTAAGCAGGGAATAATCCGGTTAGGTATACAGATCCGACGGGCGAATGGGTTCTTAACATCGGTTTATTTTGTTCTGCATGTGCTGGAGTTGGTGGATCTTTAGCTGAAGGTTTTTCCATTGGATATTCTAAAGAAAAAGGTGTCACGTTTGGTATTTATACCTCAGAAAGTATAGGTGCTGAATTTAGTGTAGATTCTTCTGTTGGACTTTCAAAATCATCTGGAACTGGAGGAAATACTGGTACTGGGGTTAAATTTGGAATAGGTGCATCAGCAACAGCAGGCGAAGTTCATATTAGATATAATTCAACACAGACGAAAGCAATTTCCTTGAATGAAGTTATACAAACTGCTGGAAATAAATTAAATCAATTTGAGAAAGCTATAGAAAACTTTGTTATCGATAAAACTCTTGAGATATACGGTTATTAATTTTAGAAGGCGGAAGTGCCAGCGATGACAGAGTTTACAGAGCAATGATTGACGCTCAAAAACAAGGGAAAATCCTGTAATTCAAAAAATTGCAAAAACTCACGGAAAGAGTTCTGCACAAATCCTTGTTCGGTGGCATTTACAGGCGGGATTTATTGCTATTCCAGGTTCTTCAAATCCAGCTCATATTCTGGAAAATTTTTCTGTGTGGGATTTTGAATTGAGTGATGACGAAATGAAAGAAATTAAAGCGTTGGATAAAAAACGCAGATATGAGAATTGGTAAAAACATTTGAAAATAGGAAACTGATGCAATTCAAACCGTAATAATTCCTTCAAACCTTTTTGCATTTTCTTTTTTGCACACAAAATAGAAAGTAACATTCACTTCTTTGTCTGAAATTGGAACTGCGATTCTTTCTTTTGTTTCTACCGTGTTGAAATTTTTTGAATCCCGCGTGATGTTTGTAATGAAAGAAGGAATCGTGGAAAAATTTATCAAATCCTGAAGGTGATCAAAATTTTCCTGCCAGAAAAAGTCTGCGTCGGAAATTTTTGATTTTACGATTTCTTCCCAGAATCCGATGTTTTTCATTATCAAAAACTTTTCGCCTGAAAGTTCATTTAATGTTACGGTTTTTTTTGCAGCAAATCTGTGTGTTTTGTGCAGGAAAGCGTAAAGATGTTCGGTGAAAAGTTCGCTGCAGAAATATTCGTCTTTTTTGTTCCGAAGAATTACAAAATCAAAAGAGCCGTCTTCAAGCTGTTCAAGCAATTCAAGTTCTGAATCTGAAATTCTGCTTACGATTTTTGTTCCCATAAAATACTGGTTCAGTTTTGGTAAAAGTTCCTTTTCTGGAGCATAGGCGATTGAACCGAATCTTAAACTTTTGTTTTTCTCATCAAAGAATCTCGTTTTTTCAATCATCTCGTCCTGAAGTGCCATAATCTTTTTTGCGTATTCAAGGGCGAAAAGTCCGTTTTCGTTCAGGGAAAGTTTGTTTTTGTTCCTGTCAAAAAGTTTTACGCCTATCTGCTCTTCCAGCTTCTGCATGGCAAGACTTAAAGAAGGCTGGCTTATGTGGAGTTTTTCCGCAGTGTTTGTAAGCGTCTTGTTTTCTGCAAAAGAGACAAAAGCATTCAAAATGTAAGATTCAATAAATTGTGACATAGAATTACTCTTTTTTGTGGTTGAAAATTTTTTTCAGGTTTAATTTAAAACTGATTCCGAATTCATGATTTTGCTTTGTAAGATCTTTTGCATATTCAGGAAGAATATTATTGGAAATGTTTATTTTGTATCCATAGAAAAAATCCAGTAAAACATAATTTTTGATGTTCTGTTTCCACCCAATTTGTGGAAATATATTTATGATAGTGTCGTCACTTTTTTCTTCTGCTGAACTTATATAATTCATAAAATCCGTGGAAATTCCAAATCCAAGATATAGCCAGTTTAATTTTTTGTTGAAAGGATACAGGTAGCTGTCTAATGCAACACCTACAGTAGTAATGATTACATCGTAATCATGCGGCCAGACTGTCATATGGGAAAAACCGCCTTTTATTGACCAGAAATCGGTTAAAAGATGTTCGTAAGAAATGCCAAGTCCCCATCCATTGTTTTTTAAGCCATTTAATGTATAAGAAGTTTCAAGAGAGAAAATGCTGTTTTCAATAAATGATGATTTTTCCAAATTTTCAGAAAGCGATGTGCTCTGATTTTTTTCTTCAAGGGCATGTAGTGAAGTTATGGTAAAAAATAAAAACAAAACAAAGGCAGCTTTTTTCATTGAAGTTATTTTATCATAAATAAAACTAATACTGCTATAAAAAAGTTATATTTTATTTTGATACTGAATTATGCAAGAATATATTCATGGAATACACAACTTTACGAAATGGTTTGAAAATGCCAATGCTTGGCTTTGGAGTTTTTCAGGTAACGGCTGGGGCGGAATGCAAAGACAGCGTGCTTGAGGCGTTGAAATGCGGTTATCGTCTGATTGATACTGCGGCAGCTTATATGAATGAAGCTGATGTTGGACAGGCGATAAAGGAATCTGGAATTGAGCGAAATGAGATTTTTATTTCTACAAAACTTTGGGTTCAGGATGCAGGTTATGAAGGGGCAAAAAAAGCCATTGAAACTTCCCTAAAAAAACTTGGCACTGACTACATTGATTTGTATCTGGTTCATCAGCCGATGTCTGATTATTACGGAGCGTGGCGGGCAATTGAAGAAGCCTACGAGGAAGGAAAACTAAAGGCAATCGGTGTTTCCAATTTCTATCCTCATGTGCTTGTGGATTTGTGCCTTCATTCAAGAATTGCGCCAATGGTAAATCAGGTTGAACTTCATCCGTTTTTTCAGCAGGAAGAAGCTCTTAAGGTGATGAAAGAGTACGGAGTTGTACCAATGGCGTGGGGCCCTTTTGCAGAAGGAAAGTCCGGCATTTTTACAAATCCTGTTCTGTCGGAAATTGCTTCGAATCACAAAAAAACTGTGGCTCAGGTTGTGCTTAAATGGAACATTCAGCGGGGAGTTGTTGTAATTCCAAAATCAACAC
>JAZUGE010000017.1:0-11466 GCA_045641045.1 Treponema sp. | reverse complement strand
TGACTTAGGTTCATATATTGACTTTACAAATCCACAGGCCTTTG
This sequence comes from Treponema sp., assembly GCA_045641045.1. Lineage (GTDB taxonomy): Bacteria > Spirochaetota > Spirochaetia > Treponematales > Treponemataceae > Treponema_D. Next base: position 11,422 of record JAZUGE010000017.1, on the reverse strand, counting down.
ACTGGTGGAAAAAGCAGGTTACAATGCAGCTTTTAGAGTATGGCATTGACAGTACCTGGAACGACAATAATGAATATGAAATCTGGGATGGTAACGCAAAGGCTGCAGGATTTGGTAAGAGTGTAAATGTAGGTCTTATCCGTCCTATTTTAACTCTTCTTATGATGAAGGCTTCTTTTGAAGCTCAGACTGAGTATGAAACTAAAAAACGACCATATCTCATTTCAAGATCAGGTTGTCCTGGTATGCAAAGATATGTTCAGACATGGTCAGGAGATAACAGAACAGACTGGAAAACTATTCGCTACAATAACAAAATGGGCGCAAGCTTAAGTTTAAGTGGTATGTACAATATCGGTCATGATATTGGCGGTTTTGCAGGGGATGCTCCAGAGCCTGAACTTTTTGTCAGATGGGTACAAAACGGAACCTTTACACCTCGTTTTACAATTCACTCATGGAACGATGATAAAACTGTAAATGTACCATGGATGTACAGCGAATATACTGATCTTGTAAAGCAGACAATGCTCTTAAGATGTAAGCTTATTCCTCATTACTACAGCCTGTTATACTATGCTCACTTATCATATGAACCATTTGTAAGACCTGTGTTCTATAATTATGAAAACGACAAAAACACATTTGCTGAAAACGATGAGTTTATGGTAGGTGATGATTTATTAGTTGCTTCAGTTGTAAACAAAGGTCAGTACGAAAGAGAAGTATACCTTCCTTGTGAACAGAATGGCTGGGTTGACTTTCACACAGGTCTTTGGTATGACGGTGGACAGACTGTAAAAATACCAGCTCCATTACAGTATAATCCTCTCCTTGTAAAGGGTGGTGCTATTATTGCTGTAAACGATGCTGCTATTGACTTTACAACTAAAGACGATGATAAGCGCGGCTTTATGCTTTATCCACCATTAAAGGGAGAAGGTGAAAGCTCATACGAGCTTTTTGAAGATGATGGTATTACAAATGAGTATAAAAACAATCATTTTGCTATCGTCTCAGTAAAAATGAGATGGAGCGATAAGACTGTTGATATTGAAATCTCTAAGGATGGAGATTTTGACTTACCATACAAAACAGTAGCTTTACATCTGCAAAATGCAGATAAAAGACAAGTAACTGTTAACGGTAAACCAGTTAGTCGTGAACAGTTACTCAACATAGCCTTTTAGATTTAGACCTCCTCTACAAGGTTGACTCTCTCTGGATAAGATTGTATTCGGAGAGAGTCTTTTTTTTGGCTTTATCTTTATAATCATTGTCTGAGCATAATTTAATAAACAGTGAGGCCGCCTGCTCGCCCATGGAGTACATTTTCTGGTCAACAGTGGTGATGGCAGGAGTAACAAGGGATGAAATTGCCGTGTTACTAAATCCTAATATGCTTACCTGTTCAGGGATATTGATGTGCCTGTCCGTTAAAGCCTTTTTTGCACCTATGGCAATCTGGTCAGAAGCGCAAAAGATTAAACAAGGGTATTGAGGATTAAGGGGTACAAGTCTGTTTATACCTTCAATACCGCTGGCATAACCGTATTCACAGTTTATAAAGTTTGAGTCAGTGAGAGTAATACTGTATTTTTCACAGATCTTTTTCAGTCCCTTAATTTTTGCCTGTGAAGTTTTCCAATTTGGGTCGCCAAAAAAGTATACGCTTTTGTATCCCTTTTGTATAAGTAAATCCAAAGCTTGTGAAGAGGCTTCTTCTTCATCAACCATAATTGAGTATAGTTTGTCGCCGCCTTCGATATAGCTATTGATAAGGATCACCGGAAAACTTTTACTGATATCCTTTAAGTATTCTTCATTTTTATCATCAACAGGACGGCTACCTGCTAAAATAAAACCGTCTACCTGTTTTTGCTTTAAAAGCTCGATTTCCTTACGCTCTTTTTCAATATCATTTTGAGTCGAGCAGAGAATAATTTTGTAATCGTAGTTTTGTGCTACCTGCTCAATAGACTTTACAATATCAGTAAAAAAGGGATTTGCAATATCTGATATAAGAACACCAATGATATTCATATTCATTTTTTTCATTCCCCGGGCAAGGGCATTAGGAAAATAATTGTGTTCCTTCATTGCTTTTAAAATCTTAGCTTTTGTATCAGGATTAACTCTTGGACTATTATTTATAACTCTTGAAATTGTGGCTGTTGAAACATTGCATTCTTTAGCCAGATCATTGATTGTGTATGACATTTCAAAGCTATTATAGAATAATTATAAAATTATTACACTATACAAGAAGCTGTTTATTTACAGCGAAGATAACATATTATTTTCTAATAAAATAAAATACTGTGATAAACTAAAACTTATGTATGGCTGCATATCAAAGATTTTTTATAAGTCTTGTCTTATTCTCACTATTACTTTTTCTTTATCGTCTTTGTTTGCAAAGGAAGCAAGCTCTTTAAAAGTTGGCTACTATAAAAGTCCTCGATTTTTAGAAGGTGTGGGCGACGAAGTTACAAAGTATGGTTATGCCTATGAGTATCTGCAGACAATGGCGTCATATCTTGGCCTGCAGTATGACTATGTATACGGTGACTGGCCTTGCTTGTTTGATAAGCTTGAAAAGGGTGAAATCGATTTGCTGCCTGGAGTATCATACACAAACGAAAGGGCTGAAAAAATACTTTTCCCAGAGCTTCCTATGGGATATGAAGTTTATAATATCTACGCCTATGAAAACAATTCGGTAGTAAATGAAATTAAAGAGCAGCGGCGAAAAATAACTGTGGGAGTTTTAGAAGACTCTGTTTACGAAGATGTTTTTAAAAATTGGAACAGTATAGAAAAAAACAAGTACCAGCTTGTAACGTACAGTAACTATGATGTTTTATATGAAGACTTTGAATGCGGGTTAATAGATACTATCATTGAAAGCGATAAATCAATTACGGCAGATACAATGATGGTTCCTGTAAATACAATTGGGGAATCGTTTTTTTATTTTGCCGTAAGTAAAAAATCCCCACAAGTCCTTTCGCAGATAAACTCATTTTTATCAAATTTAAACCTTTATGACACTTATTACATGGACAGGCTTCGCAATAAGTATTTTTCAAACTCCTTTGTCCGGAGAATGTTTTCAGATAACGAGCTGAAGTTTATAAAAAATCACCCTGTAATAAAAATTGGATATGAAAAGGAGTTTTTAGCATTTTGTGGCTATGACGAAAAAGAAAAAGAGCTTATAGGAGCCCTCAAGTTTTTTATAGAGCGGAGTAACAGCAGATTTGCAGATTATTCTTTTAAATTTGAAGCTGTACCTTTTAATAATGTGTTTGAATCTGTTGAAGCTTTGCACAATGGCTCTGTAGATGTAATTTTTCCAATACACAAAAACATTTATGAAGCTGAAAAAACAGGTCTGCTTTTAACAAATGAAGTTGTATCCACTCCTATGACAGCAATAATAAAGGACACAAAGAGCTTTAATGAGTTTAAGACAAATACCGTTGCTGTTGCAAAAGGGTTTACAGATATTATCTGGTATATCAGGGAAAACTACCCGAACTGGATTATAAATGAATATGATACTTTTGGTGATTGTATAAAGCAGGTTAATAATGGCAAGGCGGACTGTGTAGTTGAAAGTACCTATGTTTATAAAACCCTTACGAATGACAGATTTATAAATACAGTAGCCCTTTCAAAGGGGTCTGATTTAGCTTTTGCTGTAAAAAGGCGAAATAATGATTTACTTTCACTAATGAACAGTGTTATTGCCTCTGATTCTAAAAATGCATTTATATCAGCATTAACCCAATATGCAAATGGCAACAAAAAAACAACTTTTTTAGATTATGCCAGGGACAATATTGTTATAGTGAGTATCATAACATGCAACATTTTAGCTGTTTTAAGCCTTTTGCTTTTAAAGGCTGTGTTTGATGCAAAAAAAGCAAAACAGTCTGAGTTTAAGCTGACAAAGATGTATGAGCTTAAACAAAAGCAGCTTAAAAAAATTGTTGCACTCAATATTGAGCTGAAAAATGCTAAAAAAACGGCTGAGTCTTCAAGTAAAGCAAAATCTACGTTTTTATTTAATATGTCCCACGATATACGTACTCCAATGAACGCTATTATTGGTTTTACAAACCTGCTAGAAAAACACCTTGATGATAAAAAGACTTGCCTTGAATATATTAAAAAGATGCAGTATGCAAATGATTTTTTACTTTCACTGATAAATAATGTTCTTGAAATGGCCCGGATTGAAAGCGGTAAGGTGGCATTAAACTTATCAGAGTGTAATATAATGGACTTTGGACAATCAATAAGTACTGTCTTTACAGATGCAATGAAAAAAAAGCATATAGATTTCAGTGGTGACGTTAATATCAGCCATGAAATTGTTTATTGTGATGAGACAAAACTTAGACAGGTATTTTTGAATATAATCAGCAATGCTGTAAAGTATACTCCAGAGGGAGGGGCAATAAAGGCTCAGCTATTTGAAAGTCCCTGTGATAAAGATGGATACTCTGTGTTTACAAGTGTTATAGAAGATAATGGCATAGGTATGTCAAAAGAGTTTACCGAACATATTTTTGATGAGTTTTCAAGGGAACATACTACAACTGAAAGCAAGGTTGAAGGTAGTGGACTTGGTATGGCCATAGTAAAAAAACTTGTTGATACGATGGACGGTACTATAAAAGTTGAAAGCGAAGTAGGTAAAGGCACAAAAGTTACAATTATTTTTGAACACAAAATTGCAGATAGGGTCCGTGATTTGAAGGAGCAAAATACAGATAATGTAAGTACTGTAATAGATAAAAAAAGTACAAAGTGTATCTTACTTGCCGAAGATAATGAGTTAAATGCTGAAATTGCTTCAGAAATACTTAGGGAAGAAGGATTTAAAGTTGAGTGTGCCGGTGACGGAGAAGTGTGCTATGACATGCTTAAAAAGGCTGATGATGATTATTATGATTTAATTTTAATGGATATACAGATGCCTAATATGAACGGCTATGACTGTGCTTTAAAAATAAGGGCAATGGAGAATAAAACAAAAGCGATGATTCCTATAATTGCGATGACTGCAAATGCTTTTTCTGAGGATAGGGACAATGCTATAAAAGCTGGTATGAACGATCACATAGCAAAGCCTATTGATGTAAAAAAACTTAATGAGGCGTTAAATGCCTTTATTTAAATAGTTTATACTGCAAAAAAAGTGGAACTAGATCTTGTAATAGGGTTTATCTCTGTTTATAACCTGTGTACTTATAAAAGAATTGTCGTCGGGAATTTTTTATTTTTCCGCCGGAAAAATTTTGTTTTGTCGCCGGAAAAATAAGAAAGATATAAGAATAATGGTTGTAATATAAGCAGTCTGACTATAAAGTAAAGCTATAAAAGCAATAAAAATACGGATATAAAATGAACGCTGAGCATCTTTTTGAACTTACATATATAATTTTAGAGAAAAAAACAGTTACTGCCAGTGAAATGGCTCATCACTTTGGGGTTAGTACGCGTACAATTTACCGCTGGGTTGATGCACTAAACCTTGCAGGAGTGCCTGTAGTAACGACAAAAGGTAGATGTGGCGGCATTGCCCTTTCTGATAAATATTTTTTGGATAAAGCAGTTTTAACTGAAGACGAAAAACTTGAAATTCTTTCAAGTGTACAGGCTTTCAGTTCATTAAAGGAAAGCTTTGAAGACTCTGAGCCTTTAAAGAGCTCTATTTCAAAGCTAAAGGCAATTACAAATTATAACGCTGACTGGATAAAAGTAGACTTTGCCACCTGGAACCCTGAACATAATGAGATTAAAGACATATTTAAAAATACAAAGTGGGCTATATTAAACAAAAGGCAAGTATGCTTTGATTATTATTCTTTAGGTAGTGAAAGCTCAAACAGGACTGTAGATCCATGGAAAATAATATTTAGGGGACAGGCCTGGTATCTTTACGGGTTTTGCAAAATGCGAAAGGCTCCCCGTTACTTTAAGCTGAATCGTATACGATCTTTTAGAGTTTTGATGGCGAAAGCTACTGTTTTTGAAAAAGACTTTTCTAATGAAAGTGAAAAGAAGAGTGTCGGTACATACTGTGGGGACGAGATTAATGGGTACATAAAGCTAAAGGCTCGGGTTTTTAGTTCTGAAATATACCGCATCTTAGACGAGTTTATAATAGAGTCGATTGAAGACGATAGTGAAAATACAAAGATACTGACCTTTAACGTGCCTGATGTATACTGGATTAAAAGCTGGATTTTAAGCTTTGGCAGTTCAATTAAGGTTATTGAGCCAAAGTATATAGCTGAACAAATAGTAGATGAAGCGAAAAAAATGCTTAATTAAACCAATTTAATTTTTAATATGACACACTGCTGTCATATTACCACTATTATACTTTGATCATAATAAATCAAATGAGAGGTATAATTATGGATTACGAAGTAGTAGAAATGGAAGAAAGAACTTTTGCTGGAGTTACAGCTGTAACAAATAATTCAGCTTTTGATATGGGCGAAAAAATTGGCGGCCTGTGGCAGAAACTATATTCTGGTATTGTTCAGGAAATGACTGACAGAGTGAATGCAAAGGCTGTAGGACTTTACTGCGATTATCAGCAGAATGGCGACTACACAGTTCTTGCCGGTTGTCAGATTGCAGATTCGGGTAAAGCTGAAGCAGAAAAGGCTGGTCTTGCTGTAAAAACTGTTCCTGCAGGAAAGTTTGCAAAATTTGTGATTCACGGTGATGTTCAGCAGGCTGTTGCTGAATCATGGGGCGAAATCTGGAATACCCCTCTTGAGCGCACTTTTGCAGGTGACTACGAAGAGTATCAGGAAGATTGCGATGGGAAATCGGGTACAATTCACATTTATATAACAATTAAATAAAAACGGTGGCTTGAATAGTTGCAAAATGAATATAGCATGTCACAATAAAAGACAGGTATAACGACCCGTAATTTTTGGAGAGGCGTCAACCAGATTAAACTAATTATTTAATATGACACACTACTGGTACAAATATAATCTATGGAAAGTAATGGAGGACAAAAATGCCAAGACCACAGACTAAAGATGATTTATTAAAGGCATCTCAGGAAAACTTTAGTACCTTAAATAAGCTTATTGATGAACTTAGTGAAGTCGAGATGAACACTCCCTTTGATTTTTCGGATAGTCCGAGTAAAAAGGAACAGCACTGGAGCAGGGATAAAAATGTGAGGGATGTGCTTGTTCATTTGTATGAATGGCATTTACTGGGTATAAAGTTTGCTGAAAACAACAGTAATTGCTGTGATGAAAAAAAGGCTATTGCCTATTTACCAGAGCCATATACTTTTAAGAATTATGGGCTTATGAATAATGAAATCTGGAAAAAGCATCAGGGTACAAGTTTAGAGACTGCACGAAAAATGGTTTGTGACTCTCACAATAAGCTTATTGAAGTTGTGAAAAGTTTTAGTAATGAACAGCTTTTTACACGAGGATACTATAAGTGGACAGGCAACAATGCCTTAGGTTCATATTTTGTAAGTAATCTTTCAAGCCACTATGACTGGGCTATAAAAAAAATTAAAGCTCATAAAAAAAACTGTAAAAATAATGCGAAAAGCTGTGTATGAGCAAAAGCATATTGTAATTACAGCTGCATATGTCAATGCCGGTGATAAATTTCCTGTTTAGGTATGTAAAAAAGACTTTATTATGTATACTAGTGAGGCAGAAACTGAAAATCATGGGAAAGGGGTGGAATACTCAATATAATTCGCTACAGTGAATTGTATAAAGAGAAAACAGGAATAATAATAGTACATACAAAAACAATCATGATAATTCCTATTAATAAAATCAGTGCTGGTTCAATTAGGGCCATGAAAGTGGAAGAATACTTATCAATAGCTAGTTGAAAATAAGATCTAATTTGATAAAAGACTTTATCTGTTTTGCCAGATTTTTCTCCAACAATTAGCCAGTTTGAAATATAATCCGGGAAAATACTGTATTTATTAAAAGCACTGGATATTGATATACCTTTTTCAACGAGTTCTCTTACATTTATTATTGTTTTTTTGAAATAAAGATTTGTTAGAACCGAGGTAGAATACTCCAGTGCTTTTTCAATAGGAATACCTCCGGAAGTAAGTACTTCCATTGAAAAAGCAAAATTAAGGGTATTCCAATAAATTAAAAATTTCCCCAAAACTGGTATTTTCAGTATAAGATAATCAATTTTTTCCCTTAGCTGAATATTTTTTTTGGACAGACTAACTAAAACTGAAACTGAAAGTAATAAACAGAGTAAAAAAAATAATAAACAAATTAGTACGATATTTAATCTGCTGAGATTATTATTTAGTATATCTGCTGCATCTCCCCCAAATTCAGAGAACATCAACTGTAGTTTAGGAAATACAAAAAAGCTTAATGCAATAAACCCTAGTACTGATGTAAATAGAATAAGAACAGGGTAGATGAGAGTATTAGATAATTTGTCCTTAATTTTTTTTGTCTGCTCAAGATATTCCTTTAGTCTTGGAAAAATCCTTTCTACACTCCCAACTATATCACCAACAGAAATTATACCTCTGTATAAATTTGAAAAAGCATAAGGCATATTAGATACTGCTTGTGAGAAGGTTATACCTTTATTTATCTGTTCTAATAGTTGTTCTGCAATTTTAATTTTACCTTTTTCTTTTTTATCTATTACAGAGAATACTTCAAGAGAATCTTTAATTGATAAACCGGCATCAAGTAATTGAGTCATAATCTGTGTAAAATTAAGTACATCTGAAAATGAACTTTTAATTTTATATGATTTAATTTCTTTAATATCAGCAATAATCAAATTCTTTGATTTTATATATAAAAGAACATCTTTTTCGTTTTCAGCATATTTATAGTCTGTATGTTTTTTCCCGGTGGAATCAAAAGATATGCATTTATAAATCTTGAACTTCATGAGATACTTCCTCTGGAGTTGTAATGCCTAATTTAATCTTATTTATGGCATCCTGCTTTATTGTAACCATTCCTTTTTTTGCAAGGTATGAATCTATTTCTTTTTTCATAGCATTTCTTGAAATTAATTCTTCAAGCTCGTCATCAACAAGTAAAGTCTCTGAAATAATTGTTCTTCCGTCGTACATCGTTCCATCAGCGGAAAGTTTTCTGACTAGTCTCTGTGCGACTGCCCCTTTTAAAACTCCACCAAGCAGGTACGGTTCTATTCCCATATTAATAAGTCGCGAAATAACGGAAACTGAGTCATTAGTATGTAGTGTGGAAAGCACCAGATGACCTGTAAGAGCAGCTCTTACAGAAAGTTCTGCTGTTTCTTTATCACGAATCTCACCTACCATTATAATATTAGGATCTTGTCTTAGTACTCTTCTCAATATGGAATCAAATCCGAGGTTTATCTGTTCATTAATCTGTATTTGATTAATCCCTTCAACAAGAAACTCAACTGGGTCTTCTATAGATATTATTTTTATTTCATCATTAAGAAGTTCCCTCATAATTGCATTAAGAGTAGTTGTTTTCCCACTTCCAGTAGGACCTGTTACAAGTATCAGACCATGAGGTACCTGTATCATGGATTTTATATCAGACAGTTGTTTTTCTGAAAAACCTAAAGAATCGAGTTTTTGAGGGGCAGCTGATTTACCTAGTATTCGCATTACAATAGATTCACCATAACATGTAGGAACTATTGAAATTCGTAGATCTATATCTTCATCTTCAATACTAACACTTATGCGTCCATCCTGTGGCTGTCGTTTTTCAAGAATATTTAGATTTGACATAATTTTCAGTCTTGCAGAAACCATCAGAAATGTTTCGTTATCAATAATACGGTAAGTAAAAAGTCTTCCGTCTATTCTGAATCGAATTCGTGTATTTTTTTTTTCTGATTCAATGTGAATATCAGAGGCTTTTTTTCTAATAGCATCACTACAGATTGAATTAACAAGATTAATTGTTGGTGCATCATTTTCAACAGTATCAATATTTGTTATAGAGTTTAGTTTATCATTATCTAATGACTCAAAAGTTGGTGCAGTGCCTCTTTTAAGGGCTAACCAACCAGTAAGCTCATGACTTTGTATTTGAACAAAAATTATATTTTTATCTTTGTGGAAACTCCTTAAAAGAGCTTTTTTTTCTGGCAGAGTATTTTCTGAGATTCCAATTTTTATAAATGTATCAGATTTTGACAAAACTATTGCTTCATTTTTTTGTATAAAATCTAAAGTATACTGTTCTTTACCGTCAGGTATATTTTTAAAATCTTCTAATGATGCTGCATCCATTTTTAAATTTGACCATTTATATAAGAGTAATATCTTTCCATAGCGTAAGATGAATTGTCTTTATCATTTATTTCCTGAATAAGATGTGGAACAATGTAAATGACAATTTCTGTTTTTTCTTTTGATGTAGCACTTTGAGTAAATAACTTGCCTAAAAAAGGAATATATCCAAGCACTGGTATTTTTGATTTTATTTTTGAGTCATCTTCTTTTATTAAACCGCTAATTATTACAGGTTCGCCTGAAAAAGCTCGTACCTGCGTAGCGACTACTCTTTCAGATGTTGAAGGAAGCGTTGTTAAAGATGATGTGGATGAAGTCGAATTACCATTCTGTTTAGAAACAGTAGCATTTACAGACATGGTAATCATGTTATCTCCTGATATCCATCCGTTTAGAGTAACTATAAGTCCTGATGTAATAGTTTGTGTAACACTTGTTTTTTTTGCTGTTGATGAAGATGAATCGTATTCATATTCAATATAACGGTATGTATCAGTATTCTGGAAGTTAATATCTTGGCCTGAAAGCCCTGTTAGTGTTGTGTCTGTAAATACATTTGCAGTATTACTTGCAAGCTGGGCGTTCAGTGTCTCTGCAAATTGATAGCCAAACTGAGAGATTACATCAAAGCTTAATGTCATTACGTTTGAAAGATCAGACGAAAAAAGATGTCCAGCATCTGAATCTGATTTATTAATAGAAAAAGATGGTTTTAATGATTTTGAATCATTTTTTATATACTGAATCACGAGAATTTGATATTTAATCTGTGGCTGAGGCCTGTCTATTAGTTTTAATTCTTTTTCTAACAGCAGGTAGTTATCTTTTGATCCTGTATAAAAAAGTATATTTGGGAACCCTGAATCTAATATATCATCTTTTGAAATTGAAGGAGTGATTATTCCGCGTGAAAAGCACCGCTAAATTCAAATTTGAGCAACAGCAATTCACACGGGGAGCACCACTAATATTTAGTAGAGCACCAAAAATTATTTATGCATTTTTGCACAGAATTCACGCATGTTCATTGAACCAGTTTCAACAAAGATTGCATTGTGAACTATACGGTCAAGAATTGCATCTGCATGGACTCCA
>JAZUGE010000016.1:0-35729 GCA_045641045.1 Treponema sp. | reverse complement strand
ACTCCTGAGAGACTATCAGGTTGATAGGCTGCAGGTATAAGCACAGTGATGTGTTCAGCCGAGCAGTACTAATAAGTCGTGAGGCTTGACCATATTATCGTTTCTGTTAGAGTTGTTATTAAAGATTTCTTCTTTTGTTTTGATTTCTTTAAGGTGGCTGATTTTGTAAAGCTTCTGTCTTAAAGGAAATGAATTAGTAATAAATGCCAGTGGCCATAGTGGAGAGGCAATACCCGTTCCCATTCCGAACACGGAAGTCAAGCTCTCTAACGTCGATGATACTGCTTTTGCGGGAAAGTAGATAGCTGCTGGTTTTTTTCTTTTTAAACACATTAACGTCAGCGCAGTAGTAAACCAAATTATTCTTTTTCGGAAATGCGGTAGTCCCAGTTATGTTTCGGATATCGTCCCTTCATTTCTTTACAAATCTCAATCCATGATCCTGACCAAAAACCTTCAAGATCTTGTGTAATTTGCAAGGGTCGACGTGCCGGTGACAATAGTCTCAGTAAAACATTTGTATCCAAAATCTTTGGAGTTTTAAAACAGCCAAACAAACGTTGTATTATAGCTTCAATAACTGGTGTGACTGTGCCATTTAGATTTTCATAAATAATCTTTTGTTTTTTACCATTATCAAGTATTATTTCAACAGGAACATTTTTATCAATTTGGCTTCCGTCTAAATACCAGTAAAGACCATTATAAACATCATTAGAACTGATACTATTACCTGTAATAAAAGGTTGTAGCCATAACTTACATTTTTGTGAAAGCGAATCTAACTTTTCTAAATATAAACAGTCTTTACGTTCTCCATAAAAACGAGATCTAAGGATTAAGCTTTTAATCTTGTCATCAATCGGAAGCCATTCTATCCCCTTAGACGAAACCTCGTTACATACTGCGTCTTTATAGTCTTCAGGCGTAGAACTGAGTCTTATTTTTTTTAATATAATTTTGCCATATGAAGTAGTTTCATACTTTACAATTTTTTTATCTTCAAAAAAAGATGTAGTTGTTGTGCTTGTTTTATCTTGTAACCACTGAACTACTTCATTCTCAGAAAGTGGGGTATATGAATAAATTTTTCCTGTTGTTTCCCCTGCATCTGCTACTGGAGCGACAATCCATTTTGGGCTTAATGAACAGTTTTGTTTTAATACGGCTTTTCGACCTGTACTTAACTGGTAAACAGATGATTCACTATCCCCGCTTTCTTTTAAAGCAAGACGATCCGTATAACCGGATAATAGAAGAATACCTTTAGAAACATGTTGTATATTATCAGGAGAAGATAAACCACAATGCTTTAACCGTTGTCGCAAATTATCGCAAAAGGCTTTTTGTTTTGCCGGTGTGCTTTGTGCATACTCAGAGTATTGTAAAATAATATCTATTGCATCTTCTGTCTGATTATGAAAGATTCCTTGAATTGCAACACATGCAAGACGTGGTGATAAACCCATTAATAAAGCAGCCTCACCTGACTTTGTGATACCATTTTTATCAATAAGATTATTGCTAAAAAGGAGCTCTACTGCACTTGCCCACATATTTGGAGATGGTTTATCAAGCCACTTCAGGCTGTCTGCATTTTTTACTCCCCATTTATAGCACTCTAAAACTAGCTGTGATAAATCTGCACGTAGTATTTCAGGGGAATTCTGCTGATTTAGTACAGAATTTTTATCCCACATACGTATACATTTTCCGCTAGTTACACGTCCTGCCCGTCCGGAGCGCTGCTGTGCATTAAAAAAACTTTCGTTTTCAGTAACAAGTTTTTGCATGCCAGTTGCAATATCAAGCCTATTTATTCTGGCTTTGCCTGTATCAATGACTAAAGTGACATCAGGAACAGTAAGTGAAGTTTCAGCTATTGCTGATGATAAAATAATACGGGTTTTTGAACAGTCCGTATTTGGAGTAAGAACCTTTTTTTGTTCTGAAAGACTTACAGAGCTGTGTAAAATGAGTATTTCGACACTATCTCCAAAGTATTCGTTAATATCGTTTTTTGCTTTGTTTATTTCGTATATACCTGCAAAAAAAATGAGAACTGAACCCGAAAAGCTTTTATTGAATATGTTATTGTCGATGATACTGCATAAGGATAAAGTTGGTTCGTACTCGATTGTAACAGGATATTGCCTGCCGGGGATTTCGATAACTGGTGCATTATCAAGGTATGATGACAAAGCTTTACAGTCCATTGTTGCACTCATTATTATAACATAAAGATCATCTCTAATTTCCATTACATCACGTAAAAATGCTAACGCTAAATCAGAGTGTATAGACCGTTCATGAAATTCGTCTATTACAATAACATTTATACCATCAAGGCCAGGATCTTTCTGGAGTCTTCGATTAAGAATTGCTTCTGTAATTACTTCAAAGCGAGTGTTAGATGAGGTACATGAATCGAGATGGAGCGTATACCCTGCAGTATTACCGCATTCTTCACCTAAAATATCGGCAACGCGGTTTGCTATTGCAATGGCAGCAAGTCTTCGCTGTTCAAGCATGAGAATATTACCGGAAAAGTTTTTTAGCAGTGCAATTGGTAGTGCTGTGGATTTTCCGGCGGCTGTTTGAGCCTGTAAAATTAAAAAACGATTAGGAGATTCCTTAATACTTGTGCAAATTGAATCTAAGTATTGGGTTATAGGCAGATCTTGTATCTGCTGAGGCCATTGAGTCATATGGTGTCCATTGAAAGTTATTGCTCGGTATTCCAGATTTCTAAAAGTCGCTGGTCAATGGATTGTATAATATTTCCGGGTTTAAACGAAATACGCTTTTGTGTTAAAAGATCAAAATACGAAAACATTTTTGCAATAAAAAAACCAGCTTTACCAGGTAGCTTAACTCTGGCACTTACTGCAAACTGAGAAATAAAGACCATGCCAATAAGTATACCGCTACGGTGTAATCCGTTAAAAAGTGCGTCTTTTGTAAGCTTAAAACCTTTGATTTCGTATATTACCTTACCATAGGGGGTAAGGACGGCAAAAAAAGTAACACTTAATGCAATAAAAATAGAAGGTAAAATACGTACTTTGCCACGTTTTAAAAGACAAAGAATAAGAAATAAAAAAACAAGTGACCATTGCAGTTTTAAGTTTTGAATAAAAACAAAAGGTATAAGAGCAATGAGTGCAACAATGAATAAAAGCTGCTGGTTGCATTTTTCATTAAAAAAGTGAGTAGAGTGTCTTGAAATAATTTCAGGAAGCTTCATTTATATCTCCCAGGCTTTTAAACCAGATACTTTTTGTTTCAAAAAGCTGGATAAACAGGCCTAACGATATACCTGTAATAACCCCGCTTATTAAAAGGATAGGTGCAATATACTTTGTATTAGATCCAAAAAGCATAAATTTTGCAATAAAAAGCTGAGCTGCGTTATTTGCCAGAGCTCCTGCAAGACTTAAACCAACTGCACTTATAAGTTTGAGTCTGCCAAAAATCATATAAAGTAAAATCATTGCAAAGGCTGAAGCAAAAGATCCTGCAGCTGAAAAAATAAAAATATATGAAAATAATGTACCGGATATAAAACCTTGTCCAAGGATTTTTAGTAAAACGAGTAAAAGAGTCTGTCTTTTATTCATAAGCTGTAATGATAAGATAATGGGAAGGTTTGCAAGACCTAATCGCATAAATGGTAATGGTTTAGGTATTGCGTATTCAATGGCTGATAAAAATAGACATAGTGCTGCGAAAAACGCAATTAAATCACTTTTTTTGTAATTCATATAAAGGTAATTTTAGCATAAGCAAGACTAATGTGCCAGTTTTTGTTATACTTGCTTTACTATGAGTGGTTTAATATGTGCTATAGTCCCTATTATTGTATGGGGGATTACATTTGTAAGTACAAAGTACCTTTTGATAAGCTTTACAGCTTTAGAAATACTTGTGTTCAGGTTTTTTGTAGCTTATGTGAGCCTATGGATTATTAAACCAAAATTATTAAAGGTGAACTCTATAAAAACTGAACTGTTATTTGTTGCTGCAGGGGTTTCAGGTGTAACTGTATATCAATATCTTGAAAACCTAGCTCTTTCATATACTGCAGCAAGTAATGTAAGCATTATTGTAGGTGTCAGTCCAATGCTTACTGCAATAATCAGTCAGATATACTTAAAAGAAAAAAGCATTACTACAGGTTTTGTTGCAGGTTTCATTGTTGCCATTACAGGTATTATTCTTGTTAGTTTTAACGGTGCGGTTGTACTGCATCTAAATCCAAAAGGAGATATGCTTGCTTTTGGGGCTGCCTTATGCTGGGGATTTTATTCACTATTTATTACTAAAATAAATAAATTAAGCATAAATGCGGTAGTTGCAACAAGACGTATGTTTTTTTGGGCTCTAGTATCGATGGTTCCTGTATGTATCATAGATAAAAAAAATGTTTCTTTGGATATAAATGTAAATATTGAACGTTTGTGTTCTATATACAATATAGGTAATATTGTGTTTTTAGGTTTCGTGGCAAGTGCCCTTTGTTTTGTAATATGGGGTATTGCCTGTAAAAAACTTGGAACAATAAAAACATCTCTAGGGATATATGTTATACCTGTAGTTACTATTGTGTTTGCCAATATCTTTTTAAAAGAATCTATATCAGTTATGGGCGTTATTGGTGCGATTCTTACAATTTCTGGGCTTTTTATATCAAGATTATCAAGTAAACATTAAAATTACCTCAATTTACAAGTATCAGTAAAATCAGTAATATGTCCATACTGCTTTATATTAAAGTAGTAAATAAAAATTGGAGATTTTTATGGCTTCAAATCGTAATTACAAAATTGCTCTTACAGGTACTTTTAGTGCCCTTGTAATCGTTATTGGATGTATTCCTCAGCTGGGGTATATTAGTATACCACTTCCTATTTTCCCTATCGCTTTTACAACACAGCACATCCCTGTAATTTTGGCTGCTATATTTGGTGGACTTGTTCCTGGTATGATTACTGGGGCTACCTTTGGTATTGTAAGTTGTATCCGCTGTTTAATGAATCCTGTCGGGCTAAACTATTTTATCTGTAACCCTTGTGTTTCAGTTTTACCACGTATATGTATTGGTATTGTAACATGGGCAGTGTTTAAGGGTGTTAAGAAAATACCTCATATGCCAAAATCTGCTGCAGGTGTAATTGCTGGATATGCAGGTTCATTTACAAATACACTTTTGTTTTTTGCGGCAATTTACTTAATTTATTTTAATACTCCAGAAATTGCAGGTTTTGTTTCAAAGATTAATGATAAACTTGGTGAACTGTCAATGTTCAAAAACTTTAGTACAAGAGCAGTTGCCTGGATTGCAACTATTGTTGTGTATGGACCAGGAGCTTTTACTGAAGCAACTGCTGCTGCAGTTTTGTCAGGTACTGTTTTAGGTACAATTTCAGCAGCAAAGCATGGTAAGTCAAAATTGTCAGTAATGGCAGAAGAAGACTGTGATAAAAAATAATTTACAGTAAGTATTCAAATAAATTGCCGGTAGTATCTGCATAGGGCAGTGCTTCCGGCTTTTTTTTTGGACAATGAATATTTAATAGAGTAGAATGAAATAATATGAAAATAGTAATTATTGGAGCTGGCTTTACCGGGACTCAGCTTGCAAAAAGATTGATAAATGGTAAAAACGATGTTGTTCTTATAGATAACAATGAAGATGTTGTCAGACATGCAAGCAACAGTCTTGACTGTGAGGTTTTGACTGCAGACGGTAATAATCTTGCAACACTTGAAGAAGCTGGTATTGATAAGGCTGATGCTTTAGTGTGTGTTACAAGTAGTGATGAAGTAAATATGATTACCTGCTCCCTTGTAGACTCTGTGTATCCAAAACTGTTAAAAATAGCCCGTGTACGAAATTATGCTTATTATACAAATACTGCCAGTGCAGCATTAAAGCATACTGGTAATAATAGCAATACATTCAGACCCCTTTATGGTATTGACTTTATGGTGCATCCTGACGTTGAAGCAGCAAAGGCTATTGTCAGCTCTCTGGAACATGGTTCTGTAATTGATTCAATTCCGTTTGAAAATACTGACTTTGAACTTTCGAGAGTCACAGTTGAAAAGGGTAGCGAGCTTGAAGGTAAGTCACTGCAGGATGTCCGTAAATTATTTGATAAACCTGTAATTATTTCATATGTTGAAAGTGATGGCAAAACTTCGTTACCAGATGGAGCAACGATTATAAATGCTGATGACTGTCTTGGTGTGCTTATGCATCATGATGATTTGCAGGCCTTTTTAAAGCTGTGTGGTTTAAAAAAGAAAAGTATTAATAAAATTATGCTTGTTGGAGCTGGTCGAATAGGTACTATTGTTGCCGAAAAGCTGGTACATAAAAAAAGTAAAATTGTAAATCGCTTTTTTAGCTTTAAGCGCAAGGTCGCTGAAGAGTTTGTTATTATTGATACTAATGCAGAGAGGGCAAAAGCTGCCAGCGAAAACTTTAAAAATGCACGTGTATTTAAAGCTGATGCAAGTGATGAAACTTTTATTCATGAAGAAGGTCTCGATAACTTTGATCTTGTAATATGTGCTACACACAATTATAGCCTTAATATGGTTTTGGCAGCTTTTCTTGAGTCATTGGGTATTGAAAACAGCATCTGTCTTGTTACGACTTCAGCTTTTGCTGATATTGCCCGTAAAATTGGAGTTGAGGTTGCAATACCTGTACAGGAGTCTGTTGTTGACAGTATTATGAGTCATTTAAAGGGAAAAAGTGTAACAGGACTTCATACTGTAAATGACGGCTCTTTAGAGCTTATTGAACTTAATATCCAAAAGGAATCTGAAGTAACTGGTAAGTCTCTTATTGAAATTGCTGAGAAAGGTAAGTTTTTAATATTAATGGTATTAAAAAACGGGATGAGTTCGTATTCTATACCGACAGGTTCAACAGTGCTTTCTGAAGGTGATAAAGTTGTACTTATGCTTAATACTCAGTATAGTCAGGGTGTTCTTGGTAAGTTTGGAGATAACGTTTAATTTATGAGCCTTTTAGTATATTTAGAGATACTTTCATTTGTTGTAGCTATTGTAAGTCTTTTTGGGATAATACCGGTTGCATTTTCGTTTGTTACTGACGAGGTTCATCTTATACCATATTTTGTTGTGCCTATTCTCATTTTTCTTGCCGTAGCGTTTGCTTTTAAATTAATCGCAAAAAATAAACCTGTGCGTTTTACAAATAGAGCTGTTTTTGCTGTTGTTGCCTGCTGCTGGCTTGCAATAAGTTTATTTGGCTCTATACCTTTATATTTTAGTGGTACTATACCTTCGTATTGTGATGCTTTTTTTGAGAGTGTCAGCGGATTTACTACTACTGGCGCGACTATTCTGTCATCAGTTGAGTCTATACCCAAAATAATGAACTTGTGGCGGTGTGAAATGCATTGGCTAGGTGGTATGGGAATCATTGCTTTGACAGTTGCAATTTTACCATTGCTTGGTGTCGGAGGGTTTCAGCTTATAAAAGCCGAAAGTTCTGGACCTGAAAAGGGTAAACTGACTCCAAAAATGGCAAATACTGCTAAAACCTTGTGGTTATTGTATCTTGGCTTTACGGTTGTTGAAACTATTGCTCTTAAGTTATGTGGCTTGACTTTACTGGACAGCATTGCCCATGCATTTAGTACTTTAGGTACAGGTGGCTTCAGTACGCTTGATGCAAGTGTTGGCGGCTATAATAAAATTGCAGTTGAAATTATATGTACTGTATTTATGTTTTTGGCCGGTATTAACTTTAGCCTGTATTTTTATGTATTGTCAGGCCGTTTTAATGAAATAAAAAAGAATGATGAGTTTAAAGCTTATATAGGTGTATTTTTAGCAGCTCTTATTGGAGTTGTAGTGTGCCTTATTCCATATTATGGTGGTGTGGCAAGAGCATTAAGGTATGGTTCATTTCAGGTTGCAAGTATTATTACTACCAGTGGTTTTATGACTGCTGACTATACACAGTGGCCGTATAGTGCTCAGTTTTTTATTTTTCTTTTATTTTTTACAGGCTCATGTTCTGGTTCAACATCAGGTGGCATTAAGCTTGTAAGATGGGTTGTCTTTTGTAAGCAGGCTCGTAACGAAATACTGCGTATGCTTCACCCAAGAGGTGTTTTTAGTATTCGTATGAACGGTATTGCAGGTCGTAAAGATCTTGTCTTTAATGTTGCAGCCTTTTTATATGTTTACCTTATAATTGTTGCTATAACAACTTTTGTAGGAACCACTGGCGGACTTGATATTTTTAGTGCATTTACAGGTGCTTTAAGCATGACAGGCAGTATCGGACCTGCATTTGGACAGCTTAGCCCTGTAAATAATCCAGGTTTTTTGCCTGTATGGGTTAAGCTGTGGTATTGTTTTGCAATGCTTGCTGGCCGTCTTGAGTTATATAATATGATTATCTTTTTTATAAAGGATTATTGGAAAAACTGATTCTTTGGTTAGTATTAAGCTTTGACTATTAAGTCTATAATCTGCTTTTGTATAGTTTCTGTTTTGAGGGCTAATGACTTTGCTTGTTCTAATTCATTAGCTCTAAGAAGATTTACAATGTCAGTGTAGGCAGTATACAGAGGTGTCAGGGATAAATTACCTGTTACGCCTTTTAATGTATGTGCGTTTTTTTCAGCAGCTGAAATATCATTACTGTCTATTAAAGGTATTACCGGCAAAGGCTGTCTGTCTGAATCTCCATAAAGTGTGGTAGGAAACTTTTTCAGCATTTTTATATATAGATCTTCTTTGTTCATCATACGTTCAAGGCCTTCATCTATATTGCAGCCTAATTCTTTTAATTGTGATAATAAACTCATGTGACCTCCACTTTATAGTATATAGTAGCATAGTTTTCAAATAAACTTAAAAAAAATTAAATTTAAACATAAGAAATTATCGTTATAGTACAAAAAATTAATATTATTGATTGTTGTTAAGAGTTTATAAAGAAATATCACTTAAACTATTTCTATCAAATAAAAAGGATTATACTATCATGTTAAAAAGTAAGGCTAATATAATAAACTTATTGTTAATGTCAGTATTTTGTTCTTTTTGTTATGGTGTTGAAACTAAAGCCGGTAAAATTACTTCGTTGTCACTTGATACTAAAACTGATTTGATTTCAGTTACTGTAACTACAGGAACATTTTCAAAGGAGTCGCGCTCATTTTCTGAGGTTTTTTCGAGACAAAAGTCAAATACCAAAAATTTGATTACTCTTAGTGACGAAACTGTGAAAATCAATCTGGATGAACAGGTAAAAATTGTACCTTTCATGCCTGCTAATGGAAAAAGGTCTGACAATGAAAAGCCTTTTGAGCGAAATCTGGCTTTGAATAAGCTGAATATAGGTGATGTTGTACAACTTGTTTATGATGCTGATGGTAAAGATGTTGTTGAAATTAAACTGTTTATGAGTCAGGCAAAAACAGATTTTTATCCAAAGCATCTGGATAGTTGTAGAGCTGATTTGCCTGTCAGTACATTATAAAAAAAAGGATATCTAATAAGATAACATATTAGATATCCTTTCAACGTATTATTTTGCTAAAAGTTTATTCATTGCTTTAACAAAAGCGTTTGGATCTTTGATTTCGGCTCCACTTACTAACAGTGCCTGATCAAGTAATACTTCGCTTACATTTGCAATATAGTCTTCACTTATATCACCTTCGAGCGTTTTTACAATTGCATGGTCACCATTAACTTCGAGTATTGGTTTTACTTCGTTGAAGTTTGTCTGGCCCATAGCACGCATCATACGTTCCATCTGGATACCAGGATCGTTTTCGTCAACAACGATACAGCTTGGGCTGTCACTTAAACGTTTTGAAAGAACAACATCCTTAACTCTGTCACCAAGAGCCTTTTTGATTTTTTCCTGTACAGGCTTAAATGCTTCTTCCTTCTTTTTTGCTTCGTCCTTGTCTACACCAAGCTCATCATCACTGCCTGCACGGTTAACTGCTTTAAGATCAAAGTCTTTGTATTTCATTAATGTTGGGATAACAATATCATCGATGTCGTCAGCCATGATTAATACTTCAAAGCCCTTGTTTTTATATGCCTCGAGTAATGGTGAAGAGCGAAGATTTTTTTCGTCTGTACCAGTTATATAATAAATTGCCTTCTGGTCACTCTTCATACGCTGAACGTAATCAGCAAAGCTTGTCCAGTTGTCATCACCAGTTCCTGAAGCATCTGTACTCTTAAAGCGTACGATTTCAAACAGTTCATCACGGTTTGCATAGTCAGAGTAAAGACCTTCTTTGATTGGACGGTTAAACTGTCCAACAAACTTGTTCCACTTTTCGATGGCAGCTTTGTCAGCATCTGTTGGTGTTTCGGCCTTGCGTGCCTTATCTGCAGCCTGACCCATCTTTTTAAACTCACCAAGCAGTTTTTTTACCGACTGAGTTTTAATTGTATCGAGGATGCGGTTCTGCTGTAATATCTCGCGGCTAACGTTAAGTGGTAAATCTTCTGAATCAATAATACCACGTACAAAGCGCAGGTATGATGGTAAAAGTTCTCTGTCATCATCAGTGATAAATACACGTTTTACATAGAGCTTTACACCGCTCTTGTAATCTGCCTGATACATGTCAAAAGGAGCTGTTTGAGGAATATAGAATAATGTTGTGTATTCCTGTGTACCTTCTGCATGTGTGTGAAGATATGTTAGTGGCTCTGATGAGTCATGAGATATTGTCTTGTAAAAATTATTGTAGTCTTCAGCTTTAAGTTCACTCTTGCTGCGCTTCCATAATGCACTTGCTGAGTTTACCTGATCAACCTTTGCATCGCTGCCTGTGATATTACCTTTATCATCATATTTATTCTGTGTATAGTGAAGATAAATTGGGAAAGCGATATGATCTGAGTAGCGCTTAATAAGCTCTTCGATCTTCCATCGTGAAGCATAGTCCTGGCTGTCATCATTAAGAATCATCTCAATAGCACTACCAGTTGTTTCTGCTTTATCAAAGCCATATTTTTTTGCTTCGTCACTGTCAGCTTTTACTTCTTCAATAGCATAAGAGTTTGTACCATCTGATGTCCATTTCCAGATTTTTGCTTCGCTATCGCCAGCTTTACGAGTGTATACATTGATTTGTTTTGCAGCCATAAATGCTGAGTAAAAACCTACACCAAACTGACCAATAAGATTTGACTCGCCTGCATTTTTGTCATTTGCAATTTTTTCGATAAAAGCTTTTGTACCAGAGCGGGCAATTGTACCAAGGTTGTTTGTAAGGTCATCCTGGTTCATACCGATACCGGTATCCTGAACTGTTAAAATCTTTTTGCTGTCATCAAATGTAATGTCAATTTTTGGATCAATCTTGATGTTTTTATAGTTGTCGTCTGAAACGCTGAGATATTTTAGTTTATCAAGAGCGTCTGAAGCGTTAGAGACAATTTCTCTAAGGAAAATGTCTTTATTTGAGTACATTGAGTGAATAATAAGTTTAAGTAACTGGTTTACTTCTGTCTGAAACTGATATGTAGCCATTTGTTCTTAATGCTCCTATATATTTGATACCTAATAAGATAATAAGAATATATTGCTATCGACAACAATAAATTAAATCTAAAAGCATTTAATTTGGAACAAAGTGGACAACAAAAGTTTTTCAGTTTGTACATAAAACTTTGTTTTAACATGTCACAAAGTTTTTTTATTTTGTGATACAATTTCTTGCAATGAACGTTTTAATTATCCAAAGTCCGTTAGTACAGTTAAATACAGCTTATCCGTCAGGTGCTTACCTGTCTTCGTTTTTTAAAAAAGAAGGCTGCAATACCCAGTGGTACGATTTGAGTATTGAGCTTTTTTATGAAATATTTAGCCGTAAAGGGTTAAACAGGCTCTTTGATTTGTGTAGTGAAAAAGCTCTTAAAATGGCTGATAAAGCAGAGCAGTCTGGGGATGAAGAGACAGCTTTTAACTTAAGGCGTTATGTAAGCCAAAGAGATTTATGGTGCGACTGGATAGAGATAATAACTTCAATGCTTCATACAGGTGAAAATGGTGGTGGCAGCTATGAAAATGCCCATAGATTTATTTTTGGAGCTCATGTACCACGTGGCAGCCGTATGGAGTCCTATATGGCAAATCTGGACCATGATTTAACAACAGACGATGGACGAAGTATTGCAAGTTTTGCTCTGGCTGACTTAGCCGACTTTATTACAGCGGTATTTGATTCAAACTTTAGCCTCATCAGATATGCTGAAAGCCTTACCGTTAGCGAAAACAGTTTTGTGTCTGTTGAAAAAGGTGCGTATAGCCCAATAATGACCCATTTTTATAAACCTGTTTTAGAGTCCTTGTTTGATAGACAGCAGGTAAAGGAGTTTTTAGCTGACAGTAAATCAAAAAAACAAAAAACTTTAATATGTATAAGCGTTCCATTTGCAGGTACATTTGCCGCAAGTCTTGCTACTGGTAATTATGTAAAAAATCGTTTTGGAAATGATGTGTATGTATCTATGGGGGGCGGGTTTATAAATACTGAGCTGCGTCAGACACAGGAGCTGCTCCTTAATAAATATTGTGATGTTTTAAGTTATGACAGAGGATATGGATCTTATCACCAGCTTTTACAAAGTGGGATCTTAAATCTTGATAGTACAGAGAGTTATAAAGGCAGCGGACTTTATAACATGAGGCAGTTTACAGATACATGTGTAATAGAACCTGCTGCAGCTGATAAAGAAACTTTACAAATTGAGTCTCATTATACAGCAACGATTATACCTGATTTTACAGATATTGATTTTACTAAATATCCTCGTTTAATTGATGATAAAAACCCAATGCATCGTTTGTGGTCTGACGGAGCATGGATAAAAGTTTATATGGCACATGGCTGCTATTGGCATCAGTGTGCTTTTTGTGATGTAACCCTCGATTATGTAAAAAGCTATTGCATGACTGACATAAAAAAACTTTACGAAGGTATACTGGCACAGTGTCAGAAAAAGGGAATATATGGTATACACTTTGTTGATGAAGCCATGCCACCTGTTGCAATGATGCAGTTTGCAAAAGAGAACATCGCCCATGGCTCTCCAATCACCTGGTGGGGCAATATCCGTTTTGAAAAGGTTTTTACAAGAGATGTTACAGATTATCTGTCTGCAGGGGGATTAATAGGTGTTAGTGCAGGTCTTGAAAGTGCCACTGGCAGCGGACTTGACGAAATACATAAGGGAACAAATCTAAATAATATAGTAAGTGCCTGCTGTGCTTTTAAAGAATCTGGCATACTTGTGCATGCTTATATGATTTATGGCTATTGGAAAGAAAAGCCTCAGGACTTAATAAACTCAATGGAAACCCTGCGTCAGTTTTATACCAATGGCCTGTTAGACTCAAGTTTCTGGCATAAATTTGTTCTTACTCGTCACAGTCGTGTTTATAAAGAGTATTGTGAGGGTAAGTTTAAGGATTTAAAACCTTTGGAGCAAAAGGATATCCCGTTGTTTGCAAAAAATGGTATGCACTTTGAAGGGGAAAAATCGTCTGAAAAATATGGCAATGCACTGGATTATTCATTAAATCAATGGATGCACGGAAAAGATCTTGATGTTGCTGTTAACAGGTGGTTTGATTTTTCAGTGCCTAAGCCTACAGTTGGTAAAGACTTTATTGCAAATCTTATCGAAAAGTATGAACAGGAACGGGATAGAGCGTATAGTGAACCTTTACCCGAAAATAAAAAACTAATTGTATGGCTTGGCGGTAAAAAAATAAAAGCCTCTGGCAAGATCGCCTGGACATATATGGGCGAGTACTATACAGCCGGCAAAACTGCACCGGACAGTTTTTATCGGGGTAAAGGCTTATGTGTGCTTCCACCATGGCCTGGGCTAAAATAGGTTAATGCAGTTTTAAGTGGCTAGATAAACCTATGTCAAAGGAAGCACAAGTGTGCCACGAACGAGCACCCATAAAAAGTGTAATGGCTAAAGGACCTGCATTGACTTTTACTTCAGAGCCAAAGTTTATATAGGAATGATAAACTTTCAGGTCTCTGTAGTTAAAAGTTGGTGTAAACGAAAAGTAATAGTCATGGGTAACAGTTTTGTTGACAGGCTTGTAGTACTGAATCCCTACTGCCAGTGCCTGAAACAGATAATTGGACTTGTAGTCTTCGTTTATATTTTCGTTTATTTTACAAGTTAAAAACGAGTATCCGGCAAAAGGATAAAAACATGAGTTACCAAAATTAAATGGGACTCGAACCTGAACATCCACCTCAGTGCACTCAAGGTTTTCGTTTAATGATGTGTCTTTTATAAAATCAGGATTGTTTGACCACAAAAATATAGGTTTGCGTCTAAAGCCCATGTTTAACTGAGCTTTTATGACAGGGACGTTTTCAATATATTCATGAAAAAGAATGCCTGAAAAGTCTAAAACCTTGGTAGTTGTCTGCTCTGAGCCGCCTTCCAAGGTCATAACCATGTTTTGATAGCCCTTTGTGGTTTCAAATGTCCACTCTATACCGCTTATTGGAGAAAAATTGTAAATTTCGGTACTAAAAGCGGCTGCGGTATAGAATGTTAAGACGAACAGTATAATCGCAGGCCGCAAAATACTTTTGCGAGCCATAGATTATATTATACTAGTAAAGTTTCTCGCCAAGCAATCTTGCTGTAAGGTCAACTGCAAAAGCTGCTGTCATATTGCGTACATCAAGAACAGGATTAACTTCAACAATTTCAGCAGAGTGTACAAGACCTGTATCACACATTTCTTCCATTAAAAGGAGAGCTTCGCGGTTTGTCATACCGCCAGGTAACTGATAACCTGTACCTGGTGCATACATAGGATCAAGACAGTCCATATCAAAACTAACATGAACAGTATCAACTCTGCGCTTAAAGAACTTGATAACTTGTCTTACAACTTCACTAAAGCCCTGTCTGTCGATATCAGTCATTGTAAATACTGTAACACCAGCTTTTTTCATAAGTGCACGTTCTTCTTTATCAAGATCGCGGCAGCCTACATAACATACATTATGAGGATCAATTTTCTGACCTTCGTGATAAAGATTTACAAGCTCTGGGATACCATAACCGCATGAAGCAGCCAGACACTGTCCATGAATGTTACCCGATTCTGAAGTTTCGGCGGTATTAAAGTCACCGTGAGCATCTACATAAAGAACACCAAGCTCTTTATTCTGTTTTGAATAAGAAGCAGCGAGACCTGCAAGACTTCCCATTACAATGGAGTGGTCTCCACCAAGAATAAGTGGAAAGTCTCCCTCATCAGCAGCCATTTCGACTTCTGTTGCAAGCTGTTCATTAGCTTTTACAATTGGGTTAAGGTATTTTGCCTTTGGATTACCAACTTCCTCAAGTTCCTGAGGGTTAATCTGCATAGGGCTAAAATACCTTACAGTTTTGTGTCCAAGACTTTCAAGTCTTTCTTTGATACCTGCAAGACGTATTGCAGATGGTCCCATATCGGCACCATGGCGGCTTGCACCATAGTCGATAGGCATTTCAAGGATGTGAATGTTCATTAGTTCGACAGTTCCTTTACAAATAATATCGTCTGACCAGGCCAGACGTTATATACGTGCAAGTCCAGCTTTGCGTGCTTCGTCAGCAACAGCTTTTGCTACAACTTGTGCGACTCTAGGATCAAAAGCAGAAGGAATAATGTTGTCAGCATTAAGCTCTGCATCAGTTATTAATGAAGCAAGACCTTTTGCGGCAGCAAGCTTCATTTCTTCGGTAATTTTTGTTGCGCGGCAGTCCAATGCACCACGGAACAGTCCTGGGAAAGCAAGTACATTGTTAATCTGGTTTGGATAATCACTGCGTCCAGTCCCTATTATTGCAGCACCTGCATTTTTTGCCTGCTCATATGTGATTTCAGGTTCTGGATTTGCCATTGCAAAGATGATAGGATCACGTTTCATTGATTTAACCATCTCTTCGCTTACAAGGCGAGGTGCTGATACACCAACAAACATATCAGCTTTTGCCATTGCCTGGGCAAGAGTAATTCTTTCGTTATCTGGGTTTGTTATTTCAGTAAGTTCTTTTGTTAAAAAATCATATTTATCGTAATCTTCTTTAAGAACAATACCGTTAATGTTAAAGCCGTAAATTTTACCTACGCCATAGCTGTGGAGCATACGGATAATTGATGAACCAGCAGCTCCTGTTCCGCTAACTACAACTGTAATATCTTCAGCTTTTTTGTTAACAACTTTAAGGGCATTTATCATTGCTGCCGTAACAACAATGGCTGTCCCGTGCTGGTCATCATGAAATACAGGAATATCAAGTTCTTTTACGAGAGTACGTTCAATTTCAACACATCTAGGCGCAGAGATATCCTCAAGATTGATGCCACCAAATGTTGGTGCAATCTGCTTACAAAACTCGATGATTTTTTGAGGATCCTTTGTATCAATACAAAGAGGAACAGCATCTATGCCTGCAAACTTTTTAAAGAGAACAGCTTTACCTTCCATAACAGGCAAGCCTGCTGCAGGACCTATATCACCAAGACCTAATACAGCAGTACCATCGCTGACAACGGCTACACAGTTTCCCTTAAATGTGTATTTATAAACATCATCAGGATTTTTTGCAATCTGGCGGCAAGGCTCTGCAACACCAGGTGTGTAGGCTAATGATAAATCTTCTCTTGTCTCAAGCGGCATCTTCAACTCTGTTGAAATTTTACCGCGCCACTCGGCATGTTTTGCCAATGCCTGTTCGTAAATTGTACTCATGGTGGCAAGTATATCAAATAGTACGGGAATAGGCAAAGAATGAGCGATATTTTTTAATGGACTTTAGCAAAATTTACGGTAATAATATATATGTTCCATATTTAGTGATGAATATAATAGAGGAGTTTAAAAATATGGCTAAGAAGTTTGAAAGATCATTTGATCGTATTTTGTTTTTAGCAGGCATGGTTCTTGCTTTCATTGGTTTTATGATTCCTACATTCCATACAACAGATGAAGGTTTTAAGAACATTTTTGGTGCAGCAGTTTATTTTAACTATCCTGGATATGCTTATATCTCAACATTTATTGTTGCAATGTGGCTTTGTTCTATCGCAGGTATTGCTTTGTTCTTTATTACTCGTACACTTGTTGGTGATATCGTTGTATGTCTTTTAGCAATTGGTTTTGGTATTGCAGCATTAGTAAGCTTCCCAATTTACTTTGGTGAAGACTGTACATTGGCTTTCCTTTTCAGCTTCTTTGTACCAGGTTACTATCTTGTAATTGTTGGCTTTATCGTATCAATTGTAGCTTCTGTTCTTGGTGCAATGCATATTCAGAACCCTTCAGCTAAATAAAAAATAGTTTTTATATATAAGGCTCTGTCTTTTTACAGACAGAGCCTTTTTTTTACAGACAATTGTGCTGTGTCTGTACGCATTTACTTGGTCAAGGGTTTGCATACTTCTGTATAAGTCCTATATAATAGAAGAATGAGCACATATGACGACAAAAAAATAATTTACACAATGGATCGCGTTTCACGCGCGTATGGTACAAAAGTAGTTCTTAAAGATATTAGTATTTCGTACTACTATGGCGCCAAAATTGGTGTTATTGGTGAAAACGGTGCCGGTAAGTCATCACTTTTTAAAATACTTGCTGGTGTAGATACAGACTATACTGGTGAAACCCGCCTTGAAAAAGGTTTTACAATGGGTTATCTGGAACAGGAACCATATCTTGAACCAGGCAAAACTGTAATGGAAATTGTAAAGGAAGGTGTAAAACCAATTACAGACCTTCTTGAAGAATTTGATAAAGTTAATGAAGCATTTGGGGATCCTGATGCTGACTTTGATAAGCTTTGTACTCGCCAGGCCGAGTTACAGGAAAAGCTTGATGCTGCAGACGCATGGAACCTTGATGCAAACCTTGAACTTGCTATGGACGCTTTACGCTGTCCACCACCAGAACAGATTGTTGATGTTCTTTCCGGGGGTGAACGTCGTCGTGTTGCATTATGTCGTCTTCTTTTACAAAAGCCTGATATTCTTTTATTAGACGAACCTACTAACCACCTTGATGCAGAAACTGTTGCATGGCTTGAGCATCATCTGCGCGATTACAAAGGTACAATCATTGCCATCACTCACGACCGCTACTTCCTTGATAACGTAGCAGGATGGATACTTGAAATGGACCGTGGTGAAGGATATCCATTTAAGGGTAATTACTCATCATGGCTTGAAGCAAAGCAAAAGAGACTTGAACTTGAAGAAAAACAGGCAAGTGTTCGTCAGCGTGAAATGAAAGAAGAGCTTGAGTGGATTCATGCAGGAGCAAAAGGTCGTCAGGCTAAGCATAAGGAACATATTACTAAGTACGAGGCTTTGCTTGCAGAAGAGTCAAGCAGAGTAAAGCTTAAGGATAGCCAGATAAGTATACCGGCAGGTCCTCGCCTTGGTAACGTAGTTATTGATGCTGAAAAGCTTACAAAGAGCTTTGGTGACAAGCTTTTATTTGATAACTTAGATTTCCATATCCCTGCAGGTGCTGTAGTTGGTATTGTAGGTCCTAACGGTGCTGGTAAAACAACTCTGTTTAAGATGATTGCATCAGCAGCAGGTCAGACTGTAGGCTTAAGTGATGGCTCTGAAGGTAAGGAAAATCCTGACTCAGGTACATTAAAGATTGGTGAAACTGTTAAGCTTGTTTATGTTGATCAGATGAGATCAAAGCTTGATATGAACAAAACTGTTTATGAAATGCTTTCAGGTGGTAGTGACCTTGTTAAGCTTGGTGCTGTTGATGAAAAGGGACGACCTGTAAATGGTGCTGTACGTGAGATAAATGCTCACGCATACTGTTCATGGTTTAACTTTAACGGTCCTGAACAAAATAAAAAGATTGAAGTTTTATCAGGTGGTGAACGAAACCGCCTTAATATGGGTATGATGTTTAAGGAAGCCGGCAACGTGCTTTTGTTAGACGAACCTACAAACGATCTTGATATTACAACAACACGTTCCCTTGAAGAAGCAATTAACTCATTTGCCGGAGTTGTTATGGTTGTCAGTCATGACCGCTACTTCCTTGACCGTATTTGTACACATATCCTTGCATTTGAAAACAACTCAAATGTACAGTGGTTTGAAGGTAACTGGTCAGAGTACGCAGACTGGCGCAAAGAGCATCTTGGCATTGATAGTGATGTTCCACACAAGGTTGCATATCGCAAGTTAACACGCTAGTTAAACAAATACAGCCTGTAGTATAAAGCTGCAGGCTTTTTTATTACAGGTACGAGGATGGAGATGAATTATAAAAAGTCAGCTCTGGTAGTATTAGGCATAATTTTTGTGCTTATATTTGCAGGGTGCAAGACAAAAAAAACTCCTGCTCAGGATGACAGTTTTATTGCAGAGGAAAACGTAAAATCAATAAAACAAAAGTCCGGGGCTGATATTGATTTGACAGTTTTAAGTAAAACAGCAGCTTATGCACAAAACTTTAACATACTTACTGACGGGCAAGAGTATGAGTCAAAAACAATAAAAATACAGGGAAACTTTTTTTCAAATTATGAAGAACAGTTTAACAAACGTTTTTACTCCTGCCTGTTTTATGACGCAACTGCCTGCTGTCAAATCGGACTAAACTTTATCTGGCTTGGAGAGCACAGTTATCCTGAAGACTATCCTGATGAAGGCAGTGAAATTGAAATAATGGGTAAGTATGTTCATCATATGGAAGGTGAGCTTGATTATTACTGTATTGAATGTGACAGTATAAAACAACTTTAATTACATACCGATAAAATAAACATGAAGAGACTGTTTATTTTACCGGTATTTTTTTTATTGTTTCATTCATCTGCTCAGCAGTACACCGTAACCTATAGCGGCAGCGGCGGGTACGAGATGGTGGAACGAACAAATCTGCGACGTTACGAAAACGGAAAATACATAGGGCTTACAAGCCGCGAAATACACTCATATATCAGTCCCACAACTGTTGAAAACACAAAATACAAGGATGAGCAATGGTATGACGGCAGCTTTTACGTGTGGGAAGACACCCGTTCAAACTCCGTGAGCACGGCAAGGGGTATAAATAAAGCAGTGCCTTCAGTATTTCATATTTCAAAAAATGGCAAGCTCACAATGGAAACTGATAACGGATATCCGAGCTTCAGAAGTTTTCCGTCCTTTACAACGCAAAAGCTTACATTAGGCTCTCAATGGAAAGCTCAGGCAATGCGCAGCGTAGATCCGTTAAATAAAAATGTTTTTACAAAACTACCAATGGAAGTTTTATACACATTTAAAGGCGAAGAGCTTTATAAAAATCAGACTGTATACCGTATAAATGCAATGTGGCAGACAAATTACGGCATGTCATATCATGACTATGATGGGGACAAGGATCTAATCAAGGCAAGCGGCGGTCATAAAGCCGACATTATTGTGTTAAAAGATACCGGAGAAGCAATTTTAATCAGTGATAATGTAGATGAAACCTTTATCTATAAAAACGGCTCTCAAATAAATTTTAAAGGTACAATAACATTATTTACAAAGTTCCCCCCAGCATTACAGTATGATAAGCTTATTCCGGCCCTTAACCGCATAGCAGCAGTAAAGACAAATACACAGAGCCAGGCAAATGACAAAAAAACAGTAGGCTCGGAAACTACAGTTAGTGAAAAGAACAATGCATTAAAAAATAATATGGTTTTTGAGCAGACTCCGGCTGGGTTACGACTTAGCGTTCGCAATATCAGGTTTGTAAGTGACAGTGACCAGGTATTACCTGAAGAGCAAGGCCGCCTTGATGAAATTGCCCAGGTTTTGCGCCTTGCTCCTGAAAGCAAGTTTTTAATCGAAGGACATACTGCAAGTGTGGGAAAAGAGCAAGGGGAACAGGTCTTGTCTGAAAAGCGTTCTGAGCGCATAGCACTGGAGCTGAGCAAACGTGGCTTAAAGGCCGAAAACTTTATATGCCGGGGATGGGGTGGCAAAAAACCTGTAGTACCTAATGACAGCGAAGAAAACAGAGCTCAAAACCGAAGGGTTGAAATCACTATTTTAGAATAGTTTTTGCAATAATTGATTTTGTAAGTTATCATATTTATAGGTATAGTAGGAAATAGTTTTAAAATTGATTGAAACGCTATTAGAATCTTTAAGGCTTTTAGGAATAAAATATTATCGAATCCTCAAAATAAATCTTACAACAGACAGCTTTGAAGTTGTAAAAAATGATGATGAAGATATTTATGGCGAGCATTACAAAGATAGGTGCCTGTCAAAGCTTTTAATTGACTTTTCAGATTCAGGCAGCATACATGAAGCAGACTGTGAGCTTTTTAAAATAAAAACAAATCTTGACCAGCTTCGAAAATATTTTAAGACAAAGCATGATGTCTTCAGGTTCAGATACCGACGCAAGGTTGGTGAACTTTACCAGTGGACCTTACTTGAGATAATACCAGCACAAAACTATACAGAGTCAAATCAGGAACTCATGCTTTATGTTGAAAACATAAACGATGATTATACAGACCAGCTCGAGCGTTTGCGCGAAATGGAGCTTTTTTGTACCTTTGATACATTAACAGGTTTAAGTAATTTAGCTTCGTATCGCTCGGCATGTATTGAGTATAAAACCGAACTGATTCACGGTAGTGTTGGTGTAATATTTGCTGACTTAAACGGCCTTAAAATCGTAAATGATACTCAGGGTCATGATGCAGGTAATCAGTATATCTTATCCTTCAGCCGGCTGCTTCAAAATCTTTATGGTGCTAAAAATACATTTCGTATGAGTGGTGACGAGTTTGTAGTAATTTTAAACGGCTATGATAGGGAAGATTTTTTAAATAAAGAAAAAGCCTTGTTTGACCGGTTAAATGAAGACCGTATACCAATAGCTTCAGTAGGATATGCCTGGGATGCATGTCCTGATATGATTGAGCCTGTTGTAAAAGAAGCAGAGCTTATGATGTATCAGGTAAAGCATGAGTTTTACGAAAAGTTTCCGGAGTATAAACGCAGTGCATTAGACGAAGCTCAGCAGATGGAAGTCAATGCCACAATTTCATTTTTAGCAAAATCACACTCAGTTCTTGGTATGATAGACCTTGTAAATGATAAATATTATCTCATAAAAAAATCAGAAACCTATAATGTAAAAAAAGACAGCTGGTCCGAGTTTGTAGATATGTACAGAGACCAGATGGTAAATGACATGTCTAAAAAATCATTTTATTCAGTGTGCAATATCGAAAATCTGCGTAAAAAGTTAAGGATAAACAGTTCAGTATCACATGATTTTGAGTTAAATAACGGGCAGTGGATTCATGCATCCTACTGCAGGGTTGCAAGCCGGGATGATGAACCTGTAAAGGTTTTGTTTTATTCAGATTTATCTGATGAAGACAGAGTTCGTCACCTGGCCGAAAACGAAAAAATAGTTAAAAACTATAACATTCTGAATAACCTGTGCAGTTCCTATGCATTTATTGGTTTAATTGATAAAAATGAACGTACCTTATCCTTATATGATACAGATTTAGTTGCTCCTGAGGTAAAAGAATTTATTAACATTCATACTTATGACCGCATTGCCGAGTATTTTGCCAAGTATCTTATAGCCCCTGAAGACAAAAAACGTTTTGAGCAGTTTGCAGATTTAGACTATGCATCTGAACGTCTGAAAGACAGATATTACATCAAAGAGCGTTTTATGGCTCGCAAAAGTAAGTTTATAGGTTTTTCGGACTGTAGCTTTTACTTTTACAAACCGGCTGACGACAAGTATCTTGTTTTCGGTATCCGAAAACATATCCTCGAGACAAGCTAATCCTTTTTACTAAACTGCCTTTGAACAAGTTTTTTAGCACCATCAGTATGGGAAGCATAAATCTCACCCTTGTGTAAGTGTCCCAGGGCATGTACTGCATCTGTTATGTCCATTGTTGAGTGCAGTTTCATAAATGTCTGTAAATCAATAGTAAAGCGGTTCATACTAAAATGCTGAAAAACAAAGACCTTTGTCCATAAGGCAATGCTGTCAATGTTTTGTGTGTAAAGCTCTTTTAATGCCTGCTTATATGGAACAAAAATACCGTTTTCTTTCAGCTCTGAGTAGCCCACAAGCCATAGCTCAGGGGCAACTGACTCATTATCTGAAGCAAGACATAAATCAATATGCAGCTTTGCAGTCTGCTGTGCCATCCATATCTGACTGTCTAGCAAAAGATTTTGTATACTTTGACCGCCTTTTTTTGCAATGTATTTGAGCTGATTTGTCTTTGCTGAGTGAACAGGTGTTTTATTGAGAATAATTACATTTTTGCGAAAATCAGTTTGAAAGCAGTCATTTTTAGCAAAAAAGCCCTGGGCAAGTTTACCAGCCTGCCCTACAAGATATTTACGGTTTTTTTCAAGCTGCTCGTCTTTACCAGGGTTGTCACCTATGACAATATATTTAATTATGCTGTCCTTAGTAATGTCATCATAGGCAGTGTTGTAAACAACTGCAGTCTCGTGAGGATAAGACGGTGTTTTATTATAATTTGCAGCTTCTGCCTGTAATTGTAATAAAACTGAAGAATATTTGTCGTTCCACTCATTACATTGAGCTCTATAATGCTCTCTAAAGGAGCTGAATATGTTCCATTGCTTATCGTTCATTGTTAGTCTCTCCGCCTGTAATTATTTTATCGGCATCACAAATCATAAGTATACCGTCACTAGCTTTTTTATGAAGTGAACTGAAAAACGAAGGTAACCGTCTAAGCTCACTAAAACCTTCTGTTTCGTAGATATGACGGGCCGAAAGCCATTCTTCATTTACTAACAGCAATATTGTCTTTATGTTTTTGTTTGCCTCACATATACCTGTGACACTGTCATGAAAAAACTTACGGGCAAGGCCTTTGCCCCTGTATTGGGACAACAGTGCAAAAGAACTTATATATAATACAGAGCCGTCTTTTTTGTGAGCTTTTTTTGCAGAGTGTCCAAGCTTAAATATATCGTCTGTTGCCGGAAGTCCATCCCATATTTCACTTGAAAAGTATCCGCATACAAAAGCTTTTCCCCTTTCAAGTATGGCTTTGTCACTGGTGTCAGCCAGTAAAGTAAACCCTTGATTAAACACTTTAATACGTTCTTCAAAGGTTTTTTGATTTTCCTGGATATCTGGTATAAAAGCATTGCGTTCAATAGCCATTATCGCATCAATGTCAAAAGGGTTTGCGGGGCAAATTAGCATAACTTTAATATAACTTAATAAAGGTGTTTTTCATAGCCTTATGGACTACGTTTCATAACCTTATGGACTACAGAGCGTAGTCCACTGGAGTATAGAGTGTAGTCCACTGGAGTATGATGCGTAGTCAGTAGGGGTATAATTTACCCTTTAGAGAGAGTGGTGGTATCTATTGTTAAAAATATATCAATTTAGCTCTAAATAAAATTGTCATAGATAATTTTTTTGATTAAAATATACCTCTATGGAATTTACACAGGAATCGATTGACGCATTAGTAGTTAATGAAGTCAGTATTATGAAAAAAATTGCGGAAGAGTTAAATATCCGCCTTCAGCAGGTTAGTGCTGTAATTAGTCTGGTTAATGAAGGATGTACAATTCCTTTCATTTCACGTTATCGTAAAGAAAAGCACGACAACTTAAACGAAGTTCAGGTTACAGATTGTGATCATTTATTTAAATCATACAAAAATCTTGAAGAACGCCGCCTTGAAATTGTAAGAGGTGTTTTTAACCAGAATAAGCTTACAGAAAGTCTTTATAATGCAGTAATGAGTGCAAAGACTCTTACAGAGCTTGAAGATTTATGGGCACCATTTAAGAAAAAGAAGAAGACTCGCGGTATGGTTGCCGCTGAAAAGGGACTTGAGCCACTGGCTGATGCGATGCTCACACTTAAAGATGATGAAATTGAAGCTAAGGCTGCAGAGTATGTTAAAACTGATGCAGAACACCCAGAGCTTGATGTTGCAACAGTAGCTGATGCATTAAAAGGTGCTCAGGACATTATTGCTGAACGTGTTTCACAAAGCAGTGATAACCGTTCTGATGTACATGATCTTTATATGGCAAGCGGAAACATTGTTACAAAGGGTATTGTTCCTGAAGGTAAGGATGCTGAGACTGCTGAAAGTGAGTCAACATATCAGATGTACTGGGACTACAACGAGCCATTAAATCAAGTAAAGCCACACCGTATACTTGCTATTAACAGAGCTGAACGTGAAGGAGCTCTTGAAGTAACAATTGATGTACCTGTTGATGATGCAGTTGCTCAGTTACAAAAAAAGGCAAAGCCTGTAAACAAATATCATAAAGAAGCTATCGAAGACGGCCTTATCCGTCTTTTGTCCCCTGCTGTAGTACGTGAGATCCGCAGCGACGAAAGTGACGAAGCAGATGATCACGGTATCGGTATATTTAGCGAAAACCTCAAAAACCTTTTAATGACACAGCCAATTAAGGGCAGCCGTGTACTTGGTATTGACCCTGGTATCCGTACAGGTACTAAATGTGCAGCTCTTGACGAAACTGGTAAGTACCTCGGCTACTTTAAGATTTTTCAGGTTCAGCAGCCAGATGATGCATACAATCAGCTTAACGAAGCTATTGATAAGTATGATATTCAGGTTGTAGCAGTTGGTAACGGAACTGGTAGTCCTGAAGTCCAGGCAATTGTTGCAAAAGTAATAAGCGAAAACTATTCGGACAGTGATGTTCAGTATACAGTTGTTGATGAGTCTGGTGCTTCAGTTTATTCTGCAAGTCCAGTAGCAACTGAAGAGTTCCCTGAGCTTGACCTTACAATCCGTGGTGCAATTTCTATGGGCCGCCGTTTACAAGATCCACTGGCTGAGCTTGTTAAAATTGATCCAAAGGCTATTGGTGTAGGTCTTTATCAGCACGATGTAAACCAAAAAAAGCTTAGCGATACTCTTGATGAAGTTGTAGGTTCAGTAGTAAATCAGGTTGGTGTAAACCTTAATACAGCAAGCTACATGCTTTTAAAATATGTATCAGGTATCAACTCAACACTTGCTAAAAAGATTGTTGCTTACCGTGATGCAAACGGTAAAATTACAAGCCGCGAAGACCTTAAAAAGGTTTCTGGCCTTGGACCAAAAGCTTTTGAACAGTGTGCAGGTTTTTTAAAAATTCCTGAAAGCTCAGACCCTCTTGATAATACATGGGTTCACCCTGAAAACTATAAGGCTGCCCGTGAGCTTTTGCCTTTAGTAAAAGAGCATAAAGCAGTGCCTACAGAGCTTAAAAAAGAACTTATGGAAAAATACGGCCTTGGTGAAACAACACTCAATGATATTATTGATGAGCTTGGTAAACCAAACCGTGACCCTCGTGACGGATACCCTGCACCTATTATGCAAAAGGGTGTTGTTAAGTTTGAAGACTTAACAGTAGGTATGAAGGTAACAGGTAAGATTAAAAACGTAGTAGACTTTGGTGCCTTTGTTGATATCGGTTTACATGAGACAGCACTTATTCATATCAGTGAGTTAAGTGATAACTTTGTATCTGATCCAATGGATGTAATTAAGGTTGGAGATGTAAAAGAGTTTACAATCATTGACCTTGATAAAGTTCGTATGCGTATAAGCCTTAGTCTTAAGAGTAATCCTGTTCTTGGTGGCTCTGGTAGTGCCCGTAAGAGTGCTGCAGGGGGCTCAGGAAACGGTAAGCGTGTAGTAGTTGTAAAAAAAGGTGCTGCACCACTAAAGGCTAGTGGTAATAACGATCGCAGAGGCGGTAATGGTAACTACCGCTCAAACCGCGATGACAGCGGCGAAACATATAACCCATTTGCAGCTTTATTAAAGAGATAGTTCTTTGGCAGAGTTGTAATAGAGAAAGACTTCAGAGCAAAAAAATAGCCCTGAAGTCTTTTTTTTATCTGTTGCGTTTTGTCCATTGACGAGGACTCATACCGGTATTTTTTTTAAATACCGAACTAAAGTAGTTTTGGTTTTGAAATCCTAAGCGGGTAGCAATTTCGCTAAGCTTTAAGGTGTCTACCTGGAGCAGGTTTTTAGCCTGTTCGATTTTAAGCTTTTCATGTAAGGTCTGTATGGTATAGCCTGTCAGTTCTTTTGACCGTCTGACAAGGTGACTTTTACTTACCAATAGTTCCTCGGACATACGGTCAAGGTTAGTCATCTCGTTAAGATGTTCAACAAGATAATTAGTTATTTGTCTTACCGAAAGTCCGTTTTTTAAGTCCCGTGAGTCATTGCGGGGCAAATGCAAGATACCTACAAGCTGTTCGCCATTTAAAAGCATTGAGTGTTCTTTTGTGCGGCCTTCTTTTTCGTAAACAGCATGTAGGGCATTGCTTAAAAGCATACGCACTGTATCGTAGAGCGAAATATTTTGTGTGCCCATTTCTAAAAAAGCATATCCAAAATAATGGTCTGAGTGATACAAAATTTCAAGCATCATTGAGTAACGCCTGTTACGTGGAAAAAACTTTTTAGGTATGCATGCCGGGTCATAAAGTTTATAAGGAAGACATTCTTTAATATCGTCATCAGGCTCTGGCAGTATCATTTCAAGACTAACCGAGCTTAAATCACTTGCCATATTGTCACTAAGGGCAAGTACAATGCCTGGGATTTCCATTTCACTGAGCTGATATCGCAATACATCCTGAATCTGTTTTCCGTTTGTTGCAGAGGCAAAGCTGATGGCTGCATGAGACAGGTTTGTCATTATATAGGCGTTGTCTCTTTGTGTAAGTGTGTCGTATTCTACATAAACTGAAATAAGGGCTCTAAGCTGCTGAAAAATGTCTTCGAGGTGTAAAAACTGATCCTCATCATCCTTTACCATAGGTATAATTACCCTTCGTAAATCTGATATTGTCTGCTGACATTTGTAGTTTTCAAGGCAGCCGCGTTTACGTTCGTCCTGCAAAAGATTTTGAAACCATCTTAAAATT
The DNA here is from genome assembly GCA_045641045.1 of Treponema sp. GTDB lineage: Bacteria > Spirochaetota > Spirochaetia > Treponematales > Treponemataceae > Treponema_D. The sequence continues at coordinate 7,671 of JAZUGE010000016.1, read as the reverse complement.
GCACTTGGTTCTCTTTTTTCGTATATATCCAAAAAGATGCTGTTTACAAGTTTTTTTATGTCGTCATCACTTTGCTGTGGAAAAATTGCCCTTACCCTGACAAAAAGGTAATCGCGGACTTCGTCCTCTGATGTGTTTATATCAATTGAAACATCCTTTAGTAAGGCTGTGTGATTACCTGCTTCAATTACGCTTTTTTCAAAGCAGCCGCAGGACTGTCTGATAACAAGGCTTGTGCTTACAAGCTTTGTTGCAACAGGGGTGTCTGGCGAAATAATACGGTCAATTAAAAGTTCAACAGCTGCATATCCTCGCTTAAAGTACTCAAGGTTTACTGTTGTAACTGGAGAACGTGAAGTAATACTGTTGTACTGATTGTTAAAGCCTGTTACTGCAACATCTGAAGGAACAGAAATACCCCTTTTATCAAGTTCTTCAATTAAAGTTGCTGCAATAATGTCACTTGAAGTGACAATAACATCAATGGACTGTTTATTTTTTAAATTGTAGGCGCTGGTAAGCTGCTCGACACATTGGGCAATGTCCAACGGGTCCATTGTTTTAGACATGTAGACACTGTCTTTAAGCTCTTTAATGTTATTTTTTTTAAGCTCTGCATGATAGGCTTCAAGTCGACGGGTATGAGGAGTAGATATTTTACTGCCAAAAAAAGCAAATCGACTGTAGTTATGGGCTTTAACCAGGTGTTCGATTAAAAGCTGTATTGAAACAGTGTTGTCGATACGAATTGAAGGTACATATGGTATGTCTAAATATCCGATGTCTACCATTGGCAGAGGTCTTAAAGACGAAAATGTATCAACAATTGTTTTTGAGTCTAAAAAGCTGCATAGGGATGAAGCCCATGTTACAAGACCGTCAACTAAAGGCTGTTTCATAAATCTGAAGGTCTTCATATAATGGGATATAAAGTCAATGTCATCAAAAAGGGAGTATTTTATTGCTCCAGCCATGTTTATGAAGTTTATATCATAGTCGCTGGCGGCTTTTAACATACCGGCAATGTACTCTTGCCCCATGTAGGACCTGAAATCAGCAATACCGGCAAAACCTATGGTAATGCGCTGTCCGTTATTTTTTTTTGCAGATAAAAAAGCTCTCCGTTTTGATATACCTGTGTTCATAGATAAACATAATACCATAACATTATGTTATTTTGTAAATAAATGTACAAAAAATAGTTAGTAAACTTTATGTATAATAAATACATTAAATAATAGTTAAGAATATTGACTTAAATTTAAAGAAAATATACCTTATATATATCATTAGTTCGACTTGAGTGCCGGTAGGAGCAAAAATGCTTTTGCCGGCACTTTTTTTTGTAAATACTCTTGTCTTAAATATAAACAAGTCGTTATAGTGCATTAATATTGCTTTGGGTGAAAATTAAGAATTAGTTTTATAAAATAGAGTCAAAAATGCGTTATCAATTTGTACAATACCGTACATATAGCAATATATTGTAAAGTATTTGAGTATATATTGTAAATATAACGTAAAATTATGCTTTCTTAACTAAAGCTAAAAGAAATATGCATATATTTTAAACTCGATTAAGGAGAATTTGTATTTCAATATTAAATATCTCCAATTAAACTAGAACTAATAAAAAGTAGGTTTTAATCAAAAAGGTACTTTTTTAAAAAGTTATTTATTAGAAATGGAGGAATTTCTATGTCAAAAAGAATTAGAAGTGTAATGTCTATAGCTATGGCATTAATAGCTTCATTCTCTCTTGTATTTAGTTCTTGTAGCAACGCAAGCTCAAGTAAACCAAATCAGAGCGAAGATGATGTTGTTTCAGTCGATGGCGATATCGTATTATCACAGGGATCATACGCAAAAGCATATGATACAATTACCGAAGCTGTTGCTTATATTCAAACTAATGGTGCTTCTGGTGAAGAGTGGACAATTACAGTAAAACCTGGTACTTACAATGAAAACTATATCCACTATAATGGTGCAGCAACTGTAAAGATTTATGGTTCTACAACTGAACAGTATGGTGCTGATGTAATCATCACAGGTCATGGTGAAAACATGGGTAAAGAAAAAGGTCGTGAACTTGTTGAATTTGAAGGAACAGGTAACCTTATTCTTGAAAATGTAACATTACTCAGTGATTATAGTCGCGCTTCAGTATCAGGCGATGCTCAGGCTGAAGTACTTGGTTTTGACTCAACAGGTTATGTTGCTGCATACAACTGTTCTTTCAAGTCACACCAGGACACAATGAGAACTACAGGTAAGGGTTGGTTCTACAAGTGTTATATTGAAGGTGATACAGACTTCATTTGGATGGAAAGTGCAGGCGTTGTTGCACTCTATGAAGAATGTGAAATTGTATCAGTATATGATGAATATGCATCAACTCATGCATCATATATCTTAGCACCACGTGCTAATGTAGCAAATGTAATTGGTAAGGGTGCTGTAATTTTTAACTCAACTGTAAAATTACAGAACGATACAAACCTTTTATTCCGTAATCCATGGGGAACAAATACTAACTACTATAATCAGGGTGCATTTATCGGTTGTACATTTGAAGGTGAAATTTCAAGTGGTGTTGCAAAAAGTGCTGCAATGGGTACAGCAGATCAACAGTATGTTGGTTGGAAGTTAGACTTTGAAACAACAAATTCATACGGTATTGGTCTCGTATCTGATGAAGTAAAGACTAATGAGTATTCAGGCCGTCGTGCAATTCTTAATCGCAACTACAATGTAAAATATGCTAAGTTCGAAAAAGATTCAGCTGCTCTTTGGGATGTTGATACATTTATTAACAAGCAGGGTTGGAATGTAACAGAAGATACATCTTCAGTTCTCCTTGCAGGTGAAGAGGATAATGAAGTTGTAGTATACAACTTTGATGGATCAGAAGATTTCTCAGCTCTCTGTTCAGGATTTGCACTTGAAAGTGGTAAAACACACTATGTTGGTCAGGCTGGCAGTACAATTTCTATCCCTGTAACAGGTAAAGCAACAATATCTGTAACTGGATATTATGCTGGTACAGGTACAATCTCTGTAGCTGACCAGGGTGCAGGAAAATATAATGTTAAAAATGGTTCAACTTCAAAATATATTACAGTTGACTATGTAAATTACACAGAAGGATTAAATACAGTAATAATTACAGCTGATTCAACATCATATATTACAAAGGTTACTGTAACATATGACAGCTCAATTACATTTAATCCTGTTACATCAATTGATGTCTCTGCTGCAGAAGGTGCTACAGAGATGTATGGTAAAAAGACATTGCAGATGTCTGCATCTGTAAATCCATCAAATGCATCGAATACAGATTTTGAATGGTCTGTATCAGATGAAAGTGTTGCTACAATTGACTCAGATGGTGTTTTAACAGCTGCTGATGTTGAAGCTGAATCATTAGTTGAGGTATATGCAACTGCAATGGATGGAGCTGGAGCTATTGGTTCGTATACTGTAAAAGTATTACCACTTAGTGCAAGTTCTGTTGATTTAGTATGGCTTGATAATACAGAAGCTTCTTTCGTAGGTTCTACATCAAACGAAACTCTTGCTATAGCAGGGGATGCAGTTCCAGTTACATCAAGTACTGAAGGTACTGAAGGTACTTGGGCATACAATAGCTCAAAGCTTTCTGGCATGGGTGTTACTCTCACAACAACAGATGCTGATCCTACAAAGGGTGAGTGGTTCATTGAGTATCCAGTAACAGCAGGTGCTGAAAAGGATCTTAAACTTGATACTGTTAAGATTTATTGGGGTAATCCAGGTACTTCAAATCTTCGTACATATGTAACATTTGTTGATGCATCTGATGTAGAAACAGTTCTTTATGACAATGACTCATCTACAAAGTTGACAGAAAAAACTCCTGATGGAGGAATTTCACCTCGTTCTTCTGATAATGCATCTTCTGAGTATGCAATCAATAAGGTACTTGCAGCTGGTACAACAGGTAAAGTTCGCATTTGTATCCACGGTTACCAGGATGGTGCATTTAAGCAGACATTTAGCGGTAAAACTCCAACTTGGGGTAAAACAATAATTTCTGCTACAGCAGGTACTTTCCCAATTGAAGGACAGTCATATAGCTGGGATCTTCGTAAAACAGCTGGTACAACTTCATATACAACTCCTGATGAACTTCTTTCAGTTGTTTCAGCATCAAGCAATAACGGGGGACATGGTTATATAATGAAAGCTGGTAACAGCTTTACAGTATATGTAGCTGGAAATGTAAATGTAACAGTTCTTACTTGTGCATATGATAACGCTCAGGAAATCACAGTTACTACAAGTGACGGTACTGTAATTGGTACAATCGCAACAGCTGGTGATAGCAGCAATGACGCCGATGAGAGTCATGTAGTTGAATATACTGGTGCAATGGATGTTCTTACATTCACATATACAGGTTCTTCTGGTCAGAACTATCTTCATGGTGTAAAGGTTACACCTATTAGTTCTAACTAAGTTTTAACGTAAATACACATCTGCACTGTAGTGCAGATGCTTTAAAGGCGCAGGTCATTTTTGGCTTGCGCCTTTTTTTTATGTCTTACAAGGATGTTTTCATCTGCAAAAAGCAAAAAATATGATATATTATAAGCAGATTATTAAAGGAGTCTCCTATTTTTGGTTATGATTTAGTAAAAAAGAAGGCTTACCTTGAATTAAATATTTAAAATGGAGGAACATATATTGAATCAAAATGAAATTGATGCAAACCTGCTCGTTGTAACAGCAGTTGAAGGTTATGCTCAGAATCATAATATGACAGAAAGTGAAGTTTTTGCAGAATTCTTAAAGTTCAATATAGTTTCCCTTATCCGTGAACAATATGAAGCCTTACACACACAGCCTCTTGAAGAAACTGTTGGTTTTGTAGAAGACGTAATGGCTCAATATACAGGAACAAAAAAATGAAATTATTTCACGGAACAAATAAAAAATTTTATGAAATCGATTTAATGAAATCTAAAGACAAAAGAGATTTTGGGAAAGGTTTTTATACGACTACCATTTTTAATCAGGCTGAAAAATGGGCTAAGAATCAGTTAGTCCGCTATGGAGGAGATTGTTCTTTTGTAAAGGAATTTGAGTTCATTGAAAGGGCAGATCTTAAGATTAAAGAATTTCCTGAAATGAATGCTGAATGGCTCGAGTTTGTAAAAAAGTGCAGGACTGAGGGAGGAATCCCTCACGATTATGATATTATAAAAGGACCTGTTGCAAATGATCAGGTTTCCTTTCACACTGAAAAAGCATTACTTTGTCTAAAATGGAAGCAGGATAAGGAAGTTTAACATGCCTCATTTCAGTTATAATAATCAGGACATTACAATAGATATTCTTATGAAATTAGAAGAGGTTGTAAGAATTCTTGCAGAATTATTAAACAAACCATTTGACGAAGTTCTTGGATTATTTTATTTATCAAAAACCTTCGCAGCATTAAAAAATACAGAAAGCTGCATGTGGGCAGAAAGTTCACAGTTTATAGCAGATGATTTTTTGCGCGAAAATAACATCAACCAATTATCTACCAATGAATAATGACAAAGTCTGTAAAGTTCAGGCGCAGGTCAATTTTGGCTTGCGCCTTTTTTTCGTTTAATCGGGTTTCCACTGGTCAAATTGATAGCTGATTATTAATTTATTGCTCAATTTTAAGTGTTGTTATTTTAATACTCATTCCACTATAACCACCAAGCACTAAATCAGGATCAACTTCCGAAACTGAGACTTTCAAACAAGATGGATAAAATAATTTATCAGAGGCTTTTTCATACGATGCCGAATAAACAATAATCGATGAGTTATTTATGGACTTTAATGCTTCTTGATATCTGTTTTCAAAAAAACTATATATTTCTGCAACAGATGTGAAAATACCTTCTGACTCCAATTGACTTCTTGTCAATTCGGAGTTTTCAGCAATGGACTGTAATAATTCATTCTCTCCATAATCAATTACAGCATTATTTTCAGTTACAGTTACTGTTACAGGAAACAGAGAAGGAGAGCCTGATCCCTGAAAAATGTAAGTAAATTCGTATTTCTCAGGTTCTATCCATGCAGCTTTATTATTAGTAAATGTATCGTACTCTACAAAAGATAATCCAGGAGACTGTTCTTTTTCTTCTTCACAGCTCATAAAAATAGATATCATTATAAATAATAAAATCGATAAAGAAACTTTTTTCATATGAAAACACTCCTTACTAGTGTATGTGTAGTGTCAAAAACTCCACAGAACGAAGTTACAACACTGGGGTTAATTTATCGTACTAACTTTGGCAATTGTGGGCAACAAACATCTTGCGATTTCCCTTTACGACATAAAAAAATCATAATACGGATGATAATGCGATTCTGCCATAGACTCATTGCGTTTGATAATGTCAATAAAATTCGTCTGAACCTTATCCCTGTAAAGCCCATTCCGTTTTGTATCGAAAAGTGCTTGATTCATAGTTTTTCAATCATTACACATAAAAACTTGATATCGTTTTTTTATTGTAACTATTTTCAAAGTATTATGTTATTTTTACAAAACCCATGGGATTAGTAACAAATAAAGACAACAATTTTGAATTTAAAAAAATGACTCTTTCGATTGAAGGAATGTTTTGCTTAAATTGCAAAAAGCGAATTGAACAAAAACTGAACAGCACAAAGGGAATTTCTTCTGCCGTTGTTTCGTTTGAAAAAAATACTGCGGAAATTACTTATTGTATAGAAGAAATTTCATTAAACAAGATTAAAAAGATAATAAAACAACTTGGATACATTGCAAAAGATTCTCAAAATTTCAAAAAAAGAATCATCATAAATATTTTTCTCATATTGATTATTTTTTCCCTTTATTTTGTTCTTCAATATTTTAATGTTTTGAATTTACTTGTGCCGTCAAAACTTGCAGATTCTTCTATGGGTTATGAAATGCTTTTTGTTACAGGATTTTTTTCTTCGTTTCATTGCATTTCGATGTGCGGTGGCATAAATCTTTCGCAAAGTATTTCAGATTCTCCAGCAAAAACAAAAATCACCAAAGCTCCTTTTCTCTACAATGCAGGAAGAGTGATTTCTTATACTGTCATTGGTTTTGTACTTGGTGCAGGTGGAATGTTGATTACAGGCGGAAACAATTCAGGGCTTCCAGTTTTTCTTCAAGGTACTCTCAAGATTTTTGCAGGACTTTTTATGGTCATTATGGGAATCAACATGCTTAATATTTTCCCACGCTTGAGAGTTTTTCAAAGTAAGTTTGTTTCAAAAATAAAAATCGGTGGATTTAAAAAACGTTTTGTGGGAAAAGGCCCTTTCATAGTTGGAATTTTAAACGGATTTTTGCCTTGCGGACCTCTTCAGTCTATGCAGATTATCGCATTAGGTTCGGCAAATCCAATTTTTGGTGCTTTATCAATGCTGATGTTCAGTCTTGGAACTGTTCCTTTAATGCTTACTTTTGGAACTTTGGCTTCGTTTCTTGGAAAAATGAAATCGCAGATTCTTTTGAAATGTGGAGCAATTCTTGTTGTCGTTTTGGGAATTTCAATGCTTTCACAAGGAATAAATCTTTCGGGATTGAATTTTTTAAACATTCAAAAAAGAAATTCGGCAAAAGTTTCTAATCTC
>JAZUGE010000015.1:0-22562 GCA_045641045.1 Treponema sp. | reverse complement strand
CCGATTTTACACCGCAATTATTGTGATTTTGCCATTCCGCAAAGTCTTGAAAAAACTTTGAAGCACTCATTTTCAAAGGTTTCAGAACTGCCAAAAACCAAGTTACACTTCGACCGTAGCTGTAAAAAGTTTCAACAGCATTTGCAATTTCTGCACACATTTTTATATCTTGTGTCGAAAAAATTTCAGTCGGATTAGCTTTTATTGAACTTTCAACAAGTTGCGGAAAATAAATATGATTTGGATAAAGAGAAATTGCAAAGTCTAGCCTGTCCCTGTAGTTTTTCACACTATCTCCAGGGCATGAAGCAAAACTTATATCAAACCCAAATACAAGACCTAAATTATTAAGCGTGTTTGCTCTATTTGCATAAAATTTTTTATCAAACAGATAGTTTCCACCTTTTGAAATACCTTCAAAAGGGATCTCAAGGGAACAGTATATCTGACTGAAAGCCCTGCATACATCCATATCAAGCATCTTTGGATTTAATGGAACTGTAACAAACAATTGAGGTGCTGTTTGTTCAACAGCGCTGATAAAATGAATCAAATGACCCTTATGCTCTGTGTAATAAGGGTCATGCAAAGTAAATTCGGTAATACCCTTTTCTGCAAAGGATGGCAACTGCTTTAAAAGATCCTGAGCAGAAAAAGTAAATTGTTTATCTTGTGTTTTCACTAAGCCTGGTCGTTTACAGTAAGTTTATTCCAGCCTTTCTGCACTCATTTACCATATTATCAGGCCATATGCTAACCTGAGTCTCTCCTATATGAGCTTTGCGAAGGAAGAACATACAAAGACGGCTTTGACCAATACCACCGCCTAATGTCTGTGTAAGTTTACCACTAACTAAAGCTTTATGGAATGGCAAATCAAGTCTGTCGTTGCAATTACGCTCATTTAATTGAGCCTTTAATGACTGAGGAGAAACCCTAATACCCATAGATGAAAGCTCAAATGCATTTTGCAATACAGGGTTCCATACTAACAAATCACCATTTAAGCCATGATGACCATCCTCTGTTTCTGTAATCCAGTCATCATAATCAGGAGAACGTCCGTCATGTATAGTACCGTCAGCAAGCTTTCCACCTATACCTATAACAAAAACAGCCCCGTATTTATGACATACTTCGTATTCTCTCTGCTTTGGAGTAAGGTCTGGATACTGCTTTTGAAGATCTTCAGCATAAACAAATGTAATATGTTCAGGCAAAATAGGCTTTATCATCTCATAACGGTCATAGATATAAAACTCAGTCCGCTTTAAACATCTGTAAATCTTTTCGACAACATTTTTAAGATAGGTAGCATTACGGTCTTTTTCATCAATAGCCATTTCCCAGTCCCACTGATCAACATACAAAGAGTGGATATTATCAAGCTCTTCATCACAGCGGATTGCGTTCATATCAGTATAAATACCAAAACCTGCAGTCTGTTCAAGCTCAGTAACCTTAACGCGTTTCCATTTTGCAAGAGAATGTACTATTTCAAGTTTTTGAGAGTTTAATGCAGGTACTTCAAAATTAACAGGACGCTCAACTCCGTTAAGATTATCATTTATACCTGTATTTGAAGCAACAAACAAAGGAGCAGTAACGCGAGTAAGATTAAGTTCAGTCGACAAAGCCATCTGAAAAAAATCCTTAATCATTACGATAGCCTGTTCTGTCTGTTTTGTAGTTAAAAAACTTTTGTAGTTTTCAGGAATTGTTAAATTAGACATATTTACCCTCAAAATTATTTAATAAGCAAGTTTATTGTTTTAAAACACAATTATACGTAATATACAAATATAATCATATAAAGAAGTTTACTGTCAATAAATATCTTTATAATAATTAAATACAATAAAAAAAGAGAGTATCATGAAAACAAATAAGTATGAAACCAAAAGTACAAACTTTCATACACCTTTACTGACAAACCTTTTTAGATTAAACACTGTAATCAAATCGAAGATGAGCTTAATTTTGCACCTTGTGCTGCTTTTTGTATTTTTTTCACCAAAAATTCTTTGGGCCCAGCAAACAAGCATTTTCCAAGGACTCGAGATTCCGAAGTGCAGTACGAAAGCTACAGATCATCAAATAAGACAGTTTGATTATTACACAATATGTTATCGCGAAAGCTATGAGCAGTGCGAATGGTCTGCATATAAACTTACAAAGGATATGCTTGTCAAAAATACAGACAGATCAAATGATTTTAAACCAGATCCAGCTATTAAAACAAAATCTGCAGATTTAAATGACTATAAAGGCTCGGGCTTTGACAGAGGCCACTTAACACCAGCAGCTGATATGGCATTTGACAAAAAAGCTATGAGTGAAACCTTTTACATGAGCAATATGTCTCCACAGTTTCCTGCCTTTAACAGAGGAATCTGGATGCATCTTGAAAACCAGGTACGAAAATGGGTTAAAAATTACGGAACTGCCTATATAGTAAGCGGCCCTGTGTTTGATAAAGAAGCCGGCAGTTATGAAACAATTGGTGCAAACAAGGTATCAATTCCTCAGTATTATTATAAGACTATTCTTATAACGACATTTCAAGGCAATACTCCATCTGTAAAAGCTATCGGTTTTATAATACCTAATACAAAATGCGATGATACATTTATGAATTATGCTGTTACCATAGATGAAATTGAAAGACGTACAGGACTTGATTTTTACTCTCTGCTGGATGACAGTATTGAAGACAAGATTGAAAGCTCATTTTATCTTGATGATTGGAAATAATTATAATGCTTTCATAGATTTTTTTTGATGTCTTAATTATAATTTTAGCTAGGTGTCAAATGTTTTTCAGTTTTCCATTTATATTAAACTTTCATAGTATAATTACACAAATTACAGACAACATAAAAAGCGCAGTTGTATGTTTTGATAAAGACAACAACTGTATATACATAAACCGGGCTGCAAAAAACATTTTTGGAAACGAACCTGAAAAAAGTCCAACACTTTATCATTTATCCCATACAAATGAAAATGAGTTTAATACTGTTATGGATTTTGAAATTGAAAGTACCTTACATACTTTCACAATAAACTTTAAAAGACTAACAGACAAAAAAGGCAGGGTTACTGGCAGTTACATTAAGCTGGATGATATAACGGATGACCTTGAAAAGACTACTGCATTAGAGTACAAAAACACACATGATGAGCTGACAAAACTATACTCAAAAGAAATATTTTTTCAAAAAGCCCAGGATTTACTTCGTCAGTACTGTAATAACGACTGGCTTTTTATCTGTACAAACATAAAAAATCTTAAACTCATAAACGAACGTTTCAGTATCGACATTGGCAATAAAATACTTAAAACAGAAGCTGAGATGCTAAAAAAAGCAAACTATAAAAACTGCATACACGGACGGATATCCGGCGATAAGTTTGCTATGCTCATACCAAAGGAAAACTTCAACCAGGAACTTGCATTAAAAAATACATCTAATATTACTATCAGCACCAGCCATAATCCTAACTACAAAATACAGGTATACATTGGTGTGTATGAAGTTTCTGATACGTTTGAAAGTGTTGAAAGTATGTATGACAAAGCAAATATAGCTTTGAAAAACATAACTGAAGATAATTTTGTATCAATAAAATTCTACGATTCAACAATGATGAATGTTTTAAGACATGAAAAAAAAATTATCGCTTTATTTGATACAGCTCTAAAAGAGCATCAGTTTAAAATGTATCTGCAGCCACAGGTAGAAAGCAGTAATTTGAGTGTAGTAGGTGCTGAAGCTTTAGTCAGATGGAAGACTCCGGATAACTGCATTATACAACCTGAAGAGTTTTTACCTGTACTTGAAAAAACGGGATACTTTCACCGCCTGGACGAGTATATATGGGAATGTGCAGTAGTGAAACTAAAAGAATGGTCTAACTCTTATATTGATAAATACATATCAGTTAATGTCTCGACAAATGATTTTTATTATATAGATGTCTATCAAAAGTTTACTGATCTTGTCCAAAAATATGGTATATCACCTTCAAAGTTAAAACTTGAAATTACAGAGACAGTATTTATGCATAATATTGAACAGCATGCCGCAATATTGAAAAAGCTTCAGCAATATGGTTTTACCATCGAAATGGATGATTTTGGTTCAGGCTATTCTTCACTAAATATGTTGAAGGACATCAATGTTGATATACTAAAAATAGACATGAATTTTTTATATAAATCTGATAATGAAGAGAGAAGACGTATCATATTAAACTCCATTATAAAAATGGCTGACGAACTTGGTTTACAAACTATAGCTGAGGGAGTAGAAGAAAAAGAGCAGGTCGATAATTTGAAAAATATGGGATGCGATATTCTTCAGGGGTTTTATTTCGCAAAACCGTTATCAGTTCGGGACTTTGAACAAAAATACAATCAGGAAAATATATATGATCTACTCTAAAGCACTTTTTTTATTGATATCTGTTATTTCCATTATAATGCTTGTAAACTTAATAACTCAAATGCGCAAAGCTTCAAGCACATTCAATAAAAAAATTATTCTCCCCGTAATATTCGGTATTGGAAGTTATGTGTCATATGTAGTTTCAATAATTACTACAACCACTCTTATAGTATCCATTGCTTCATCAATATATTTTATATGCATAGATTGGCTTATATATACAACACTGCTTTTTTTTATAGCTTATACAGGATCCAGTTCAACTTTCAACCACAGAACAGCCAATGTACTTGCTGTTTTTATTTTTTTCAACACAGTTTCATTTATTATAAACATTTGGACAAATCATGTGTTTTCAACAGTTTTAACTTCAAGTGTAGTTATTATACAGCGAAACCCTGCTTATTTTTGGGTTCACGTTTTTTTATGTTACTGCATTGTAGTCTACTCTGAAGTATTACTTATGAAAGCTGCCATAAAAGAACCATATAACTACAAGCATAAGTATACTGTGATAATGGCTGCGTATTTCGTTGTTTTAGCAATAAACTACATTTTTTACAAAATGGGACAACATAACTCAACAAGATATATTGATTACTCTGTTGCTCTATATCTGTTATTTGCAGTCTATATTTCATACTGCACGGTATACTTGCTACCTCACAGAATAGCAGTAAATACACTGCGCACAGTAACTGATAGTATCGAAGATGCTATATTGTTTTACAATAACAAAGGTAACTTATGCTACTGTAATAATGTTGCAAAAAGATTATTTGACACACATTCACCTTACTCGAAAAAAAAACTGAATAAATACTATGCAGATTATAAGTCAAATAACTTTGAAAAGCTCAACACAAAAATACAAATGAATCTGGCAGGTCAAGACAAATATTTTGATGTATCATACAAGGACATAATTATAAACAATAAAATTTCCGGAAAAGCTTTTCATATTCTTGATAAAACTGCTGATGAAAAAAAGATAAAGGAAGAACTTTACAAGGCTACACACGATGAACTTACAGGCATACTGAATAGAGAAGGTTTTATGAAGACTGTTGACGACCGCATAAAAACCTCTGATGTATCTGGCTGGTATATGATAAGTTCAAATATAAGGGATTTTAAGCTCATAAACAGTTTATTTGGGAGACAGACTGGAGATAAAGTTCTTAAGCTTCAGGCTAAACTTGCAAGCGAAAAAATACATGAAGGAGCAATTTTAGGTCGCATAGCAGATGATAAGTTTGCACTTTTTATGCGTAAAGAATTTTTTAAAGAAGAATATTTTACAAATGAATTACCTAAATTATCAGAACTGACAAAAAGTGAGATATACAAATTTAATATTTCCCTAGGCATTTATGATGCAACAAACTCGAAGGACAGTGCACAAATAATGTATGACAAAAGCCAGCTTGCAATAGCGCGGCTAAAAAATGACTATCAGCATGTTTTCTCCTACTATACCTCAGATTTAATGGATACCCTCCATGAAGAAAAAATGATACTGGCCAATTTCGATCATGCATTAAAAACAGGACAATTTGTACTATATCTTCAAAGTCAGGTAAAAGAAGACGGATCTTTGTGCGGAACCGAAGCACTTGTTAGATGGATACATCCTCAGAGAGGCATGATAAATCCCGAATTGTTTATCTCTGTTCTTGAAAAAAATGGCTGTATATATGAACTCGATAAGTTTATATGGGAACAGGCAGCTATTAAGCTTAAAGAATGGAAAGAAAAAGGCATTACAGACTTAAGCATATCAGTAAATGTTTCAGCAAAGGATTTTTACTATATAGATGTATATGAAGAGTTTATTGGCCTTGTAAAAAAATATGATATATCACCTCAAAATTTACGAATTGAACTAACCGAAACTGTTCTTATGTCTAACCTTAATGCTGCAAAAGAACTTTTTACAAAGCTACAGGCAAAAGGTTTCCTCATTGAGATTGATGACTTTGGCTCTGGCTATTCATCACTTAATGTCTTAAAAGATATCAGTGCAAATGTATTAAAAATTGACAGAGCTTTTATTAAAGAATCCGAAAATTACGAAAAAAGTTTTACGATTTTAAACTATATAATTTCCATGGCAGAGCAGCTTGGTATGCAGGTAATCTGTGAAGGAGTCGAATCAAAAGAACAAATAAAAAAAATCGAAAACCTAGGATGTTCTGTTTTTCAAGGATATTATTTTTCAAAACCATTAAACTGTATTGATTTTGAAGCTAAATATCTACGTTAAAATAAATTTTTCAACTTTTTTTAGTAAGAAAACAAACTTTTCTACATTTAATAACTTATTGTTATACTCTTTACAAAAATTTAACCTAAAAAGTTGCAACTAATTCGTAAAATTCCTCATTTACCCATCCCCATTTGAGTCTTATCCTTATTATATAAATAAATATATCTTTGGAGGATATGACATATGAAGAAAGTTGTTGCTTTTTCTACAGCTCTTATGATGACAGCTCTTGCACTTACAGGATGTTCAAAAAAGGAAAGTGCTCCACAGGCTGCTTCAAACGCAAAAAAAACACTTACAGTAGGTTATGCTCAGGTAGGTGCTGAATCTGACTGGCGTCTTGCTAACACAGAATCATTCAAAAAAACATTCGTTGAAGAAAACGGCTACAAACTCATTTTTGATGATGCACAGCAGAAGCAGGAAAACCAGATCAAGGCTATCCGTAACTTTATTCAGCAGGATGTTGACTATATCGTAGTAGCACCTGTAGTTGAAACTGGTTGGGAAACAGTTCTTAAAGAAGCAAAGGATGCTGGTATCCCAGTTATTCTTTCAGACCGTCAGATGAGTGTAAGTGATGACTCACTTTATCTTTGCTGGGTTGGTGGAAACTTCCTAAAAGAAGGCCGTGACTCTGTAATCTGGCTTGACAAATATCTCAAAAAGATTGGTCGTGATAAGGATGAGCTTAACATCGTTGATCTTCAGGGTACAATCGGTGCTTCAGCACAGATTGGACGTACTCAGGGTATTGTAGAAGGTATTGATGCACACTCTAACTGGCACCTTGTTGCTCAGCAGTCAGGAGACTTTACACAGGCTGGCGGACAGGAAGTTATGGAATCAATTCTTAAGTCAACATCTAAGATTGATGTAGTATTTGCTGAAAACGACAACATGGCTTGGGGTGCAGTAGATGCTATCAAAGCTGCAGGTAAAGTTCCTGGTAAAGATATCATCATCATCTGTTTCGATGCTGTACACGAAACATTTAACCGTATGATTTCAGGTGAAATTAACTGTGCTGTTGAATGTAACCCACTTCACGGACCACGTGTTGATGAAATCATCAAGTTACTTCAGGCTGGTAAGTCAGTTGATAAGATTATGTATGTAAACGAAGGTGTATTTGACGAAGAAAATGCAGCTGCTGTTCTTCCAACACGTGCTTACTAATTAATCTAATTTACCATAACATAAAAGCCGGAGTAATGGCCCCTATGACTATGACTCTGGCTTTTTTATCTATAAAAAATAGGAAGGTTTAATAATGGAAAACGATGTTTTGCTCACTATGAGAAACATAACGATGACCTTTCCTGGTGTAAAAGCTCTGCAAAATGTAGACTTTACCCTTAGAAAAGGAGAAATTCATGCTTTAATGGGTGAAAACGGTGCTGGAAAAAGTACCCTCATTAAGGTATTGAACGGAGTACATACAAGAGATGCAGGTGAGATTCACCTTAACGATAAAAAAATAAATAACCATTCCCCAGAAGAAGCACAAAAAAATGGTATCAGTACAGTGTTTCAGGAAGTAAATCTTTGTCCAAATCTGTCTGTTGCTGAAAATATATATGCCGGTCATGAACCATTAAATAAACTCCATGCAATTGACTGGAAAAAAATGAACAGTGGAGCAAAAGAAATATTGCACTATGTTGGACTTGAAAACATAGATGTAACTAAATCACTTGGTGATTATTCTGTTGCAATACAACAGATGATTGCCATTGCAAGAGCAGTACATGCAGACTGCCAGGTACTTATTCTTGATGAGCCTACAAGCTCACTTGATGACCATGAAGTTGAAAATTTATTTAATGTAATGCGACATCTTAAAGCAGATGGTGTCGGAATTATATTTGTAACACACTTTCTTGAACAGGTTTATGCAGTATGTGACCGCATTACTGTTTTACGCAACGGCGAACTTGAAGGAGAGTTTGCTATTGCCGATTTACCAAGACAAAAACTTGTAGCAACCATGCTTGGACATGAATTTGATGAACTTGCTGCAATTCGTAATACAGAAAAATCTCAGGAAGAAGAAAATAAAGAACCTGTTGTGATAAAGGCTGTAGGTCTAACTCATACAGGCACAATAAAACCTTTTGAACTTACAGTTCACAAAGGTGAGGTAATAGGTTTGACAGGTCTTTTAGGCTCAGGCCGTTCAGAACTTGCCCGTTCGCTGTATGGAGCGGACAAACCTGATGGTGGTAGTCTGACATTTAATAACGAAGCCCTGAAAGCAAAATCACCATTAGATTCAATCAGACGCGGTATGGCATACCTGCCTGAAGACAGAAAAGCTGAAAGTATTATTGCAGACCTTTCAATCCGCGAAAATATGATGATTGCTTTACAGGCCAAAACAGGTGTTTTTAAGCTTTTACCAATGGCAAAACAGCTTGAGCTTACAGAAAAGTATATTAAAGCATTGAGCATAAAAACTCCTAGTACAGAAACTCCAATAAAGGCTTTGTCTGGTGGTAACCAGCAAAAGGTTATTATAGGCCGATGGCTTGTAACAAATCCAGATTTTCTTATTTTAGACGAACCAACACGAGGTATCGACGTTGGTACAAAAACTGAAATACAAAAGTTAGTAGTTGAACTTGCTAAAGAAGGTATGACAGTAATGTTTATCAGCTCCGAAATCGACGAAATGTTACGCACTGTAAACAGACTATGTGTTTTACGTGATGGTAAAAAAGTTGGAGAGCTTATAAACGATAATCTTACCCAGCAGGACGTAATGGCTGCAATTGCGGGAGAATAAAATAATGAGTGATAATAATAAGAAGATTTCTGGTTATGTACAGAAAATACTTAAAAGTCAGTTTGCATTACCAGTTATAGCCTTAATATTAGTTGTAATTTTAAGTGCAATCGTTACAAAAATTAAATATGATGTAAACTTCTTTTCAATAAAGATTAACAACAATGTTCTTTATGGATCAATTATTGATATCTTAAACAGATCAAGCGAACTGGTTATCCTGGCAATGGGAATGACATTGGTTGTAGCTTCATCTCGCGGTACAGATATCTCTGTTGGCTCTGTAATGGCAATTAGTGGAGCATTAATAGTACGTTGTCTTGGTGAGAGTTATGATGGTTATGCAATGCTTCCAGCATGTGCAATTTTAATTGGACTATTAGGAGCTATTGCCTGTGGTGCCTTTAACGGTCTTTTAGTTGCCAGATTAAACATACAGCCTATGGTTGCGACACTTATTTTGTTTACAGCAGGGCGAGGAATCGCACAGCTTGTTAGTTCTCGTGCAGTTTATGACAGCACAGGAGCAATCATAAGTAAAGCAACAGGTGTAATTCTCTATGTTCGCATGCAATCGTTCCGAAACATTGGAGGTTTTATCCCGGGATGTATTATCCCTACTCCAATATTTTTGGCAATAGGATTTGTTGCTCTTACATGGGCAATACTACACTATACAGCTTTGGGCACATATATCAAAACAGTTGGTATAAATCCTGTAGCCGCCAGACTTGTAGGTATAAACTCAGTTCTTATCATGTGGCTTTGTTACATATACTGCGGCTTAAGTTCAGGAGTTGCAGGACTTATAGCTTCAAGCCGTATTTACTCAAGTGATGCCAACAACATAGGCTTGAATCTAGAAATGGATGCTATCCTTGCAGTTGCATTAGGAGGCAACTCCCTTGCAGGTGGTAAGTTCAACCTTTTCGGTTCTGTTATCGGAGCAATTACAATACAGGCTCTCACTACAAGTCTTTATACAATTGGTGTACCAGCAAATCAGTTACCTGTATATAAAGCTATAGTAGTAATTCTTATTGTATTATTCCAGTCACCTGCATTTAAGCAGACTCTTACAAATATCAGAAACAGCCGTGCTGCTAGTGTTCAAAAGGCTTAGCAAAGGGGTTTAAGATGAATCAGATAAAAACAGTTTTGACAGAAAAATTTAAATCAAAAAAGAATATAGATTCAAGTAAGTATCTTTTACTTGTCACTATAGGACTTTTTTTAGTAATGTATGTTGCAGGATGTTTAATATATAAAGGCCAGGGCTTTTCAAGGACCCAAACCTTTTTAAATATGCTTATCGATAACGCAGGTCTATTAATCGCAGCATCAGGTCTTACCATAGTAATGATTACAGGTGGTATAGATATTTCTGTAGGGTCTATGGTTTGTTTCGTATGTATGTTCCTGTCTTACACAATGGAACGTATGCAGATGAGTTCGATACTTGCAATCTTCATTGTACTTGTTACAGGTATTTTATTTGGAGCTATGCAAGGATGGCTTATATCATATATGAAGCTGCAGCCATTTATTGTCACCCTTGCAGGATTATTCTTTTGTCGCGGCATGGCAGCAGTAATAAGCTCTGACCAGATAGCTATAAAAGCAAACAAAGCATTTTTGGCCTTTGCAGAAAAAAAACTTATTATACCATTTGGCGGATATGTTAACAGAGCCGGCAAAGTTATAAATCCATTTATCCATCCAAGTGTAGTTATTGCAATCCTTACTATGATAGCAATTTGGTATATCTTAAAATACACACGTTTTGGCCGAAACCTTTTTGCAATAGGTGGAAATGAACAGTCTGCACTTTTAATGGGTATAAACGTAAAAAGAACAAAGTTTTTTGCATACGTACTTGAAGGATTTTTATCTTCTCTTGCAGGTTTAGTATTTTGTCTCAATACAACATCAGGATTCGTTGAACAGGCAAGAGGCTTTGAAATGGATGCCATTGCATCAGCTGTAATTGGCGGTACACTCCTTACAGGTGGTGTAGGTACAATTGTAGGTTCATTTTTCGGTGTATTGATAAAGGCTACAATTGAAACATTAATTAGATGTCAGGGTACATTAAGTTCTTGGTGGAATAAAATTGTTTTATCAGGAATTTTATGCTTCTTTATCGTTTTACAAAGTGTATTTGCTATTATTAAAGCACGTAAAAGTAAATAAAAATCATCCATAAACTTAGAGTCAAGACACACTTTCTTTTGTCTTGACTTCGATGTTTTCAGATGATGATACACACAAAAAAGCCCCTAAATAAAATACTATGCTAATAGCATGACACAATTATTTGGGGCTGAATATTATAAAACAGCTATATTTTCACACTATTCTTATATTCTCTCGGTGACATACCAAGATTTTTTTTAAAAATAAAACTAAAATAGTGAGGATCACTAAACCCACATTCGTAAGCAATATCAGAGCTTCTCATATCTGATTCCCTTAAAAGCTTTTTAGCTTCCTCAATACGGACATTAGTTAAATATTCAATAAAAGTAATGCCACATTCTTGTGAAAACACAGTACTAAAGTGATTAGGACTTAAATGAACTGCATCAGCAACAATCTTCAGACAGGTATCCTGACTTGCATAATTTTTACTTATAAACTCTTTAGCCTTAAGTATTACATCGCCATATTTACCAGTGATGCGACTATCTCTGTATGCAAGTATTCCATTTAATACTTTACTGACTTCACTTATAAAAGTACTTTGACTTTGAACAGCCTTATCAACATAATTATGGGTCAAAATTTCAGGCATAACCTGTTTTATATCTCCACCTAAATCTTCTACAAGTTTTGAAATTGCCATTATTACATCAACAAAGAGATATGAAGCTATTACAGAGAAATGGCTGCTGTTATCAGCTAAAAGTTCCATATACTGATCAATTATACTCTGTATTTCAGAACTATTAGCATAACGTAAACGGTCAACAAGAGGATCATTTTCAGTTAATGATAAAAAACCATCACTAGAGTTTGTAATATCATCTGAACTTACAATCCTGTTTTTACTCCAAAACTTTGCTTTTTCTAACAGCTGCTCACAATCTTTATATGAATCCTTTATATGAGATATATGTTCTACAGTTTTTCCTATAGCACTTACAACAGTACACTCCATACTTTGAATAAGTATATGCTCTATGGCTTCTGAAAAAGCGAATGAAGATTCCTCTACTTCAGTACCTGAGTTCCCTTTCACAATAGTTACGAAACGATTTGAATCAGCAAAAAACGATATAACATCTTCCCGGCTTTTATTTAATGACAAAAGCCGGGATCTGGCACCTTGAACTAAATCATTTAAGTTATCACCAAAGTTTATTGCACTTACAATTACCTTATAATATCTTGAAAAAATACTGATATTAAGCTCTTCAGCTTTTTTTAGTGCAGAGCTTATATCAATATGGCCATGTATAAGATCAGATAAGAAACTGTTTTTCACAAGAATAGAATTAGATTCAAGCTCTTTTTTTAAATTTGCATAATCCATAAATTGTTTACGCTCTTTATCAAGAGCGTTTCGGACCTTTAAAAGACTATGCAAAAGCTCATCTGAAGTGAAAGGTTTTAATATATAATCTTCAACACCTATTGAAATCGCTTTCTTCGCAAAATCAAACTCATCATGTCCAGACAAAATAATAATACGTATCCAGGGCTGAACCTTCTTTAATAACGAAGCAAGCTCAAGTCCGTCCATAAAAGGCATTTTTATGTCTGTAATCAAAATATCAGGTTTAACATCCTGAATCATACTAAATGCGAGTTCTCCGTCTGTTGCTTCACCGGCAAAAGTAAAACCAGAAGCTTCCCAGTCAATTTTGTTACGGATACCATCTAATACAATATGCTCATCATCAACTATAAATACACTATACATTTTCGTTATTAACTAAACATGGTACTGAAAAATAGATTGTCGAACCGTCTCCATACGTACTTTCAATACTTATTCCTTCAGTTTCTTCTCCATAATATAATATAAGACGCTTATTTACATTATATAAACCATATATTGCATGTAACTGCTCAGAACTTTTTGTTCCACTTAGCTCTGATCTAACCTGCTTAAGTTTTTCGTCAGTGAAACCTATTCCATCATCTTTTACAACAACGTTCAGTCTTTTTTTGTCAGAGTTTTCATAATTAACACTGACATAAATGTGTCCTCTGCCCCGTTTATTTTTTATACCATGATAAATAGCATTTTCAACTAAAGGTTGCAAAGTAAGTTTAAGCATTTTATACTTACAGACCTCATCAGGTACATCAATTTCATAACTCAATATATTTCCATATCGTACTTTTTGTATAGTAAGGTAATTTCGTACATATTCAATTTCCTGCCCCATGGTGATCCACTCATGCCCACGACTCAAAGAAGTTCTTAAAAACTGTGAAAAAGCCCTTGTAATTTTTATAACCTCTTCGTTTTCACCTTCTTCTGCAAGCCAGATAATAGTATCAAATGTATTATATAGAAAATGGGGTGTAATTTGTGCCTGTAATGTTTTTAGCTCCGCTTTCTGAAGATTTTTTTGTTCCTCAATATTTTGCTTTATCAAGTTTTCAATTTTATATCCCATTACATTTAAATTTTCAGTTAAGTTTTTAAACTCGATAAGCGTTGCAGGTTTTACTTTTGCAGATAAATCACCTGATGCAAGCTTATTTGAAAATCTTTCCATTGCATGAATATTTTTCTCAATCAGTGTTGATAAAGTAATAGACTCATAAAACACAATAGCAAGAACAATAATTAATAACATAAACTGGATTGCAGATAGAACCATTGATGTTTTTTTTATCGAATTATTTGTTATGGAAACAGCTTCAATCTCTGAAATTATAAAATCCTGTAAAATGTCAGACAATAATGATGTTATACCGCGTATTTCATCAAGTTTTTTTTCATTAGCCTGTACACTTCCGCCAAGAATAATTTGTGTTCCAAGCTGTTCTATGTTATTGACTAATGTTAACGAAGCTCTTTTTGCAACTTCAAGAGTACGTACATCAAGATACTTAGACTGAGACTTTAACAACGTCTCAATACCATCATTAATTTTATTTAAATACTCATAATGTCGTCCACTTGTAAATGCAACACGACCTGAAACAATATTCCATAATTCAGCAGGAAGTTTTACTTTTACTATTTGATTTATCTCATTTGAAAGCGAAATATTTGCTATAATCTGATCATATTGGATAGCATTCATCCTCGTTTCAAACATCGAATAAAAGGCTGGCAACACCAAAAAAGTTATAATCAGTGTGTACGATTTTCGTATTTTATTTTTTAAGCTGTCTGATTTATATAAAACTTTAAGACTCATTAATAACCACGGGCTTCAATTGCTAACAAATCGTCATATTCCGTAAAGACAGTCTCATCAACATATGTAACATCAGGTATAGTATTTCGATTTGCAACTGTCTTTACAAGACTCATAAGTTTATCACCCATAAAAGGATTACATTCTACAACACAGTTTATTTTACCATCTTTCAGGGCATTAATAGCCTGCTGTTCACCATCAAAGCTCACAACAACTACATCTTTACCACTTTTAATACCATTACTGTCTAAAGCTTCAATAGCACCCAGTGTCATTGAATCATTATGAGAAAATATAACGTCAATATTCTTCGTACCAATTTTAAACTGACCATTATTATATGAAATAATCTGTGAAATTATTTCTTTACCACGGGATTTCAAAAAATCTCCAGATTCACTATAGATAATGCGGAATCGTGAATCGCTTCCTATCTCATCTCTAAAACCAAAACTTCGTTCGATTGCAGCAGAACTATTTTCAGTACCCGAAAGTTCTATAATATTTATTTTGCGATGAACATTCTCAAACTTTTTTAACAAAAAACGAGCTGCTTTACGACCTTCTTCAACACAGTCTTCACCAATAAAGCCTTCGTATAACGATTTATCCAGGTCTTTTATTTTTCGATCTACTATGATAACAGGGATACGAGCCTGTCTGGCCTCACTTAAAACATTTTCCCAACCAGTTTCAACAATCGGAACAAGCAAAATTGCATCAACCTGATAAACAATAAATGAGCGTATTGCTTTCAGCTGGTTTTCTTGTTTTTGCTGAGCTTCATCAACTATAAGCTGTATACCAGCCCTGTCTGCAGCATCCTTAATTGACATTGTATTACAAATCCGCCAGGAACTTTCATTACCAATTTGTGATAACCCAACAATAAGCTGCTGCCGATTAACAGGTGAAACAACCTTGTTAGTTTTTCCAAAGCATCCAATAAGGATAAAAGAGATAAGTAATAATGATACAAGTAAACAGCTGCGTCTCATATGACTTTCAATTAAATACAATCTGACTATGCTAAAAACATAGTCAGATTATTAATAATATTTTTACTTTCCCTGTCCGTAATAAGCGTTAGCACCATGCTTTCGCTGATAGTGCTTATCAGTAATATAATCAGGTAAAATCGTTGCTGCAGGGTTTATAGCAATAGTATTTGCTGCCATCTTTGCAACTTCTTCAAGAACTGCAGCATTATATACAGCTTTAGAAGCATCTTTACCCCAGGTAAAAGGGCCATGACCTGCAACAAGCACCATTGTTGTTTCAGCTGGATTTAATCCGGCATCTGCAAAATGTTTTACAATAAGATTACCAGTTTCCTTTTCATAATTACTTTTCAGAGCCTCTCTAGTAATATATGGTGTACAAGGAACTGCAGTCTGAATATGATCGGCATGAGTTGTTCCGAACAAAGGTATTGGACGAACAGCCTGTGCCCAGGAAACTGCATAAGTTGAGTGAGTATGCACTATACCACCTATACTGGCTCCCCCCTTCAAAGCCCACTCCTTGTATAATACGCAGTGAGTCAGCGTGTCACTTGATGGGTTTAGACTACCTGCAACTTTATTGCCATCAAGATCAACTATCACCATACTATCCACAGTAAGCTCTGGGTAAGGCACACCTGAAGGCTTTATTGCAAAAACCCCCAAGTCTTTATCATATGCCGATACATTACCCCATGTATAAATTGCAAGCTTTTGTTCAGGAATCTGCATATTTGCTTCATAAGCCTGCTCACGTAATGTCTGATATTTATCTGCCATTATCTTTTATTACTCCAATATGCCTCGTTCCATCTCAGCTCATTACGGAACGAACTGATCTTTGTATCCTCATCAATAACAACACACTCAATACCAGTCATTTCAGCCCAATCACGAATCATATCGCTGTCGATAATATTTGAGAATGCTGTGTGATGACCACCGCCTGCCAAAATCCAGGCTTCTGCTGATGTTGCAAGATTTGGATAAGGCTTCCAAAGCATTCGTGCTACAGGAAGCTTAGGGAAATCTTCAGGAGGTTCAACCACATCAATTTCATTTACAACACAACGGAATCGGCCATTCATATTTACAACTGCACTAACCAGAGCCTTGCCTTTTGCTGCATTAAATACAAGGCGGGCAGGATCTTCTTTACCGCCAATACCCAATGGATGCACTTCGATTCTTGGTTTTGAAACAGAAACCTGAGGATCAACTTCAAGCATATGAGAACCTAAGTTCAAACCATTATCATCCTCAAGATTATATGTGTAGTCTTCCATAAAGGCATTACCTTTACCTTCTCCTACAAGCCCTGCAGTCATGACCTTAAATGTACGAACCATTGCAGCTGTTTTCCAGTCGCCTTCAGCACCAAAACCATATCCATCTGCCAAAAGACGCTGTATAGCAAGACCTGGCAACTGTTTCATACCGTGAAGATCTTGGAAGTTTGTACATAATGCGTTAGCATCATTATCCTTCAAGAATCTTCTTAGTGCGATTTCAATTTTTGCCTGTTCTTTTATGTGCTCAAGTGTGTAGGCTTTATCTTCACCCCATACAATCTCGTATTCTTTATCGTAAACTGCAACAAGATCATCAACTTCTTTATCAGTCACTTTGTCCATATATGCAACAAGATCACCAATACCATAATAAGGAACTGACCATCCGAACTTAATCATTGCACCTACTTTATCACCATCAGTAACTGCAACTTCACGCATATTATCCCCAAAGCGAACAACCCGTAGCTTTTTACCGTCTGCAACTGCACAAGCGGCCCTCATCCATGATGCAATACGTTTCTGAGTAAGTTTTGAACTCCAATGACCAACTATAACTTTGCGTGGTATATCCATTCGTGCAGTAATATAACCAAACTCACGGTCACCATGTGCACTTTGATTTAAATTCATAAAATCCATATCCATGGTGCTGTATGGGATTTTTTCATTAAACTGTGTATTTAACTGCAACAATGGCTTTTTATATGCATTTAAGCCTGCAATCCACATTTTTGCAGGACTAAATGTGTGCATCCAGGCAATTACACCAGCACAATTATCATCAGAGTTTGCAATTTCTAGTGTCTTATGAATTGACTCAGGTGTCAGTAAAGTTTCTTTCCAAACAAGCTTACAAGGGAAGAGTCCGCATTTATTAAGCTCTTCGACCATTTTTTTTGAATCTAAAGCAACCTGCTTAAGAGTATCTTCACCATAAAGATCCTGACTACCAGTTAAAAACCAAAACTCATATTTAGATAAATCTATCATTTTTTTTATCCTCTCAAGTCTATTAAATATTTTCTACAGCTGCCTTTAATACCGGCAAACCTTTTTTATAATTTACAAAAAACTCATTAAAACTTTTTACATCAGCATCAGTTGGACTAACAACAGTTTTCTTGCTTTGTGCAAAGACATTAGTACTAAGCCAGTCACTTAAAGTAAGGTCATTTTTATTAATAAGATATGAAGCAAGTAAAGCCATACCCCAAGGTCCACCTTCACCAGCAGTCTCTAATGCTGACACAGGAGTATGCATTGCACTGGCCATAACTTTTAAGCCAACTTCGCTTGTCTTGAAAAAACCACCATGACCTGTAAGTGTATCAAGTTTTACCTTTTCATTGTCAAAAAGTATATCCATACCTGTACGTAATGCACCAAGGGCTGTATAAAGCTGAGCTTTCATAAAGTTTGCAAGAGTAAAGCTATTTTCCTGAGTACGCAGGAAAATAGTTCTTCCCTCACTGAAGCCTGTCATACTCTCGCCTGATATATAGTTATACGGAATAAGACCTCCGCAACCACAATCTCCTTCATGAGCCTTAGTTAAAAGCTTATCGTAGAGTTCACCCTTTTTTACATCGAAGCCCATTGTACTAATTACTTCACCGAAGAGCTTAATCCACTTATCATATTCTCCTGTACAGTTATTAGCATGGGCCATTGCAACAAGTTTTCCATCTGGAGTCGTTACAAGGTCAATTAAACCATTGTATGCTTTTGACAGTTCTTTTTCCAAAACAACCATTGCAAAAACAGATGTTCCGGCAGAAACATTTCCAGTACGAGAGCCAACGCTATTTGTCGCTGTCATACCTGTACCTGCATCACCTTCAGGAGGACACATAGGACAACCACTTAATAGATCCCCTTCCACATCCAAAAGCTTTGCACCATCATCAGTTAAAAAACCAGCATTATCCCCTGCCAAAAGAACCTGAGGTAAAAGATTTTCAAGTTTCCATGGCATTGCTTTTACTTCAGAAAGCTCGTTAAACTTTGCAATCATTGTTTTATCATAAGTCTGATTTTCAAGACTAATTGGGAACATACCTGAAGCACCGCCAATACCCAAAACTTTTTTGCCAGTTAACTTCCAATGGATAAGTCCATCAAGTGTTGTAAAAAATGATACATCTTTTACATGATTTTCGTTATTTAATACAGCCTGATATAAGTGAGAGATACTCCAGCGTTCTGGAATTGGATAGTTAAACAGTTCAGACAGCTTTTGTGATGCCTGACCTGTAATTGTATTACGCCATGTGCGGAAAGGTACTAAAAGATTATCACACTTATCAAAAGCCAGATAACCATGCATCATTGCTGATACACCCATTGCTCCAAGCTTTTTAAGAGTTACTCCATATTTTTGTTTTATATCCCTTTTAAGATCTGCATAACACCCCTGTAATCCTGCAATTATCTCGTCATAAGAATATGTCCAGATTCCATCAACAAGAGAGTTTTCCCAATCATAAGCACCGGATGCAATTGGTTCATTTTTGTCATTAATAAGAACAGCTTTAATACGTGTTGAACCAAACTCAATTCCAAGAACAGCTTTTCCCTGTTCAATCAATTCTGCAGAATACATTTTTGAATCGTCCACAGTAAATTCCTCCGATTTTAACAAGCCACCATACAGGCTGTTAATTTTTTTTAGCAGAAAGATTAATACTGTAAAAGAGATGTAAGAAAATGATACTTTATTTAATTTTCAAATACTTTTTACAATACATTTACATTGTACAATTCAATTTTTAAGAACGCAAACTATTTTAACTACAAAACAAAACAGTAAGAAGGAAACTTAAAAAGAACAAAAAAAATCCAGACCATGATATAAATCAGGTCTGGATATAAAATTAATGCTATCGCTTTTTAGCGTGAAATATCAGAGCCAAAGTACTTTTCAGAAGCACGAGCAATTGATCCATCGGCCATTAATTCAGCTATAGCAGTATCAATAGCCTGACGCAACGACTTTGACTCTTCACCCTTACGTAGAGGGATACAAATTTTTTCTGATTCTTCAGTAAGAGAAGCTACCTTAAACATATTATCTGGCTGAACCATATTGTAATAGTAGAAAGTTGCACTGTCGTTTAATGTGGCATCTGCTCTTCCATGTGCAACTAGCTCAAGAGTCTCGTCAAACGAGTCAATTGTAACAACCTTAGCACCTAATGACTCAGCCAAAGTTGCATATGTACTACCTAAAGAGTTTGTAGTAGTTTTTCCCTTTAAATCTGAAAAACTCTTAATTGAATCGTCAGATTTTTTTACAATAAGAGCTGTATGAGTAAAAGCATAAGGTGCTGTAAAATCGTATTTTAAGGCACGTTCTTCAGTATATCCAACACCATTACATGCCATATCATAACGCTTTGCATCAATACCTGCAAAAATACCGTCCCAATCAACCTCAACAAACTTTGCCTTTACACCAAGTTTTTGAGCAATCAGTTTACCTACTTCAACATCAAAGCCTACTAAAGTATCGTTTTCATCATGATATGTCCACGGAGCCCAACAGCCTTCCATAGCAATTACGATCTCACCATTTTCTTTAATTTGAGCAAGCTGATCCTTATCAGTCTTTTTACTACAACCTGTAAATGCAAAAAGAGCAGTCAGTCCTGCAACTACAACAAATAAAATCTTCTTCATAATTAACCTCTATTGATTGATTTTATAAACGCTTTTGTACGGTCATTTTGCGGATGGTCAAAAACTTCAGAAGATTCCCCTTCTTCAACGATATTGCCGTTTTCCATAAAAATAACCCTATTTGATACATATCTCGCAAAGTTCATTTCATGAGTTACAACAATCATTGTCATCCCCTCATTTGCAAGATTTTTCATAACATCTAAAACTTCACCTATAAGCTCAGGATCCAAGGCTGAAGTAGGCTCATCAAAGTAAATAATCTCAGGTTTAGTAGCTAAAGCTCTCGCTATCGCTACACGCTGCTGCTGTCCACCGCTAAGTTGATGAGGATAATTATCAAGTTTATCCCCTAGACCTACTTTATTTAGCATTTCAATACCAATTTTTTCAGCCTGGGATTTTTGCATTTTTCGAGCAACTATAAGCCCCTCTGTAACGTTTTGTAACGCTGTCTTATTACGAAAAAGATTATAATTTTGAAATACAAATCCTGTCTTTTTACGTATATTGAGCATATCTAACTTACTTATTTTTGACAAATCATACTCTTTATCATCAAAAAGTAAGGTTCCATAATCAGCCTTTTCTAAAAAATTAATACATCGTAATAACGTTGTCTTACCTGAACCACTAGGTCCAATAACAGCAATTACATCACCTTTGTTTATAGTAATGTCAATTCCTTTCAATACTTCATTACTGTCAAATAGTTTTTTTAACCCCTTTAATTCAATCATTTTGAACCACCATTTTCAGTACCAAAGTAATTAATACGTTTTTCACCGACACGCTGCAGTTTTGTCAAAATCGTACTGAACATCAGATATATAAACGCAACTTCAATATATAGTGCTAAAGGTTCATAAGTACGGGCAACAATACGCTGAGTTGCCATAAACATTTCAGTTACAGTAATATTTGCGGCAAGGGATGTTTCTTTTACCATAGCTATTAATGAATTGGACAACGGAGGAAAAGCAGTTCTAAATGCCTGTGGCAGAATAATACGCCATATAATCTGCAAATAACTCATTCCTACACAATAGCCAGCTTCCATCTGTCCTTGTGGAACAGACTCGAAAGCAGAGCGCATTATCTCTGCTGTATATGCACCTTCACAAAGACTAAAAACGAGTACTGCAGCAGGAAAAGGGTTTATCATAATTCCTAGCTTTGGCAGTCCATAAAATACAACATAAAGTTGAACCAATAATGGGGTTCCTCTCATAATCCAAATATAAAAGCGCACAAGCTGTTTTAACCCTTTTATATTTGCATATTGAATCAATGCAACAACAATACCGATTATAAGTGCAAATGTAAAAGCTAAAGCTGTTAACGGAATTGTCATTTTAAGTCCTGGTAATAAAATCTTCCAGAACGAGTCAACTAATAAACTAAATAAACGTGAATTCATATAATTACGCATAAAAGATAATGATAAAATTGAATTGTGTCAAATATAATTTTCGTTATTTTTGTCTATATTGGTGATTTTTATTCGTAAGGTTAAGTTTTTAAAATATAAAGAAGATTACAGATATGCTTTTAAAAAGAAAAAAGCCAGCAGCTATCTACTTTCCCGCTAAAGCAGTATCATCGACGTTAGAGAGCTTGACTTCCGTGTTCGGAATGGGAACGGGTATTGCCTCTCCACTATGGCCACTGGCATTTATTACTAAATCAT
>JAZUGE010000014.1:0-36786 GCA_045641045.1 Treponema sp. | reverse complement strand
GTTAAAAATTATCATTATTTAAGAAATAATATAACATCGTGCTTTCCTTAAATAAAATGTTGCTGCCTTAAGTGCCATAACCCGTAAATAAAATTAAAAAACAAGGGGGTTTTATTTTTTATATTAGGGTAGTTTATTATGTAAATAAGAGCTGTTTATAAAGTAAAATAGGGGGATTTATAAAATAAACAAGTCGGATATATAAAATTAATCCCCCTGTTTTCTAAATAAAGCCAGTTAAGAAGTAACCCGTAAACTGACTTTACCGATTAAGTAAAAGAGCCTGAGCCTTTTGAAGTGGACTTCATTTTGCTCAAGCTCTTTTATCAAGTTTTTTATGGCAGACTTTGATTAGTAATCAAGATATGCGCCTTTCATAGGACTTGCAGCATGCTCACTAAATAGTCTTAAAACACCTTTTTTGTACTTACTTTCGCGAGGAATCCACTTTTGCCGTCTTTCTTTAAGTATGGCATCCATTTCTTCTAAAGTCTTTCTTGCACCCTTAACTCCGATGATGTTAAGCTTGCGGTTTTCAACGTCAATCTCAATGAGATCGCCTTCTTCAACAAGTGCAATAGGACCTCCATCCACTGCTTCAGGACTACAGTGTCCGATAACAGGACCTGTTGATGCTCCCGAAAAACGTCCGTCAGTGATAAGGGCAATGCTTTCGCCAAGTTCTTTATCACTGCTTATAGCTTCAGATGTATAAAACATTTCAGGCATTCCGCTGCCTTTAGGGCCTTCGTATCTGATAAATAAAGCATCTCCCTTATTTACCTTATGCTTTAAAACAGCATCCAGACATTCTTCTTCACTGTCAAAAGGTCTTGCATTAAGCACTGCCTTAAACATAGATTTTGGACAGGCCGTATGTTTGATAACAGCACCTTCAGGAGCAAGATTGCCTTTCAAAATAGCTATACTGCCTTCTTTTCCAATTGGGTTATCATAGCTTTGGATAATATCTTCGCGTTTGAGAGACACTCCATAGCGACTGTTAAACTCTTCTAAACGCTTTTGGCATTTTTCGTAAAATCCGTTAGCTTTTAACTCTTCAAGATTCTCTCCAAGAGTCTTACCTGTAACAGTCATTACATCAAGGTGAAGATAATCTTTTATCTCTTCCATAATTTGAGGAACACCACCTGCATAATAAAAACACTCTGCTGGCCATTTACCTGCAGGGCGTATATTTAGAATGTAGTGAGCTCCTCTGTGCAGTCTGTCAAAGGTGTCTCCTGTAATTTCAATACCAAGCTCATGAGCCATAGCAGGCAAATGAAGCAATGTATTTGTACTGCCTGATATTGCCGCATGTACAAGAATCGCGTTTTCAAAACTTTTTAATGTAACAATATCTTTTGGTCTCATGCCGTTCATTGTTGCAAGTTTTACAGCCTGTCTACCAGCCTGTCGGGCATATTCTTTTAAATCTTCACTTGTTGCAGGCATTAATGCTGATCCTGGCAGAGCAAGGCCAAGGGCTTCGGCCATAATCTGCATTGTTGAAGCCGTTCCGATAAATGAACATGCTCCACAGCTTGGACAGGCATTACATTTTGCCCAGTTGAGTTTTTCTTCTGAAATCTCACCCCTTTGATACTTTGCACTGTACATACCAAGCTGCTCAAGGGTAAGCATTTCAGGACCTGCATTCATTGTACCGCCAGGCACAACAATTGCAGGTATATTTAAGCGGGCAAGCCCCATAAGGTTTGCAGGCATACCTTTGTCACAGCTAGCAAGAAAAACTCCAGCATCAAATGGTGTAGCGCTTCCATGTATTTCAATCATGTTGGCAATAATTTCTCTACTTGCCAGACTAAAGTTTATACCATCTGTACCCTGACTTTCGCCATCACAAATGTCTGTACAATAGTATCTGGCTCCGTATCCACCACTTTCTGCAACACCTTTACGAACTTCTTCTACAAGAGTATTCAGATGTCCACTACCTGGGTGACTATCCCCGTAAGTACTTTCAATCATTACCTGTACTTTTGACAGATCTTCTTCTTTCCATCCTGTACCAATTCGCAGAGGATCAAGTTCAGGTGCAATTTTACGCATTTCTTGACTAGCTAATTCCATATCAGTTTCCTACCATATTAAAGTTTATGCAAATAGAGAAATAATTAAAGCAACAACAAAGCCTGTACAACCTACAAGAGTTTCCATAATTGTCCATGTCTTTAATGTTGTTTTTTCATCCATTCCTACAAGTGATTTTACAAGCCAGAATCCTGAGTCATTAAAGTGTGAACAAACTGTAGCACCACCTGCAATGGCAGCTGTAGTACATGCAAGATATAAAGGTGATAATGAAGAAACTTCTGGCATAGCAGCAACGATACCTGCTGCCATTGTCATTGCAACTGTAGCAGAACCTACACAAATACGTACAAATACAGCAACAAGGAAGGCTACAATTACAACTGGTAAATGTATTGAAGCTATCATGCCACCAATAACTGTACCAATACCAGAGTACTGAAGCATGTATCTTAATACGCCGCCACAAGCTGTAACTAAAAGAATAAGACCTGCAGGTTCAAGAGATTTTGTCATTACCTTTTCAAGATCCTTTACAGAGTAGTTATTCTTAAGGCCAAGAAGGAACATTGCAACTACTGTTGCAATAAGAAGAGCTACAAATGGCTCTCCAAGGAACTTAAATAAAGGAGCTACAGGAGCAAGGCTTTTTACTACAGATGCAACTGAGTTTAAGATAATCATTAAAAGTGGAATTAAAATGATAAGTACAACTGTCCAAAATCCTGGGAGCTTTGACTCATCAATATCAGCCTGTTCAGCAATGTGTGAAGGAACTGTAACCATATATTTTTCGCCACAGTGTGAACCCCAAAGAGGACCTGCAACTATCATTGCAAAAATACCACAGAAAATACCAATAAGGATAACCCATCCAAGGTCTACACCAAGCATTGTAGCAACAAGAACAGGACCTGGTGTTGGTGGAATAAAGGCATGACCTACAGCAAGACCTGCTAAAAGTGGTATAGCATAAAACAATGATGATTTACCAGTTTTTTTAGCAAGTGAAAAAGCTAGTGGAATAAGGATAACAAGACCTGCATCAAAAAATACAGGCATTGAAATTACCATACCAGTTATAGCAAGTGCCCATGCAGCTTTTTTATCGCCAAACTTTTTTACCATAGTTACAGCAAGAGTTTGTGCTCCACCTGATATTTCAAGAATTGAACCAAACATTGAACCGAGACCAACAAGAAGCGCAATGCCCTTCAATGTATTACCCATTCCGTCATTTACAGCCTTTAATATCATGTCATAAGGCATGCCGGCAATAAAACCAATTGCAAGGGCTCCGATTAAAATTGAAACCATTGCATGAAATTTAAATTTGATTATAAGAACAAGAAGAAATGCTAGACCAACTACAAGTGCAAGTCCAAGTCTAAATGGATCGAGCATAACTGACATATCTCCGGTCATTATAGACCTCCTTTTTAAGAAAAATACATTTTTGTAATAAAACATCTGACGTCTTGAGTTTAATACAATAAAAGTATAGGACCGGAATGTTATGCCGTCAATAATAATCTGATGACTTTTGTTAAAAATATCGAATTTTTGATATAAACATCAGACAACTTAAGATTATTTATTGGTTTTCATTCATCAATTTTAAAATCAACTGACGATTATATGTTAAATGCATGATCATTGCGCATTTTGCACCTACTGGATCTCTGTTTTCAATGGCATCCATAACAGCTTTGTGGGTTGATATAGTTTCATTTAATAACATTCGGCGAGTTACGTTGCCAAATGTTATTACTGCTGTGTTTATAAGTGGAATTATTGTTTCGATAACTCTGTTTCGTGAGCATTTAGCTATATATGAGTGGAACTCAATGTCTTTATAAATGTGGTTTTGCCCGCTGAGATAAAGTTCTTCCGTTTCCTGACAAAGTCTTTTTAGTGTTTGGATTTCATCTTCTGTTGCGTTTTTACTTGCCATAGCAGCAATTTCAGGTTCGATAAGTAGTCTGACGTCACATAAATCGAGAGAAAGCTTAAACCTGTCCTCCAGTCCGCCTAAGCCTAAAGGATCGTTTTCAGGCAGCTCTGTGGACCTTACATATGTACCAGATCCTCTGATTACTTCAAGGATGCCTTTTGAGGCAAGGCTTTTTACAGCCTCTCGTATGGTGCTTCTTCCGACACCAAAGATTTCAGCAAGTTTAAACTCGTTAGGTATCTTACTGCCAATTTCAATTGGCTGATTAATTATGTAATCTAAAATTTGTTTTTCAGTCTTGTCGCCAAGTAATGTTTTTTCGCTAATGTCCATGGTAGCTTATCCGATTTTTGTTCTTAATTATCATTTATAGGCACAGTATTTGATTTACCCTTATAAATTGTGTAAGTTAAAGTTTTAAGTAGTCTCTGATTTCCTGTGCAAATTTCTTGCGCTGTAATGGATTATCACAGCACTCAAGTCCTATATCATTTAGTGTCCCTGTTGGATTTGCAGATGCCCAAAACCTTACGTCATCACTCTGTCTGTCATGGGGTTCAGCCCTTGCATTTACTGGAGCAAGTCGTGTTAAATCACTTAACTTTCGTTGATTGTCAGTTAGTATAAGTGTGTTGATAGTAGCTGAGGCTCCTGCTTTATCCTTAAACATCATAGCGACAATTTGCGGAGCAATTAAACCGTGGTTAACTTGGCTGTCCTTTGGCATTAATGGAGTACTTTCGTAATACTTAATGAGTACAGGTTTTTTATTGCGGTGTTCACTTAAGCTCATTGAAAGGGTTGCTATAGTATGCTCCTGCATAAAGTGTTCAATATCTTTGTTTGAAACCTGAAACCAGTTTTTATGTGTGTAGCCGTTTGTCTGCAGCTTTTTTATTTCGTTTAGAACATCTTTAAAGGATTGAGGAAAATCATAGTTTTTGTCATTACAGTAAATGATTTCTTTTGTCATTTTGCTGTATCCTTCACTGCCTAAAAGTGAGTGAGCAATTGTGCTTACAAAACCAAAAAGCTGGTCATCTTCAGCTCCTGCACATAAAAGAGGGTAAATTGCAATTTTTTTCATTTCTCTTAAATAATTTTCATATTGATCCAGTGTTTGAGGAATGGTAAGAAAAGCGTCATCACGGTATGTCTTGTAAAATGCAATTTCATAATGATCTAAAAGAACTGGCACGATTTTGCCCTGGTAACGCTCTAATGGCTGTTTTGCAATTGAAGAAGGTAAAAGTCTGTAAAAATTAGGTGGAAGAGTTTTTGCTTTTGTGATAAAGTTTTCAGCGGATTTCCCATTATATGTAAAAAGTATTTTGTACTTTGAGTTTACATTTTTAGGTAAAGGCTGTGCTGAGTCTAAAATTGTAAATTTTGCATTTGGCTTTGTTTCAATGATTATTGACTGTAAAGCTTCTGTAACATTTTGATTTAAGCCGTAAAATGCTATTTGAAGTCTGTTGTTTTTAATAAATAAATTAACCAAAAAAACAATGATAAAAAAAAGTAATACAGATACTGCACATATAACCGCCTTTAGCGATTGTTTTTTTGTAAATACTGTTGGTTTCATATAAAAATATTACTCCATTTATGAGTCAAAAGCTATTGGTTTTATATCAAAAACTTAATTTAACAGGCCGATAAAGTAATTATGCGCATATTGTTTTCATTATTTATCTTAGGGCTTTTGACTTCATGTCTATTGCCTGCTCAATCAACTAATACTATATATAAACTTCCGGAGACTGAAAGCGAAGCCCCTGCAGAA
This sequence comes from Treponema sp., assembly GCA_045641045.1. Taxonomy (GTDB): domain Bacteria; phylum Spirochaetota; class Spirochaetia; order Treponematales; family Treponemataceae; genus Treponema_D. The sequence continues at coordinate 30,988 of JAZUGE010000014.1, read as the reverse complement.
AAGGTAAGACAGGGATATATACTGGCAGGAACCGACTCGGGATTATATAAAATTAATGAGTCACGAACTGCCATGCCTTTGTGGACTGAAGGAAAAGTAAGTAAAATTGTTCATACTCAATCTAAAGCTGTTGATGGTAGTAAAAATGACAGATGGTTTTTACTTACTTCAAAGGGTATTGTTACAACCTCTGATCTTGTAAACTTTGAATACCGTAATGCAGGTCTTGCTCATTTAACAATAAAAGAAAGCGAAGGAAATGAAATAACTTTTACAAAGCAGTGTGCGCAGCTGAAAGATCTTGAAGTGCATCCAGAAAATTCTTCTATATTAGTTACTGCAACAAAAGATAATGTCTATATTACTTATGATGCGGGGCTAAGCTGGAAAAATATAGGTTCGTCAAGTGCTACTACATCTGGTATTAAAGCAGTTGCCGTTGCTGATATCGAAGGCGAGACAGTTGCATTTATGGCTCATGCAATTTATGGTTTTGCCTATAAAAACTTAAGCTCTAATGGTGGCTTGTGGCATGACTGTACAGGTGGTTTTGAGGCATTAAAAAGTCAGACTTACCCTGATGAGATTTCAGACATTTTACCAGTAGTTTTCAAAAACAGCGATGGTAGTAAAGCTACAGAAATATTTATATCTCAGACATTTATTCCTCGTATTTATCGTTTTGACTGGAGTCGAAAAAGAGGTAACTTAATCTATTCTGGCAGTGAACCTACTGACACTATAGATGGATTGTTATGGGATGGTGCAAATATATTATATACGCGACCTGGCCATGTTGCAGCTTTTAATCCTGCTATTGCAGGGGAAGGTCATGTGCCTGAAAGCTTTAACAAATGGAACGACCTGTTTGATGCTGTTTCACCATCAGACACTTTGTACAGTGCCTGGATTCCTGATGATAACAAAGGTCTTGTATATAATGAGCTGTGGCTTTTACATCCTGAGAGGACAAATAATTTATACTCAAGACAGGCTTTGGACCGAAAGGCTGTATACTGTCCGCCAAATCATGTAACAACTCAGGCAGGTATTGATAAATACCGCAAAATATTGCGGGACAATAAACTTAACGCCTTAGTAATTGATATGAAGGATGATTATGGTCTTTTGCGTTATGTGACAAATGATCCTTTGATAAAGGAAAAAGGTTATTTAAGCAGATATCATATCGATATTGACAGCTTTGTAAAGCAGTTTAAGGAAGACGGAGTATATCTTGTTGCCCGTATTGTAACCTTTAAGGACAAAAACCTGTCTCAGTATGCAAACGGTAAATATGCAATATGGGATAAAACACTTAACAGACCTTGGGTTGGCACAAAGGGGCTTGAAGATGTTACAGATGAAAAGACCGGCGAAGTAACTCAGAAAATGTCATATTATGATGAAAACTGGGTAGATCCTTATTGTCCTGAGGTTTGGGAGTATGATGTACATATTGCTCAGGAGCTTGTTGCCAGAGGATTTGATGAGATTCAGTTTGATTATATTAGGTTTCCAACAGACGGAAAAAACATGTCAAATGCATTGTTCCGTTACAAAAGTGAGGGAATGGATAAAGAAAGTGCATTGGTGTCATTTTTGCGCTATGCACGCAAAAATATACCTGCACCATTAGGTATTGATATATATGGAGCAAACGGCTGGTATCGCAGTGGTACTCGAACTGGACAGGATGTTGAGCTTTTAGCCGAATACGTAGATGTTATTTGTCCAATGTTTTATCCAAATCATTTTGAAAATGGATTTTTAAACTATGCTCCATGGTCAGAGCGGCCTTACCGTATATACTTTTATGGTACATATCGCAATACTGTAATTGGACGCAATAAGCTTATAATCAGACCGTGGGTACAGGCTTTCTATTTAAACGTAAGCTATGACAGACAGTATTACAATTCAAATTATGTAAGACAGGAAGTTTTTGGTGTCCGTGACAGTGTAAACCGCGGTTATATGTACTGGAACAACAGTGGCCGATACGATGATATTAGTCCTGATGTTGGGGATGAGCTTTACACAGGACCTGCATCTGAAGCTTCAACTCAGTTCCGTAAACCTGCTTTAAGTTCCGAAAAAAGTGATGGTGTAAGCTCAATATTGGAAAAGTCTTCATCATCTAAATTAAGGGCAAAAACTGCCGGGGATTTGAAAGTTTGGGACAGCATACGTAAGATGGAAGATAAAGAAGACTTAAACTCTTCTCCTTTGTCTTATACTCGCATTAGAGATTTGTGGCAAAACTATAGTCAGGGTAATGTATAAACTAAATGCCTGTTATAAGGGTATAAGGTTATTTATATTGTTATTTTTATTCTATTTGTATAAAGTAATGACATGGATAATACAGGATACACACCAGAAGAACCAATTGCTGCAATAGCAACTGCTTTGTCTCCTGCAGCCCTTGGTATAGTACGTACATCAGGTAAAGGCTGCATTGAACTTGTTTCGAAAGTTTTTTCAAGACCAAAAGCTCTTTTACAGGCGCAGGGTAATACTATTGTCTATGGCTGGATCGTTGATGAAAATAAAAATAAAGTCGACGAGGTTCTTGTGTCAGTGTTTAAGGCTCCTCATTCATATACCGGCGAAGATATGTGTGATATCAGCTGTCATGGAGGAGTTTCAATAGTAAATGCTGTATATACCCTTTTATTAAAAAATGGTTTTAGAACTGCTGAACGAGGGGAATATACATTCCGTTCATATATTAATGGTAAAACTGATCTTACAAAGGCAGAAGCTGTGCGTGAGATTATTGATGCAAAAACTGATGTAAGTCGCAGTAAAGCAGTTGGTCGCCTTAGTGGTAATCTTTACGCAACGATTGATAGTGTAAAAAAGCTTGTTGTTGATACTCTTGCAAATATCGAAGTTGAAATTGAGTATCCTGAAGATGAAGAAGCTATTGCCGATAGTTTTGACTCATCTGATCTGGTAAAGGCCAGGGATGAGTTAAAAAGTCTTACCGACAGCTGGAAGAGTGAAAAGCTTTATCAGGATGGTGCAAGAGTCGTACTTGCAGGTAAAACAAATGCTGGTAAATCAAGTTTGTTTAATGCTTTACTAAAAGAAGACAGGGCTATTGTATCTGATATTGAAGGAACAACCAGAGACTGGCTTGAAAGCTGGGTTAGTTTTGACGGTATACCTGCCCGACTGTTTGATACTGCAGGATTGCGTGCAACTGATGATGTAATTGAAGCACGTGGTGTTGAGCTTACAAAGGACTTAAGCGGAGAAGCTGACGTCATATTGTATTTGGCTGATGCAACAAAAGAGTTTAGTGTCGAAGACAGAGATTTTATTGAATGTCATAAAAATCTTGGTATACCTTTGATTCTTGTCTGGAATAAGTGTGACAAAGCCGATGCTGTAAAGAGCCCTGACAACGTGGTAAAAACTGAAAACTGTATTACTATAAGTGCAAAAAGCGGTCTTAACATAGGTGCTCTAGCAACAAGGGTAAAACAAGTTGTTACTGAGGGTACTGATACAAGTCACTCAAAAAGCGGTTTAGGCTCAGAACGTCAAAAGCAGTCTGTTGCCGAAGCTCTTGAGAGAGTAGAACATGCTCTTGAAATAGCACATTCAGGTGAGTATGGCCTTGATGCTGTTGTTCAGGATCTTGAGGACTGTCTTGACTGTCTTGGTGAAGTAACAGGTGAAGTAACACCGGATGATGTATTAGGCTCGATTTTTGCACGTTTTTGTGTGGGGAAATAATTTTTCTTTATATTATCTTAATAAATACCTCTTTTCTTTGACTAAGAAAATATTGTTTGTTAAACTTGTTTTAGATAGAGGCAATATATGATAAAACAAAATATTAGCTGGTTGGCAGCCTTTACAATCATTTTTTTTCTTATTTTACCAGTTTATGCTCAAAATGAAGATCTTAGTGTTGTGTATCTTGAGCTTGATGCTGCGTTTTCAAGTAAATCCGCAGACTCAATAAACGCAATACTGAAAAATAATCAAAAATCGTCAAACTATACTCTCTACGAAAAGTATACTATGAAAAAAACTCGTCAGCTCATTATTGAAGATGACTTGTCTTTTGCAAAGGATGCTTCCCTTGTGATTATTGACAATAATCTTGAAAATTATGATGCTGTTGAGCTTTATTCTTATATTGATAAGGCTATTGCAAATGAAGTTGCTTATCAGGCTGAACAAGAGAGACAAAGACAGCTTGCTGCAGAAAAACAGGCTATAGCTGAAGCAAAAATCAGAAGGCAGATACAAAACTCTGGTTCTTATCAAAATGTTTCAACTGTTTCAGGGCAGACAATTTATATGAAAGATACCGAAACTGCTGCCGGTGGAACAAACTGGATATTTACCATTGGTATTGCTGATTTATTGTTTCAAAACGTATCTGATACTTCATTCACAAGCTTCAAGTATGGGTTGTGTGTAGGTTTTGACTTTTTAATGAATACTGAAAGCTGTATTATTGGTGCCGATATATCTGGCAGCTTTAATATGCTTACAAATAATACAGACGAAAAAGAGCAGGAATATACCGGAAGTTTTAAATTTGTTCCTGAAATTGCTTTTGCAACCTTTGCACGTCACGTCTTTTTGAGAGCTGGTTTTGCAGGTTTTTACATGGGCTCAAATAACCGAAAAATCACTGGCTCTGCGCCAACGTTCTATTCACCTGTTATTGGTGTAGGCTTAAATAGAATAACCATAGGCAAAAACCGCATTAGCGCTTTTTATGATTTTCTTCCTGGTACATTTGCTTACGACAGTATTAATACTGCAATGGATATGGGAACTTCTATACTTGTTCCACTGGCTAAAAATGGTGCAACAGAGATAGGCGTAAAATTAGGATTTAGTGACCTTTTACTGATGAAAGATGAGGGTATAGACAACCGATTTAAGGCAGTAATTGGCATCGGAGTAGGAAATGTTAATTAATAAAAAAGTTGCAGCTGCTTTTGCTGTGCTGGTCATGGTTGTTCAGTTTGTTGCTGCACAACCGACAGATTTGACAAGACGTTATCTTGAAAAGGCAGAAGAACAGTATTCGTCTCAAAACTATACAGAAGCGTATAGGACAATAAATGCTGTTATGAAGCTTAATGAGTCAGCAGTACCATCAAACGTAAATCTTATGGCTCAGCAGATATATTCTAAAATGCTTGAACGCGTTGCAAAGGAACGTGATTATACAACATTTGAAGATATAGCGGCAAATATCGAGCGATATCCTTTACTTGCAAATGATATTATACAGCGACAGGTTAAACAGGTTTATAAACAGCAGGAAGAAGATCTTATTGCAAAACGCGATGCTGAACAGAAGGCTGAACGAAGAGAGCAGATGGAGCTCTATCAAAAGCAGCTTGAACAGCAGCAGAAGAGTCAGCAGGAGTTTTTAACAATCATTACTGAAAGTCAAAAGGACATGATGTCTATGGTAAATCAGACTATCAGTGATTTAGGTGAAGACTTGACACTTCAGGCAGAGAACAACGCAAAAATCAGTCACTCGGTACTTGTGGCTATTCTTTGTGTGTGTGGTATCCTTGTAATTATATTTATTATTGTAATCATATGTATTATTGCTGCAGCAAGAGCAAATAAGAGACAGCAGGATCAGTTTGATGCCACATTACGTCTCGTTGCAGGTATGCAGCAGGCAAATAACAAGCTTTTACTTGGTGGTGTGACTGATTTAAGGGCTTTAGGTCACGGATTAAAGTCTGCAGGCAGCTCAAGATGGGGTATGGATGCGTTGCCATCACCTGAAATGAATGCAGATGAAAAGGAAGAACTTAAAAAACTTGCTATTGATTGTGAAGAGCTTGGTGCAAAAATTGATCAGTATACTAACCGTAAAAATAACTCAAAAAATGTTAGTGAGCTTGTTTATAAGCTTTCAATGCAGCTTGGATTAAACCAAAACACTTCGATGATTTATTTTTGTGCTGCGATGGTATATGATGCAGGATTTTTGTCACTCACACCAGAGCTTATCGGAGCTGACAGTCTTACCGATGAGCAAAAAAAAGAAATGCAGAGTCATGTAAGTAAATCAAGTAACTATCTGTATTTTGTTCCGGATAAGTACAGACAGATATTTGAAGATGCTGCAACAAAACACCATGAAAATATGGATGGTTCTGGTTATCCTATGGGGCTAAAAAAAGATGAAATCCCTCAGATAGCTCGTCTTATACACGTTGCAGAAAGCTATACATCTCTTATCAGCCGTCGAAATTACAAAGCAATCAGGGATAAGGAAGCTGCTATCAAGGATTTGCTGAATCATCCTGAACTTTATGACAATGATGTGGTTGCAGTTCTTGATGCAATCGTATAGTAAAATTATTGTTTATTTATACATAAATCAGTAAAATGAACGGGTCAGTATTGTGGCCCGTTTTTTTTTGCAGACCGACTGATAAAAAGAGGAAAGTTTTAAGAAAAGGAAGTAGCATATGTGTGGAATCGTAGGATACGTAGGTTATAGAGATGCATCTCCAGTTTTAATAAACTCACTTAAAAAACTTGAATATCGAGGATATGACTCTGCAGGAATTGCAATCCTTGATAAAGATGATAATATTTTAGTTCGTAAAGCAAAAGGTGCAATTAAGTTTCTTGAAGAAAAAATTGCCAATGAAGTTATAAAGGGATCAATTGGTATTGGTCATACTCGATGGGCTACTCATGGAGAGCCTAGTGATCTTAATGCACATCCACATACAAATGTAAGCGGAAGTATTGCTGTTGTTCATAATGGTATCGTTGAAAATTATGCTCAGCTTAAGACATGGCTTCAAAGCCTTGGTGTTGTATTTAAAAGCCAGACTGATACTGAAGTAATAGCACATTTGATTAATTACTATTACGATGACTGTGGAGATATTTTTGAAGCTATAATCAAATCTGTTAATAAACTTGAAGGCAGCTATGCGTTAGGTGTTGTTTGTAGTGATTATCCAGACAGACTTATTGCAGCCCGTAAAGAAAGTCCTTTAATAATCGGTCTCGGCAAGGATGAAAACTTTATTGCAAGTGATGTACCTGCAGTACTTGAGTATACACGTGAGGTGCACTACTTAAACCAGAAGGAACTTGCGGTCTTATATAGTGATCATGTTGATTTATATACATCTGAAGGTGAAAAAATAATACGTGAACCTACACATGTTGAGTGGGATGCCGCTTCAGCTGAAAAAGATGGATACGAACACTTTATGCTGAAAGAGATTCACGAACAGCCAAAAGCTTTAACTGACACTTTACGTCCTCGTCTTGTAAAAGAAGGAGATGAGGTTGTAGATATTAAGTTTGACGAGTTTGAGTTTGATGAAGAGTGGATTAATGCTCAGCGCATTGTTATTACAGCATGTGGAACTTCATACCATGCAGGTGTTGTAGCTAAATATGCCTTTGAGCAGTTTGCCCGCATTCCTGTAGTTGTGGATATTGCTTCAGAGTTCAGATATCGTAATCCAATTCTTAACAAAAATGATATTTTTATTGTAATAAGTCAGTCAGGTGAAACTGCTGATACTCTTGCAGCTATGCGACTTGCAAAGGAAGCTGGTGCAAAGGTTATTGCAATAACAAACTGCGTAGGTTCAACAATTAGCCGCGAAGCTGATGTAGTGCTTTATACATGGGCTGGTCCTGAAATTGCTGTTGCTTCAACAAAAGCGTACACAACACAGCTTATGAGCCTGTATCTTATTGCTCTTAAGCTTAGTAAGGCAAAAAAATCATTAAAGGGTGATGAGTACAAAGCTTTATTAAAGGAGCTTGAAACTATTCCTTCAAAAGCTCAGCAGATTGTTGATAATGTAACTGCAATACAAAAGTTTGCTTCTCTTAATTTTAATAAGAGTAAGATTTTTTATATTGGTCGCCTTTATGACAATGCTTCTTCATTGGAAAGTGCTCTTAAGCTTAAGGAAGTCAGCTACATGCACTGTGAAGCTTTTGCAGCTGGCGAGCTGAAGCATGGTCCAATTGCTCTTGTTGACAAAGATACATTACTTGTTGCTATAGCTACACAGCCAGATATGTACGAAAAGCTTGCTTCAAATATTAAGGAAGTAACAACACGTGGTGCTTCAGCAATGGTTATTACAAATAATACAACTGGTGTCTTTAAGGATTGTACTGAAAATGTAATTACAATTCCTGATTGTAATTGTGCATTTGCTGCAATGCTGTCTATTATACCTGCTCAGCTTTTTGCTTATTATTGTGCTATTCAGAAGGGTAATAATCCTGATATGCCTCGTAATCTTGCTAAGTCTGTAACAGTTGAATAGGATATAAAATGAAGATTATTTGTATGGGCGACTCAATCATGCAGTATAATGATTATACTACATATCCTCAAAGTGGGTGGGTACAGCTTTTTGACAGATTTTTTACCAGAGATGTTAAGTTTATAAACTTTGCCCGTAATGGACGCAGTTCAAAAAGCTTTATTGCCGAAGGCAGATTTGAAAAGGTTTTAAATGCTGTGGAAAAAGATGATTATGTTATTGTTCAGTTTGGGCACAATGACGAAAAATCAGCTGATTTAGAGCGATATACTTCTCCTGCTCCAGGGGGTGAGTTTGAGGGTAATCTTTGTTTCTTTGTTGATGAGATACGTAAAGCTGGCGGAGTGCCTCTTTTATTGACACCTGTAGCCCGTCGAAAGTTTGATAGTGACGGTAATGTTGAAGATACTCATGGTGAGTATCCAAAGGCTGTGCTTAAGGTGTGTAAAGATAAAAATCTTCCGGTAATTGATATTACGTGTCTTACAATGCAGTTACTGTCTGATTTAGGAGAACAGAAATCAAGGTCGCTGTATCTTAATTTTGACGAGGGTATATACGATAATTTTCCTTCAGGAAAAGAAGATAACAGTCATTTACGATGTGATGGAGCATATGCTGTATCAAAAATTATAGCACAGCAGATAGCTTTAATTGATGACAGATACAGTGAGTATAAGGCTCTTAAGGAGTCTCTTATTTTAAGAGATTTTGATAGAGCTGCTCTGGATAATGAAATAAGTGATGAAAAGGTAATGGCCTAAAAAAGCATAAAGGGGTAATAGATGTCATATTCTGAATCTGAAGTTGTTCAGTTTATTAAAGAAAACGATGTAAGATTTATTAAATTATTTTTTACAGATATTTTTGGCAGCATAAAATCAATTTCAATACAGCCTAGTGAACTTGAACGTGCCTTTGAGACAGGGATTTCATTTGATGCCAGTGCAGTTAAAGGTTTTCTGGATATATGCAAGAGTGATCTTTTTATTGTTCCTGATCCATCGACATTGTGCGTACTGCCATGGAGACCTCAGCACGGCAGGGTTGTGCGTTTTTATTGCAATATAAGATATGCAGATGGTACTCCTTTTGAAGGTGATACACGACTTTTACTTCAAAAGAAAGTAAAAGAAATATATAAAAAGGGATATGAAGTTCGTGTTGGTACAGAGTGTGAGTTTTACCTTTTCCGCAATGATGATAAAGGTATGCCAACTAAAATACCTCATGACTTTGCAGGGTACTGTGATTTAGCTCCAATGGATAAGGGTGAAAATGTTCGCCGAGAGATATGCCTTACTTTAGAGCAGATGCAGGTTCACCCAGAGTCGAGTCACCATGAAAATGGTCCTGGACAAAATGAGGTAGATTTTAAATACAGTGATCCTTTGAACGCAGCTGATAACCTTGGAACATTTAAAACTGTTGTAAAAACAATTGCAAATCAAAATGGATTATTTGCATCCTTTTTGCCAAAGCCTTTTGCTGATAAAGCCGGTAGTGGCTTACATATAAATATTTCAGTTTTTAATGCTGAAAATAAAAATCTTTTTGCAGATAACCTGACAGCTGAAGCACGATCATTTATTGCAGGTGTAATGGCTCATATAAAAGAAATTACTGTATTTACAAATCCGTTAAAGCAGTCGTATGAGCGTTTAGGTAAGTGTGAGGCACCAAAGTATATAAGCTGGAGTTGTGAAAACCGCAGTCAGTTGATACGTATACCTGCAGTTGGTTCTCACAGTCAAAGCCGCATGGAGTTAAGATCTCCTGATCCTGCCTGTAACCATTATCTGGCAATTTATCTGATTCTTTGTGCAGGCTTTGAAGGTATTGAAAAACAGCTTGAACTTTGTGACAGTATCAACAAAAATATGCTCAGCTTAAGTGACGATGAGGTTTCTGGTATTGATAAGCTGCCTTCTTCATTGAGCGAGGCTGTCAAATGTGCAAAAAATAGTGAATTTATCAAAAGTGTACTGCCTGAAGTTTTACTAAAAGTGTTTGATGAAATTGAGTCAATAGCAGAGCCTGAGTTTGGAGAGTTTTAGTTGGACAGTGTCCTTATAGTTTCAAATTCAAGTTCAACGATGTTCATCATATCTGATATGTTGAAATCTGGCTCGTTCAGTCGTATTGTTACGAGTCAGAGTGGCAGTGAAGCCCGTCGTTATCTGCTTGAAAGTGAATACGATCTTGTAATTATAGATTCACCTCTTTTAGATGAAATGGGAGATGATTTTGCGCTGCATGCATCTGAACATTATGATTGTGGTGTAATTTTAATTGTCCCAAACGACAACCTCGCCGATATCGATTATACTGTTGAGGATGAAGGTGTGTTTGTAATACCTAAGCCTGTAAGTCCTGAGTTTTTTTATCAGTCTGTGAAGCTGCTGAATGCAAGTCGCAGACGTCTGGTAAAACTTTTAGATGAAAACCGCAGATTACAGCGTAAGCTTGAGGAACTTAGAATGGTGGACAGAGCAAAGTGCGTTCTGATTCAGGTGTTAAAGATGACCGAAAGTCAGGCTCATCGTTACATTGAAAAGCAGGCGATGGATTTGCGTTTACCACGTATTTCTGTTGCTGAAAACATACTTAAGACATATGAGTAGTTATTGAATAAGGTTTAAAATAAATTTTATCACTGCATATTTTTGCATAAAAAAGCTTATTTTGTGCAAATTGTTGCAACTATAGACATAAATAAATCTATTTATTATATTAATACCAAGACAAAGGTGTCTGTTTTACGCAATTAATTTACATTTAGTAAAATTCTTGTTTGGGGATGGTCTAAGTGTTTTTTAGTTGGGTGTAACAGATACCTTTTTTTTGTTTGGGGGTAAATATAAAATGTGTGGATTTGTTGGAGCATTTGATTTAAATAGTGGCTCACAGCCTATAGATGATGGTCTTAGAGAAGAATTGAGGACTCAAGTTCTTGCTATGTCACGAAAAATCAGACATCGTGGTCCGGACTGGAGTGGTGTATATTCAGGCGATGATGCAATTTTAAGTCATGAACGCCTTGCTATTGTTGATCCTTTGTCTGGTAAACAGCCTCTTGTCAGTGAGGACGGAAACGTAATACTAGCTGTAAACGGTGAAATTTATAATCAAAAAGAAATCCGTAAAGCCTATGAGGGTAAGTACATTTTTAAGACCCAGAGTGACTGTGAAGTTATTCTCCCTTTGTACAGAGATAAAGGTGCTGACTTTTTAGAGGACTTAAGTGGTATTTTTGCTTTTGCATTATATGACTCAAAAAAAGACTTGTATATCATTGGTCGTGATGAAATTGGAGTAATACCACTTTATCAGGGGTGGGATACTGATGGCCGATACTATGTTGCCAGTGAATTGAAAGCACTTGAAGGTACATGCTGTACAATCGAAGAGTTTCCTAACGGATGTTACTATGTAGGAGGAAAGGGGGCTGGAGAGCTTGCAACTAGTGAGCCTGTTAAATGGTATCACCGTGACTGGGAGAACTATGATGAAGTAAAAGACAATGTAAGCTCAATACCAGCTTTAAGAGAAGGTTTAGAGCTTGCTGTCAAAAAGCAGCTTATGAGTGATGTACCTTATGGTGTGTTATTGTCTGGTGGTCTTGATAGCTCTATCATTGCAGCAATTACACAAAAGTTTGCCTCAAAGCGTGTTGAAACAGAAGGAAAGGATGAAGCATGGTGGCCTCGATTGCACAGTTTTGCCATAGGACTTGAAGGTTCTCCTGATCTTATTGCAGCTCGTCGTGCAGCCGAATATATTGGTACAGTTCATCACGAAGTTCACTTTACAGTACAGGAAGCTTTAGATGCCTTGCCTGACGTTATTTATCACATTGAAACATATGATATTACAACAGTACGTGCTTCAACTCCTATGTATCTTCTTGCCCGTGTTATTAAATCAATGGGGATCAAAATGGTATTAAGCGGCGAAGGTAGTGATGAGCTGTTTGGTGGATACCTGTACTTTCATAAGGCTCCAGATGCAAAAGAGTTTCATGAAGAACTTGTACGTAAAATGAGCAAGCTTCACCTTTATGACTGTTTAAGAGCCAATAAGTCACTAAGTGCATGGGGTGTTGAAGGTCGTGTTCCTTTCCTTGATAAAGAGTTTATTGATGTTGCAATGCGCATTAATCCACAGGATAAAATGTGTATCAGACAGGATGACGGGTCTCAGCGTATGGAAAAATGGATTTTGCGTAAGGCTTTTGAAGATATGCTCCCTGAAAGTATCTGCTGGAGACAAAAGGAACAGTTTAGTGACGGTGTAGGATATAACTGGATTGACTCATTAAAGAAAGTTGCTGAAAGCAAAATTAGTGATGCTCAGTTTGCAAGCAGAGCAAAAAGGTTCCCTGTTAATACTCCTGTTACAAAAGAGGAATATTACTATCGGCAGATTTATGCAAGCTTATTCCCTAGTGAAACAGCTGCCCGTACAGTACCTCATGAAGCATCTGTTGCTTGTAGTACTGCAAAGGCTCTCGAGTGGGATGAAGCCTGGAAGAATATGGATGAACCTAGCGGACGAGCTGTAGCTGGTGTTCACGAACAGGCATATAAATAAAAGCAATAAACAAAAAGCCCGCGCCATCGTAATGAGTAAACTCTTAGAACGAATCTGCGCGGGCTCTTTATATACAATCGCCTAAAAAGATGTACCTCAAAAAGTATATCTTTCATTTAAGACGTTAATGTATTTTACGCCACTTACCAAAAGTTGTAAAATAACTTTTGGTTATAAATTTTTAGTCCGAATATTTTTTTGCTTCAAGAACATCTTCAATATCATCAGGTAAATTGCAGAAAAAATCAAAACCAGTTTCTTCTTCTAGAGCATCTACAGTTGTAACAAATTTTTTCCATCTGTTTCCACTTGAGTAGCCTGTGTTTTGCTCTATCTTATCTTGATTTGGCACCTTTATTGCGATGACAGTTGTGCTTTTGTTTATTCTTGATAAGTCATTTACCCCCTTGTCAAGGATAAGAATAATTTTCCATGTATAAGCAGGCACTACAATACCATTATCAGAAGGGGAAGAGCTTGAGTTCCATTTTATATAATTTGTAGTTGAAGTTTTACCTTGTCCTGTACCACCGATGCCTAAAGGTCCACTGATTATATAAATTTCTTTATTATTATCTTTTGCAAGATCACGTTCATATTCTTCAAAATCGAGCCAAACCTGCTGATTGTTTGATGCAGTTTGAGGAACCATGTTTGCCATGCTGAAAGTTTCGTTATTGTTGTTGTATGTGTCTGTTCTCTCCCCAGAAGGACACATATGACCTCTGTCAAATCCATAAGTAGTATACTGATAGTCGCTTTTACTAACTCGATAAAAGCCCGCTGGTAGTTCTGTCTCTTCGTGAAAATTGTCGCTTCGGCCTGTTGAGCCAAAATCACTGGACTCAATATGCCAGGCAACCCAGTTTGGTATGTGAGTTTCGTCATTGTACGAAAGACAATATTGGGACTTTTGTAACAGATAGTTTGTTTTATAGTCGCTTGCAAAAGAGTTTTGTGTTGCCTTTGATGGGTTTCCTAATACGCTGATTGTAACATCGTATTTTGTCTTTATTGAAAGATCAGTATTTGTATCAGTATTTGTATCAGTATTTGTATTTGTATCTGTGTTTGTATCTGTGTTTGTATCAGTATTTGTATCTGTGTTTGTATTTGTTGAAGGTGATGAATCAGAATCTGATGTTGTTGAGCCAGATGGGATAGTGGTAATGATTTCCTTTGATGACGATATGTCTTCACTTTGACAGGCTGTTGTAATAAGTAACGCTGATGCTGTAAAAACAAAAAGCCCTTTTTTAATTAAATGGACTAACATTATATACTCCGTTTTTTTCTCCGATATCACGTAATTTTACTTATTACAACAAGAAGGGTCAATAATTTTTAGTTATTTATTTTCACTATATTTAGTGTTTTTCTTATTTATTTCTTAAATTAATACGCTATATATATAACACATTTTTATCTGTATTTTTGATTTTACCATGTAAAATATATAGAGTAGATGTTATTTAGTTAAACGTTTATATAGTTGGGGTTGAGTATGAAATATTGTCCAATTTGCGGATCAGAGCTTGAAGCTGAAACAGGCAGATGTCCGGAGTGTAGTTACAATGTCATTGCTGCAAGGGTGTTCAAGATAAAAATTTTAATAGGCATGGATCTCATGTTTATTGCAGGTTTTTCAGCGTTGTTGTTTTTGATTCAGTAGTTTTTCGTATACATATTTTTTTATTGACCAAATTTTTAGCTTTAACTTTTACTAGATTTTATTTTGTGATATCTTCTTTACTATGATAGATCTTCATAGTCATTCAAGTGCTTCAGACGGTAATATGTCGCCAGCGCAGTCAGCATTATATGCAATTGAAAAAGGACTTAAAGTCTGGGCATTAACAGATCATGATACTGTTGCAGGCCTTAGTGAAGCCGCTAAGACTTGCTATGGTAAAGATATTATTTTTGTTCCTGGTATTGAAATAAATATTCAGTGGCCCACAGGTGAGTTTCATCTCCTTGGTCATGGACTTACTCATATTTCTCCTGAGTTGCAGGATGTAATTAATTATCTTACAGATGACAGGCGTAACCGTAATCTTCAGATAATTGATAAAATGGCTCAAGATGGTGTTTATGTAACTCTTGATGAGCTTGAAGAAAAATACCACACAAAGCAGATTGGGCGTCCTCATTTTGCTTCATGGCTTGTAGATACTGGAAAAGTAAAACGCAGGCAGGATGCTTTTGATAAGTACCTTGCAAAAGGTAGACCCTGGTATCAGGGACATGCAGGGGAAAACCTCGAAGTTGCAGTTGAGGCTATAAAAACAAGTGGAGGTGTTCCTGTTATTGCACACCCTCTGTCTTTATATGTGTCCTGGGGTAAAATTGAACCTGTTATTACTGACATACGCGATAAAGGGGTAATGGGGCTTGAAGCCTGGCATCCTGGTGCGAGGGAAGGTGAGGCTCGTCGTCTTGAAGAACTTGCTCATAGGCTTGGTATGTTTGTTACAGCTGGTAGTGATTTTCATGGTGAAGGTATAAGAGCTGACCGCAAATTAGGTAAAACAAGTGGCGGAAATAAAATAGCAGACAGGTTTTGGACTGATGAGCTTTTACCACATCTTGCTGATTTTGATATATCAAAAACTCAGTGGTTAAAATAATTCTATTCATAAATAACTTTACATTATAATTATTAAATTAAAACTTTTTCGGCCATTAAAAAAGGTGAGGAATTAATTATGCAGATATTTTCTTTTTCGCCTTTTGGTTATGAGGGTGCGCTTGTAACTGTTGAAGTTGATTTACGCAGGGGGATTCCTGCTGTAGATGTCGTTGGTCTTGCTGATGGAGCTGTTAAAGAATCACGAGAACGTATGCGCAGCGCCATACGAAACTCAGGCTTTGAGTTTCCGGTAGAGAGGGTTTTAATCAGTTTATCTCCTGCTGACCTGCGAAAAGAGGGTGCAGGTTTTGATTTAGCATTGGCTCTTGCTGTTCTTAATGCTCAAAAAAAAGCGGAACATGGTGCAGATGATTGTGACGGTGAAGCAGTCCTTGTTATGGGTGAACTTGAGTTGTCAGGTGAGCTTAGGGGGGTAAAAGGAGTTCATGCGGCAACAAGTACAGCAATTGCTGCTGGCATAAAAAAGTGTATTGTAAGCTCCGTAAATGAGCGAGAAGCCCGTGAAGTTGCAGGAATGAGAGTTTTTGGTGCCCGCAACTTAAAACAGGCATACGATGCTTTGTGTGATGATAGTCTTTTTACATCTAATACTACTGACGAGGATACATCTTTTATACCTGATGGTGCCGTTAGTATAGATGATGTACTATTTGCTCCTGTAAGCTCTGATTGTGAGTTTTATGATGTTTATGATCAGAAAAATCTTGTAAGAGCATTACAGATTGCTGCCTGTGGACGACATAATGTTTTGGCTTATGGCCCTCCAGGTTGCGGAAAAACTCTTGCTATGCAGCGATTTAGCTCTCTGTTACCATTACTTACAGCTGAAGAAGCTCAGAGCGTGACTCGCATCCATTCACTGGCAGGTCTTTTAGGTGTTAATATGCCGTTAATAAGGCAGCCTCCATTCAGGATTCCCCATCAAACAGCAAGTATTGAGGGTATTTGTGGCGGTGGCGTAAATTGCCGGCCAGGGGAAATATCATTAGCTCACAATGGCGTTTTATTTTTAGATGAAGCTGCAGAGTTTAAAACAAGTGTTCTTCAAATGCTTCGCGTTCCTCTCGAAAGTGGCAGTATCACATTAAGCAGGGCTGGCAGATCCACCTGCTATCCGGCCCGTTTTCAACTTTTAATGGCAACTAATCCTTGCCCTTGTGGTAATTATGGTAGTGACAGTAAGCTTTGTCTCTGCAGTGCACGTAGTGTTGAGCAGTACTGGCGTAAGTTTTCGGGGCCTCTACTTGACCGTATGGATATTCGCATTAGCGTTCAGCCAGGTTCTCGTAATAGCTGCTCATACAGAGTTAGTACAGATCAATTGCGTAAAAATATTGCCCGTGCCGTAAAGGTTCAGCGGTTACGTCAGGGAAAACGTAATGGGGATCTTAGTCCGAACGAAATTCAAAAATACTGTACCCTTACATCTGATGCAGCTTCTTATCTGGATAAAATAAAAGATTGTGAAGAGTTTTCGCAGCGATCAGTAAGCTCTGTATTAAAGCTCAGTCGTACAATTGCTGATATGGATGGCAGCTTAGATATATGTGTTGATCACATTAGCGAAGCTGTCCGTTTAAGACGTAATGATGGTCCGCTGACGGTTTTCACCGGGGATATGTAGCAGATATAAAAAAAGGAACTTCATAGCTGAAGTTCCTTTTATACCGGCTCTGAGACTTGAACTCAGACATCATCGCTGACAACAGATTTTGAGTCTGTCGTGTCTACCATTCCACCAAGCCGGCTTACTTTGTTACTATATCAAAAAAATGTGGGCTTAGACAAGTATGTTTTACAAAATTTAGATAAAATCGTATACTAATCCGCTATGCAGTCAAAAGATTATACAGGATGTGACAGTGAGTTTGTATTAAAAGATGTATTTGGATATGACTCATTCAGGTTGCTACAAAAAGATGTAATTGATAATGTGCTAAATGGGCACGATACCCTTGCTGTAATGCCAACTGGTGGCGGTAAGTCTTTATGCTACCAGATTCCTGCGTTGATATTTGATGGCCTTACAGTTGTAGTTTCTCCTTTAATATCTCTTATGCAGGATCAGGTTGCAAATCTTAATGATAAAGGTGTTAATGCTGTATTTTTAAATAGCTCTGTAGACTGGAACAGTTACCTTGACTCAATGAACTCCATAAGGAGAGGTGAAACTAAAATAGTTTATCTGTCTCCAGAAGGATTAAGTACAAATCGTATCCGTGAATTTTTGCGGGATTCAAGAATAAACTTAAAGTGTATTACTATTGATGAAGCTCACTGTGTAAGTGAATGGGGGCATGATTTTAGACCTGACTACCTTGAAATATACTCGTTAAGGCAAGAGTTCAGCAATGCTGTGTTTTTAGCTCTTACTGCGACTGCAACAAATCAAGTTCGTGAAGATATCATACGCAATTTAAAACTTCGAAATCCATCTGTTTTGGTATCAAGTTTTAATCGCAGTAACATCTTTTTAAGTGTAAAGCCTAAACGTAATGCAATTACCCAGGTGATAGAATGTATAAAAAAGCACGATGGGGAAAGTGGTATAATATACTGTTTTAGTCGAAAGCAGGTTGATTTACTTGCAGAAGATTTAATAAGTCTTGGTTATTCTGTATTAAATTATCATGCAGGTTTAAGTGACAGTCAGCGCTCTGCAAATCAAACAGCGTTTCTTGAAGATAAAGTTAAAATAATGGTAGCAACACTAGCTTTTGGTATGGGTATCGATAAACCTAATGTCAGATATGTAATTCATTATGACTTGCCAAAAAGCCTTGAGCAGTATTATCAGGAAATCGGCAGGGCTGGTCGGGATGGAAAAAAAAGTGAAGCTCTGCTTTTATATACTGCAAGTGACATACAAAAAATAAAATACTTCATAAACGAGAGTACAGACTCAAAAAAGGCACGTGAGCTTTTGCAGGGGATAATCAATTATGCAACTCACAATGTTTGCAGGCGTAAGTCATTACTTGGATATTTTGGTGAAGTTTATGTACCTGATCAGGATAATGATTACTGCTGTGATTTTTGTAATCGCATAGTGGCAAAAAACAGCCTGATTGATATGACAATTCCTTCGCAAAAGCTTATGAGCTGTATTATACGTACTGGTTCAAGGTTCGGAGCTTCATATGTTGTTGATGTTCTTATAGGATCAAGACAAAAGCGCATTATCGAAAATAATCATAATCAGCTGTCTACATGGGGAATTGGTACTGAGCTTACAAGAGACGGCTGGCTTAATCTTTGTAATGAGCTTGTTAATATGGGATATCTTACTAAGTCTTTAGAGTATTCTGTACTGATAATAACTAATGACGGATTAAGTGCATTGCGGGCCAGAGATAAAATAATGCTGCCGTCTACAGTGGTAGACGACAGTGATATTGCCAGTGAAACAAGGCTAAAGTTTCCTAAGCCTGAAAAAAGCAAAAAATCATTTTACCTGCACAAAAAACGTAAGTTAAAATAATCTGCGGCTTTCAACGTAAAAGCGTTTTTCACTTGCCTCACCCATTGAAAAACTTTTTCGAGGAAGAGGGCCGTTGTTTGATATAGTTGCAAAAAAGCTGTTTTTTGCAATTGGTGGCAGGATAATACCTGTGCAGTTTGGTTTTGATCCAAGCTTTACAGTGTCTTGACTTCCATGTATATAGTCAATTGTTACGCCATCATTTTCTTTTATAAATCTATCAAGAACAGGCTGTAAATGACTTATTGCAAGATCTGTAATGTCTGTTTGTATCATTGAATATGATACTTTTTCATCACATTTACTGATAAAACCAAAACGCGCACCATTTGCGTTTTGGTCACTTACTGCTTCAGACAGTTGATTGGCAGTAGTAAAGTCTTTTATAGTACCGTTCAGCTGTGTATTTACAAATGCACGCAGTTTTTCACTGTCGCAATTAAATAAAGCTCTGTGTATTGGCTCAAAGGTTAATCCTTCATCATATATATTAACAATCTCAACAAGGGCATAGCGTACAGGATTTACTCCAATTTCACTTTCGGGTATTCCCTGCTCCTTTAATGTCTGTTTGTATTGATCCCATACGGCTTTAGCTGTTGCAAGACTATGATTTCCGTCTCCTACTGCAAATAAGAATACATTACCATCTTTGTCTGTGCCTTTTTGTGCAATGCTTTCCAATGCACTGCTGATAATAGATTCTGCTTCGCTGCCTTTTACTTTCCATGCATCAATATGGCCTGCGTTCAGCATTAAATCGCCCTGGTAAAGCTTTGATCCTTTTTTTGCATATTCGCCGGCTTTTTCAACCAAAAGATGATCTGGATCATCTGTCAGGAGCATGATATGTGGCAACTCAAGACTCGCTCCATTACGGATTTTCATACGTGGTGGTATACGTTCAGGAACAGTTGCTTCTGTTGCTCTTATTAAAGCTTTTGAAAAAGGTTTCCATTCATAGCGGTCAAGATCGATTGCAGCAATAAGCCCTTTACGAGTTCTGCCGTATTCAGTTGTTCTTTCAATATATACACATTCTTCTTCAGTCTGCCCAAACACATTATCTGAAAGATACTTATTCATTGTATCATGAATGCTTTTTATGCGGCTTTCTTCGTCACCGTCATTGAGATAGACTTCAGGAAAAATCAAATTAAGAGTTGAGGGACTTGTTTTTACTGTAGCGCTGGCTTTTGCCCAGTAATCTCGATCTTGTGTGTACTGATCACAAGCAATAACAGACCATGTTGTTAAATCCATTTCACGTGGCAGTAAAATATCAGGTATCTGCAATCCATACTTTTCAAATGTTTTCATATTTTAAATATATCTGTAATAAAGCATTTGTGCTATAGTTAAGCCATGGCAAATATGGATGTTCGTCTGGCTGCAGCTCAAATTCAGTCTCAGAAACAGATTATGACTCAACGCATGAGTCAGGTGCAGATTATGTCTCTTAATCTCCTTTCAATGAGTGATACTGAACTCCGTACTGCTGTGTATGAAAAAGCTGGTAAAAACCCTGCTCTTGTAATTGTCTCAGATGGATATGCAGAAGGTGTAAAAAATGCTTCAGTTAGCAGCCGTTTTTCAGACAATACTCATTATGCTTCTGTTTCTGAAGCAGGTAAGCTTGCTAGTGATAATTTTCAAAGTGTTTTAGAGTCGTACAGTGATAGCAGACGATCTTTACGGTCGCATTTAATGGAGCAGTGTAATATAGCTTCTCTTTCTGCAAGACAAAGACGTATATGTGAAGCTTTAATAGATAATCTTGATTCAAAAGGATTTCATATTTTATCTCCGTACTCCCTGCTGAATAATGAAGACGATACTCCGGAGCTTTTAGAACAATGTATTAACATTGTTCAGCATTTTGATCCTATTGGTACATGCTGTAA
Organism: Treponema sp.; assembly: GCA_045641045.1. GTDB lineage: Bacteria > Spirochaetota > Spirochaetia > Treponematales > Treponemataceae > Treponema_D. The sequence goes on along the minus strand of JAZUGE010000014.1, from coordinate 10,030 downwards.
AAACTTTGAAGAAAGTCTTTTTGTTCAGGCTAAAATAAATGGGGATGCAGGGGAATGTGCAATGTTTATACTAGACGGGCATTTTGCTGTTTTGGATCCTCCTGTGACATTGAAAGTGTTAAAAAAAATTAATTCGTTTATTGAACAGCAAAATAAAATGTCATTTGTCAGTGAAAATGTCCGTAAAACACCTTTTTCTGAAAGTGATGTAGAAGAGGCGATATCTTATATAAAAACATTAAACCCATTTCCTGCTTCTGAGTATGACAATGATGAAGTAAACTTTATTTCAAGCGACGTTGTTGTAAAAAAAGTTAGTCTCGAAGATAAAGAAGTTGACGAAATTGACAGCAGCTTAATTTCCTATGATAAAAAGCATTATTTTAAAATTGAATTGTTAAAGGGTTCTGTTCCGGAGCTTAAGATATCAAAACAGTACCAGCAGGTTGCAGATATAAATGCTGAAAGTGGAAAAACTGACGAAGCCTCTGAAAAAATCCGTGCAGAGCATGATTTTGCAGTTAATGCCATAAATGATGCAAAAAGTTTTATTGACGGTATTGCAAACAGACAGTCGACAGTAAAAAAGGCTGTAACTGAGATTGTAAAGTTTCAAAATCTTTTTTTTAGTAAAGGACCTGGTTATTTAAAACCTTTAAAGCAAAAGGATATAGCAAATATTGTTTCTCTACACGAAGGTACGATATCTCGTATGGCAAATGGTAAGTATCTTGAATGCGAATGGGGAGTTTTTCCGATAAAGTATTTTTTTACAAACGCTGTATCGTCAAAGAGCACTGAAGCAGATGATGTTTCTAGTGATAAAGGTATTGTCAATTCAAAAGAATCAGTAAAGCATGCTGTTGAGCAGATTCTTACGGAGCATAAGGATGATAAAAAACCTTTAAGTGATCAGAAAATATCAGATATTCTTGCACAGAAAGGCATTAATGTAGCTAGACGAACTGTTGCAAAGTATAGGGGGGAATTAAATATAAACTCGTCATATGGCCGATAATAAGCTGGGATAGATATTTCTTTATTTTTCTTAAATGAAGATGTATAATTATAACTGGCAGGAGGCAGAGTATGACAGTATCTGTTACAGCAGTTGGTTTTAACTTGGAAGAAAAACAGTCAGAAATGATTGATAAAAAAGTTAAACGTGTAAAGTATGCAGAAGATCTTATCATAGATCTTATCATTCGTGTAAAACACGAAAAGGCTTATATATTTGAGGCTAATGCAAACTTCCGCTGGGGAGCTCAGTGCCATGTATCTGGTGAAGATTTTGATTTTGGTGCTGCATTAAACAAGATGATGGATGTCCTTGATAATAAGGTTGAAAAAGAAAAGGACAAAATACAGGAAAAAAAATAATAACTGATATAAAGGACTTAAGAACGGATAATTACTTGTTCTTGAGTCCTTTTTACTTTTAAATAGTGTTGAAGAATTAACTCTTTGTGTGTATATTTAAAAACATATGGCTGAAAAAACTTTTACCGTTCTTGATTTGCTTGACCTTGAGCTGAAAGGGCACAATGCTCTTCATTTAAAATGTATTGCCGGGCGAAAAGGCTTAACAAGAGTAATATCTTCTCCTGAAATTAACAGACCAGGGCTTGCACTGTCAGGTTTTTTTGAATCTTTTGCGTTTCAGCGTGTGCAGGTATTCGGTAACGGTGAATGTGCTTACCTCAATAAGCTTCAGTGTGAAAATAAAACAGACACAATCGAAAGACTTTTTACATTTGAAATACCTTGTGTTGTGTTTACCAGATCTCTTACTCCAGATACTCAGTTTTTAGATATTGCCGAAAAATCAGGTTGTGCAGTTTTACAGACTGAGTTGACGTCGACAGAGTTTAGTTCAAGGCTCTTGCGTATTTTTTCAAATATTTTTGCTCCTAAAAAAACATTGCACGGTGTTCTTGTTGAAGTATATGGTGTTGGTATTTTACTTACTGGTCATTCTGGAGTAGGTAAATCAGAATGTGCTCTTGAACTTGTTGAACGTGGTCACCGGCTCGTTGCCGATGATATTGTTGAAGTACGTTGTGTAAATGGTAATACAGTTTTAGGTCAGGGTGCTAATACCCTCATTTCCCATCATATGGAAATCAGAGGTTTAGGTATTATCAATGTGTCCCAGCTTTTTGGTATTGGTTCAATACGCGAGCAAAAAGAAGTTCAGCTTGTAATTAAGCTTGAAGAATGGGATAGTCAGAAGCTTTATGACAGACTTGGTACAGAGCAGTCTACGGTGGACCTTTTAGGGGTAAAAGTGCCTGTTCTTGATATTCCTGTTAAGCCAGGACGAAATCTGCCTATTATTATCGAAGCTGCTGCAATGAACGAGCGATTAAAGACTATGGGATACAATTCTGCCAGAGACTTTAATCAGAATGTTCTTAAATGGATTGAAACCGGAGAGGCGCAGGCCGCATATTACGGCAGTGACGACTCATATTAAATATATATAGAAGCCGATATGGCAAAGGATGTACTATATGACAGAGAAATTGCTTACTGTTCGTAATCGTGCTGGTATACATGCCAGACCAGCAGCTTTAATTGCTCAGACTGCAAATAAGTTTGAAAGCGAAATTATGCTTGAAAAAGATTCAGCTACTGTAAATGCTAAATCTATTATGGGTGTAATTACTATGGCTGCAGGCTATAACACAACAATGACATTAAAGGCTGATGGTCCTGATGAAAAAGAAGCTGTTGAAACAATTTTCAGTTTGTTTGAAAGTAAGTTTGAAGAGGATTAGTATTTGAAAGGACTTACTGAGCGGCAGTTACAGGTTGTCACCTTTATAAAAAGTTTTACAGAGGAATATAAGTATCCCCCTACAGTTCAGGAAATTGCGTCAAATTTCAAAATTACGATTCGTTCTGTGCAGGATCATTTAATTGCTTTGCAAAAGAAAGGAGCCATATCTTCAAGCGAAAAACGCTGTCGCTCTATAAGAGTGCTTTTAGATGCTGATTTAGCCTCAAAGGATAATGCTGTAACTTATAAGGTGCCTGTGATAGGTACCTTAAAGGAAGGTACCCCCCTTTTAAGTGACTGCAATATAGACGGCTTTATTAATCTTGGCGAACCCTTTGTAAGTGAAAAAAAACAATATTTTGCCCTTCATATTACTACAGACGATTATAAATCCTATGGGATTTTAGCAGGAGACTACGCTTTGATAGAGCAGACCTGTATTGTCTCAGACGGACAGATAATCTGTGTACGTGATGAAAATGAAGTAAAACTTATTGCATTTAATAAACTAAAAGATAATATACATATTGAAGGTGTATTATCTAATATTATAAGATCCTACTAAAATGACAGTTCCAGTATATTTATTTACGGGGCCTGAGTTTGGCGAACGAAACAGTCAGGTTGAAGCCGTAAAGTTATCACTAAAGAAACAGTTCGGTTCCTCAGATGACTACTCCTATTATGCTTCAGATACTCGCATTGAAGATGTAGTGTCTCAGCTGCGTACCGACTCTTTGTTTATTCCTTCAACTTGTATTGTTCTTAAAAATGCTGAACAGATTAAAAAAAAGGAAGACATAGATCTTTTATCACAATGGATTTCGTCAGTAACACCTTCAAAAGAAAATCCAAAGCCATCTCAAAGCTCAGTGCTTATACTTGTGTCAGATGAAGTAAGTATAGATGCAAAGCTTGATAAACTTGTTCCAAAAGAAAACAAAAAAATATTTTGGGAAATGTTTGATGACCGTAAAGAAGAATGGCTAAAAAGTTTTTTCCGCAAAAACGGTTATATGATTGAAAATGATGCAATAAGCCTTATTCTTGATATGATTGAAAATAATACCGAAGAATTAAGGTCTCAGTGCAATACATTTTTTTTATGCTTTACAAAGGATCATGTTATTACATCAAAGGATGTAGAAAGCATTTTATCTCATAATAGAGAAGAAAATGCCTTTACGCTTTTCGATGTAATGACAGATTACAATGAGTCGCCTGTTAACAGACTGCAAAACTCATTGGGTGTATTGCAAAAAATTCTTTTATCAAAAAACTCAAACTCGGTAATGCTGTTATCTGGTCTTGCAATGTGTTTTCGAAAGCTGAGTCTGTGGCAAAGTCTTCATAACGGTTCGTATCCAGATGAGCTGACATTAAAAAAGAATGGTTTTACAAGTAAAAAGAGTCGTACACAATACTCAAGAGCATGCCGTATATGGACAAGCGGACAGTGTTCAGCTATATCTGCTTTAATTGCAAAAACAGACATAGACATGCGTTCCTTAGGAACTGCAGCTACTGAGACACAGCTCACAATGCTCTTGTATGAGATCATAATTAAAAATGGTGCCTATTGCCTTGAGTACGATACTGATTTTTAGTTGATCTCAATCTGAGATAGTATGTTTTTAAGGGCTGTAAGTTCTTCGGCTGTAAGGGTAATACCTTTGCCCATTTTCTGATGAGAGCCGTCCCATGATCTGATATCATATTTTGCAGGGCGGCCACCCCATGATACTTTATTTAATTCGAGCTTCCAGCCGCCTTTACCTTCAGATATGACACCAACTGTCTGTTCGATTGAAAATGAAAAATCATCAGCCATAACTGTTCCTCCCGTAAAAAACGATAGTGCTGTATATTTTTTTAATAACTCCAAAATCTCTCTAATTATAAGTTATATTAGGAATTAATGCACTAATATTTTACTAAAAAATCACCGCTTATGTTGTATTCAATCAATAACTGTTTTATACTCTATATTGTACAAAAAAATATTTGGAGGAAAAAAGTGAAAATTAAACATCTTGCATTTACAGCAGGAATCATGTGTATATTTTTACTGGCATCCTGTGGTTCTACTCCTGCTCCAGAGCCTGTAGTTGAGCCAGAGGTTAATCAGGAGGCTGAAACTCCTGTAGTTGAACAGCCTGCCGAAACAGAAGATTTAACTCAGGTAAATACAGATCTTTTACAAAAAGTTGAACAGGCCAGAGCTCTTGCTATTGAGGCAAAGGCAGATTCATTTTTCCCTGATGTGTATGTTGTTCTTGAAGAAAAATATCAATCTCTAAAAGACTTATTTGCACAAGACAGTAAGGTTGATTATTCAGCTGAGGCTAATGATTTAATATCACGTTACAATGCAATTGCAAAAGCAGCTCAAGCTAAGCTTTTAAAAGGCCGTATTGATGAGCTTGGTTTTGCTGATTTTGATCCAAAGGCATATGAGGATGGACAGGCTGCCCTTGATAAGTACTCTTCTCAGGAAGGTGAGGCTAGTGCGCTTTTGAGTTATTCTGATGCTGCACTAAATGCATATAAAGATATTATCAATAAAGGTTTTGTTGCTCTTGCAGGACGTGAGCGCAATGCTGCTCTTGAAGCTAAAAAGAATGCTGACAGTGTAAAAGCCGGAGTTGCTAAAAAAGAAGAATACTCAAAAGCTTCAGAGATTTTCAAAAAAGCAGATTCAGCATATGTGACAAAAGATATTGAGGGTGCGTATGAAGGATATAGAACTTCAAAAGAGTCATACACAAAACTCTTTGAAGTAGTATCACGTAATCGTGCTCAGGCTCAGGCTGCTTTAGAGAGAGCAAAGCAAAAGGTTCAGGAAGCTGAAGAGTTTACTCTTGATGCAGATACGAAGGCTCCTCTTGAAAGTCAAATTACAGGTATCGAAGATGAAAATACAGTTCTTCTTGAAAGTGATGACCTTGCAAATCCAGATGAAGCAGTAATTGATGTTGAGTCTAGTGATACAGCAAAGAAAGCTGAAGAAGAAGCTGCTACAGCAATCGCTGAAGAAGAAGCTGAAAATGCTTTACAGCAGTCTGAAGCTGCTCCTGAAGTTCAGGAGGTTAAGTAATGAAAAAATTAGTCTTGTTTGCAGCTGTAGTATGTTTATTTGGATCTGCAGTGTTTGGTGTAAGCTATAAAAACAACACATATCAGAAGCTTGCTGATGAATATACAAAAAAAGCAGAAGCTGCATTAGATGCCGGTGAGTATGAACTTTCACAGGAGTATGCAAAAAAAGCTGAAGAAAATGCAGCTTTAAGTCAGGCCTTTGTTCGTAAAATGATGGCAATGCTGGATGCTGACAATGCAATGCGTAAGGCAAGCAGTCGCTTAGACTGGGCAAAGAGTATTAACGCTGATAAGACATTCCCGATGGCCTATACAGCAGCACAAAAGTCATATGCCAGTGCGCAGGAAGCCTTTGTTGCTGAAAACTATGATGAAGCTGTTTCATTTGCAAATCAGGTAATGGATGCTCTTGCTGATGTTAAAGAGATTATACCTTTACCAAAGTATTATGTTGTTCGTCCATGGGCAGATACAAAGGACTGTTACTGGAATATTTCAGGTCGTCCATATGTATACAATAATCCTTTACTTTGGGAAAATCTTTATCAGGCTAACAAGCAAAATATGCCAAAGCCAGATGACCCTAACCTTATTTTACCTGGTATGAAGATGGAAATACCAAGTATCACAGGCGAGTTCCGTGATGGTGTTTATAATCCATCAAAAAAATATGAAGGATACTCAGCAAACCGCTGATAATAAATTAGTTTAGTAAAAAGTGCAGAACATAAGTCCTGCACTTTTTTTATGCATTTTTGTATGCCATGTATCTTAAAAGAGCGCTTGCCATAAGAGCATGGGGATAATCACTGTTTCCCATTTTAGCAAAGACTTCATTTTTATTTATTTTTAGATAATTGATAAACTCATCATGATCAAGACTTTGTTTACCTGTGTCATGCATCTTGGTTACTGCAAAAATATGTACGTGATTACTAAAAAGGGCTGGGTTTGGATTCATAGTACCTAAGCTTATCAGTTCATCAGCTTCAAAACCTGTTTCTTCCAAAAGTTCACGTCGTGCTGCACATGAAGGCTCTTCGCCGTCATCAATTACACCACCAGGAAACTCTATGCTTAAAGCTCCTTCTCCGTGCCGCCACTGTTTGACCATCAAATAGTTTTCACCGTCATCAGGTATCACAACGACCCAGTCTCGCGCATCCATTACAATATAATCACCTGTAACTCCCTGTGAAGATACTGAATTAATTGAGTTTACTGTCATAACAGGAGTACGGAGCAGTTCTGTCTTTTTACCTTGTTTCCAAATTAAGTTTGAGTCTTTCATATTAAATAAAGCATATCTTATTCTTTACTTAAATTCAAATTGACTTTATGATTTAAACATACTTATGTATAAAGGGCAGAGGTTTTATGGCTATTATTACAATTTCAAGACAGGTTGCAGCTTTAGGTGACGAGATTGCTTCATACACAGCTGAAAAGCTTGGGTACAGGTTTGCCGGTCGTAAGCAGATTGAGCAGCGTATTGTTGAACTTGGTTTTAATAAAGACAAGCTTTTAAAATATGATGAAAGAAAGCCAGGATTTTTTGCTTCACTTGCAAAAGACAGGGATGAATATCTTGATTATCTTCAAACTGCAGTTTTAGAAGCTGTTCAGGATAATAACTGTATTATCATTGGCCGCGGTGCTTCTATAATATTAAATGATCTGCCAAACCTAATATCACTGCGTTTTGTATCAGATGATAATGTTCGTCGCGAGCGTTTAAAAAATGAGTTTAGCTGGAACGATAAGCAGGCTGATAAACGTATTGCAGAAAGCGATACAAACAGAGCCGGATTTCATAAAAGCTTTTTTAATATCGAAAACGAAGATCCGTCAATGTTTGATTTAACTGTAAATACAGGTAAACTGACTATCGAATCTGTTGCAGCATTAATTGAAAGTCTTGTAAAGACTTCTGTAACACAGTCAGATGAAGACTCTGGTCAAAAGCGTGTAAAAGAACTTTTACTGTGTCAGAGTGTTGTTAATCTTATGATATTTAAGCATAAACTCAACATAAACTTTTTAAAGGCTCAGATAGACAATAAAACAGTGACCTTGCAGGGAATCGCAGATTCTCATGCAGTGGTTGATACTGCTGTTACTATTGCACAGGCTCATCTTAAAGATTATGAAGTTGTGTCTGCAATAAATATAGTTCAGGACTATAAGGCTTTTCAGCAATGACTTTTAGCCTGTATCTTGCCTTGGGTATACTAAGCCTTAGCCTTGGAGCTTTTATTGCCTGTGTAGTATGTGTTTCAGGAGCACTTATTGCCAGACAGAAGTATTATAAGTCTCGTATAACATTTATTCTTCTTCTTTTAAGTGTAATAATCATATGCACAACGTTTATTGTAATAACCGATTTTCGTACAGTAATTGGCTGTATTAAATGTGTTTCAGATGTCTTTTATTTTGTAATACTGCTTTTTGGTGCTGGATTTTTAATGGCATGGCTCTGGAAGTTTTTTATCCCATTTTTTATTTTATGCTATGTAATCTGCTCTGTTTTTACAGGTATTATCCTTTACTCATCATTTGATAATATAAAAGAGTCCTTTGATATCACTGTAGCAAAAAACAGTATTAAATTAGATGAAAAAAAGCTTAACTGCAATATGTCTGGTAAAAAAAGTATTGTGCTTGAATCATATACTTTGCCTGATAATCTTTTGCTGCCGTTGCCGAGGGTGTGGTATAGGTTTTATGGAGTTACTGATACTGAAAAAAAAGGGGATAAAGCTCAATATAAAACAATAGATTATATTAATAGCGATTACGGTATTAAAAATGAGTACATTTTAGATGTGAAAAAAAAGTATGAGATGTATTTGTTTGCAAATAAAGAACTTAAATATATAGATCTATCTTCTTCAGAAGTTTATCCGATTCTTTATCATGTAAAAGTTGAAGTAAAAAACAACAAAATAACGTATGTTCTGCAACAAACACTTTAACATCATTTTCAGATACCTTGATTTTTTTTTAATTAATAGAGATACTATAAAAAATGAAAACATCAAATAAATTCACATTATCCAGAGTTCTTTTTGCACCTGTATTTTTTCTACTATATAATTTGCCTATTTGGTTAGGTAATGGTATTTTAGCAAAAATCTCGGCTGTTGTTATGATTCCTTCTCTTATAGTTATTCAGCTTACTGATTATTGGGATGGACACTATGCTCGTAAATATAACGAAGTAAGTGATTTTGGAAAATTGTTTGATCCATTTGCTGACGTTTTCTTAAATCTTACTCTTTTTGTATGTGCTATGAAGTCTTTTGCCGGATTTAGTTACATGCCTACAGTTTTGTTTATCCTTATTATGTACCGTGAATTTGCACAGACTTTTTTACGCATGGTTGCAGTAAAGCAGGGTGTTGCAATTGGTGCTCGTAAGGGGGGGAAGGTAAAAACTGTTTTTTATATTTCAGCAGCTTTCTATATGCTTGCAATCGAAAGTGCAATAAGACTTGGACTTGATCAGTATATAGGGTTCTTAATCCCTTACCTCAATATTGGGGCCCTTGTTCTTTTTATTGTTTGTGTGATTTTAAGCTATACGTCTTTTGTTGACTATTTAATAAACTTTTCATCAGTTTTAAAAAAGAATATCTAACGTGGGTGTCGAAATCCAAAACCTGCCTGATGTGTACAACGTCAGGCTTTTTTTATATATACAGCTCTGAAAGTTTTGCGCTATTGAAATAAAAAAATGAGTTTCTGGCAAAAAAAATGTATCCCCACGGACTATGAAGTGTAGTCCCACTGATTATAAAGTGTAGTCCGTGGGGCTATGAAAAAGGTTTATGCAGGGGCAGTGATACTTGAGCATTATGGTCTGTGAAAGCAGTTATTTCATGATTGTAAAACACGTGCTACTATTCAAAGAATTCTGTCTTACCAGGAATATCTTATTCGCTTACCAAAAATATCCTGTTGTCTTACGAAGAACATCTTATTCGCTTACCAAAAATATCCTGTTGGCTTACCAAAAACATTTATTTTTCTTACCAAAAATATCTTACTGGCTTTATTACAGGTAAAAAATAAAAAACAAAAAAATATTAAAAAAAATTGCAAAAAAAGCAATGGTTACTATTGCAATTTTTTTGCGAGTGATATATA